>NZ_JBSHNP010000001.1:0-200 GCF_053604675.1 Lacinutrix salivirga
CCAGTAAATCCAGGGTTAGGAGTGTAGGTATACTCACCAGTAGGAGAGATGGTTACAGTACCATTAGTAGGATTGGTGTTAGCAGTTACAGTTTGGTTATCGCCTTCAAAATCTTCATCATTAGTTAATACATTACCAGATACGGGTTGACCGATAAAAGTATTGTTGATATCTACGATGGCGTCTGTAGTATTAGCAAT
>NZ_JBSHNP010000002.1:0-353 GCF_053604675.1 Lacinutrix salivirga
TTTTGAGGTGTGCTTTTTAAAATCACGCATGATATTAGACAATAAATAACCTTCTTTTGCTTTACATAATATATGTATATGACTTGACATTATGCAATAGGCGTAAATCTCTAACCCTTTTTGTTTTTTACAATAATCTAAAGCGTTTATAATTACATATCGCTGCTTTAACCGAGTAAAAATATCTACCCAAACTACTGTTGTAATTGTTACAAAATAGCCTGTGTCTTCCATTGTTGCTTTGTATTTTGTAGACATATTTGTTTTTTTATACAATTTAAGCCTTTTAGTAAATATAAAAAGAGCATCAAAAAAACGATGCTCTTTATTACGTACTGTTATGGTCACGGATT
>NZ_JBSHNP010000003.1:0-298 GCF_053604675.1 Lacinutrix salivirga
AACAAAGTACTGTGGTAAAAAACAAGTAAAAACTCATTAATTTTTCACTAAAGTACTTCTGTAAGAATCATCATATATTAATCCCGATTTAGCAATTGCAAAGGCTTGTTTCAATAACTTATTGCATACTGCGATTAACGCTAATTTTTTACTCTTTCCTTTGGCTACTAATCGCTCATAAAGTTCTCTACATGCTTTGTTATATTTACAAGCATTAAAACTGCACATAAATAATAAATTTCGTAGTTTTTGATTACCTATTTTGCTTATTCGTGGTCGTCCTTTTACACTACTTCCA
>NZ_JBSHNP010000004.1:0-722 GCF_053604675.1 Lacinutrix salivirga
CGTCACTTCGAGTGATTTGTGAAGCATGAACAAATAGTATCGAGAAGCCATAAACAGAAGTTCTCGATACACTTCTCCTAAAATCGAACCACTCGAACTGACGCGATGTGCTTACTCATAAATTTAAAAACCAATATTTCACACTTTGCTTCCGTTTCGTCACTTCGAGTGATTTGTGAGTGTACGAACAAATTGTATCGAGAAGCCATGAGCTAAAGAGTTCTCGATACACTTCTCCTAAAATCGAACCACTCGAACTGACGTGATGTGCTAACTCATAAATTTAAAAACCAATATATCACACTTTGCTTCCGTTTCGTCACTTCGAGTGATTTGTGAAGCATGAACAAATAGTATCGAGAAGCCATGAGCTAAAGAGTTCTCGATACAGTTCTCCTAAAGTCGAACCACTCGAACTGACGCGATGTGCTTACTCATAAATTAAAAAACCAATATATCACACTTTGCTTCCGCAACGTCACTTCGAGTGATTTGTGAAGCATGAACAAATAGTATCGAGAAGCCATGAGCTAAAGAGTTCTCGATACACTTCTCCCAAGGTCGAACCACTCGAACTGACGCGATGTGCTAACTCATAAATTTAAAAACCAATATATCACACTTTGCTTCCGTTTCGTCACTTCGAGTGATTTGTGAAGCATGAACAAATAGTATCGAGAAGCCATAAACAGAAGTTCTCGATACACTTCACCCAAGGTCGA
>NZ_JBSHNP010000005.1:0-746 GCF_053604675.1 Lacinutrix salivirga
CAAATCCAAGCCGAAGCCGACTGCGTGGATGCCATTCGTTTATGCGATGCAAATATTAGTACATATTTTGTTGTGGATGGTTCTGGAGCAATAGATGATGCTAATGGGTCTTTTACTTTGGCCTGTCAAAACCAGACTAGTGCCTCTCAATGGGAATCCGATTCTGCATGGTTTAAATTTACACCCAAATATTCAGGCCAATTAGGCTTTTATATTTGCCCAGATCTTGAGGAGGATTGGGAATTTATTGTTTTTGGTCCTAATGCAGATTGTAGCGATTTAAATAATGCAACTTGGATAAGTTGTAATACTGTGGGAATTGGGAATTCGGCAATGGCATGTACAGGCTCAGGCGATCATCCTACACAAGGTGGTGGTGGTGGTGGTGGTGTAAGTGGCTTTAATAGCTATTTAAACCTTACTGCCAATGAGACTTATATTTTATTTATAACTCCTTTTGTAACAACAGGTAAAACAGCCACGCTTACCTTCCAAGGTGAGTTGGTCGATAATTATACAGATGCTTTTGATCACCCAGATTGTGCCTTAAGTGTGTTGGAGTATAACTTAAATAACGCAGTAACGGTTAGTCCTAATCCTTTTGTAAACACACTTACAATTAGTAGTACAGCGACTATTACACAGCTACAACTCTACAATGTAGCAGGACAGCAAGTATTATCACAGGCGTTTACCACTCAATTGGATTTAGCAACCTTACCAAATGGGATTTACTTTTTAAAACT
>NZ_JBSHNP010000006.1:0-614 GCF_053604675.1 Lacinutrix salivirga
ATTTTGTTTCGTTTTTTAGTTGTTACACGGTTTTTCTTTAATATTATTTATAGCATTAGCATTATAAGTTACTCTTGTAAAATCGTTAAAATTTTCATCAGTTTTATACATAGTTGCTCCCATATTTGCTTCATCCATAAACTGTAAAAAGGCAGCTAATACAATATTGTTATCTGTATTTGTCTTTTTTATTAATGCATTTTTATCTTCAAAATACAAATTTTTCAACTTTTGCCACTCTTCTTTTTTATCCAACCATTCCAAAGCTAACTCAGTATTGGTAATATTTGGAGGTTCAGGATTTAAAATATAACTAAAGGCTTCCAAAAACCGTGCCTCTTGCATTTTTATTAAGCGCATTTTTACCTTGGGCAGTAACTGTGGTTTTGGTTTTAGGAGGTGTGTACTTAGCCTATGAAGGTGCCGAGAAAATCTTTGAGTACTTTGTGCCTCACGAACCTAAAGAACGAGTGAATAGCTTAGATCATAAACTAAGTGAAGCTGAAATATTGGCATTAGAAAAAACTAAAATTAAATCTGCAATTGTTACAGATTTCATATTATCTGTAGAAATAGTAATTATTGCTTTAGGCACAGTAGTTGACCAGACCTTA
>NZ_JBSHNP010000007.1:0-624 GCF_053604675.1 Lacinutrix salivirga
GGATGAAGCAAATATGGGAGCAACTATGTATAAAACTGATGAAAATTTTAACGATTTTACAAGAGTAACTTATAATGCTAATGCTATAAATAATATTAAAGAAAAACCGTGTAACAACTAAAAAACGAAACAAAATGAAACCTATAATTATAATAGTAACATTATTTTTAAGTGTTACAAGCACTTTAGAAGCCCAAAACATTAATGACTCATTTGTGGGTATTTGGGAAACCCAAAATGGAGATGAAACGTTTAGAGTAGAGCTTTTTCTAAATGAAGATAATAAAGTAAGAGGACATTTCTCAATGATACAAACTACAAATAGTGGTTTAGAAATTTTAATTTATACCTCTAAAAAAAGTATAGGATTTGGTTTAACATGGCCTCCTGTAATATTCGGAGGTAGTGATGGTACAATTTTAGAAGCAGGCATTGAAGATAATACAGTGCCTAATCCATTAAATTTACCTCGCTTTGATGGAGATTTAACAATGACTATACAACCTGCAACTGGTAGCGGGCAAGTTACCGCAACTTGGAAAGTTGAAAGAAGTAGTGGTTTAAAATCTAATGCAGATAACAGAGAGTTTAATATTCCTACAGATATAATATTAACAAAAGTTC
>NZ_JBSHNP010000008.1:0-256 GCF_053604675.1 Lacinutrix salivirga
CCTTCGATATCATTATCATTAGTTAATACGTTTCCAGCAACAGGAGTTGTTGGTGTTGTATTATAAGCATCGTCGTTAGCATTTGTAGTATTAGGGAATCCATCAGGATTCACAGTAACAGTAACGACAGCAGTATCACAAAGTGCAGGATTAGCATCGTCACAGATGGTATACTCAAAAGTATCTTCGCCAGTAAATCCTGGGTTAGGCGTATAAGTAATTACACCAGTATTAGGATCTACAGCAACTGTTCCAT
>NZ_JBSHNP010000009.1:0-353 GCF_053604675.1 Lacinutrix salivirga
GCGATTTAAATTGCTCTAAATAAGCAAGCATCTCGTCGTTGTTTAATTTATTTTCGTTTATATGTGTAATGGCATTTTTCATCCATTTTCCTTGTTTGAACCCTAATTCTAATAAGTGGTTTCCTGTTATTTTTGTGTTCATTTTATTTCTTTTTTTAATGAGATTCTTCGCTATGCTCTGAATGACATTTTGATTACACTACAAATATTATAGTATGCTACGTATTGTTTTTGCGTAGTTTAATTTTCTTTTATCCTGCAAGATTTTTTAAACCTTGTAGGTATGTTTTTATTAGTCTTAACCATTTTCCTTGTTTGAAACCTAATTCTAATAAGTGGTTTCCTGTTATTTT
>NZ_JBSHNP010000010.1:0-307 GCF_053604675.1 Lacinutrix salivirga
CATCACCTTCATTAAGTAAAACAGGAGTGGTAGTTGTATCTAGCAAACTGCCATTGTAATAGTTATTACCAGGAGAAAGCGAAGGAAGTGTAAAACTTGCACATTCTATTTGATTAGGAAGCGAATCGACTTCTGGCGCACTTAAAATAGTAACATTAAAACTAGACTCGTTAGCACAGCTATTTGGTGGAGTTCCTACTTGATTGTAGATAAAAATGGTTTGCGAGCTAGATATTAAATCTCCAGCACTAAATGCGGTTCCTGAACCATCGGTTTCAGAAAAATAATTACCATTTGTAAGAGTAGG
>NZ_JBSHNP010000011.1:0-531 GCF_053604675.1 Lacinutrix salivirga
TGTGACTGCTGGTACTGTTATAGATTATACATTTACAGTAACTAATACTGGTGATGTATCTGTAAACACCATCACCATTACTGATGATTTATTAGGTGGTGATATTACTGCAACACTTACTCTTGATGGTGATACTAACAACGACAGTATCCTAGATCCTTCCGAGACTTGGATCTTTACTGGTGCATCATACACTGCAACACAAACGGATATTGATAATGGAAACATTACCAATAACGTTACTGCTGCTGGTTTAGAACCTAACGGAACTGATCCTGTTGAAGCTACAGATACCTATACCATCGATCAAGATAATACTGAGGTTACGATATGTACTACTGCTAGTATTGCTATTGTAAAATCTGCAGAATTGCCTAATGGTGAAGAGTGTGTGACTGCTGGTACTGTTATAGATTATACATTTACAGTAACTAATACTGGTGATGTATCTGTAAACACCATCACCATTACTGATGATTTATTAGGTGGTGATATTACTGCAACACTTACTCTTGATGGTGATACTAACAA
>NZ_JBSHNP010000012.1:0-2930 GCF_053604675.1 Lacinutrix salivirga
TCCAAATTGCACACATATTAGAGCAAAAAACTTATTATTTCAAGGAAATAAAGACTGTTGGAAATATTTTGAGCGAACAGCAGTCTTTTGGACTTATGGACATAATAAAGATAAATGGATAGATCATTTAAAAGGTGTTTACGAATATAGTTTATATGTTGAAAGAAACGATTTATTAAAAAGCTTAATAGAAATTTCTAAAAATTATTTAACTGACGAAAATAATCTAAAAGATAAAAACTTTAAAACGCAAAAAGTTTATCCAAGTACTCAATTAGTACATTTTTTAATTGATAAATGGTTAGGTAACAATCCTGTAAAAGAGCTAGTATTCAATTATGGAAAAGGGTATGGAATTTATCAAAATTTAATTGATAATTGGGATGATTTTTCTAAAATAGAGTCTAAATATTGGGACGAGCTCTGCGAATATCATTTAAATGGGATTGGTTTACAGCGAGGAGAAAAATGGGAAAACGAAGAGTTTTTAACAAGTGGTTTAATTCCTATGGAATTAATTAATTTAATAAAAGTAAGAAAAAAATTAGGGCTAGATATGCCAACTATCAATAATGCTTTGTTTAATACTAATATGGCTAGAATGCCTGTTATTCCAACGGGATATAACGAAAATTATGATTTAAAATTCAAATTAATTGAACTGACCGTGAAAAATAAAAAAAAATATAGTTTACAAGACATTGAAGAATATATTTTAAAAGAGCATGGTAGTAATATAGAAATTATGAAATAAAATACATGATTTATTAAACACCAATATTAATTAAAAGAAGTTCATTGCAATAAAATCACCAATAAAGGCAATTGAGACTACACTTGGCAAGGCAATGGCATGCTTAAAAGCGTAACCAAACCTAACAACGAAACTATAAGTTTTGAGTACGATGCCTTAGGCAGACGTACTGCTAAATTAAAATCAACATCTCGCAGTATTGTCTCCCTGAGCGCAGTCGAAGGGTCTATAGATAATAAAGCAAAAATCACCCGCTTTATCTGGGACGGAAACGTACCTCTCCACGAGTGGCAATACAATTTACAAGAGAGACCAAAACTTGTAATTAAAGAAGAAGGAGTACTGAAAAAAGACAAACCAGAACCATTAGATAATTTAATCACTTGGATTTTTGACGAAGGCACTTTTAAGCCAGCGGCAAAAATAACCAAAAATGAAACGTATAGTATTATAACAGATTATTTGGGTACTCCTGTAGAAATGTATAATTCTTCTGGAGAAAAAACTTGGGAAGTTGAGTATGATATTTACGGTAAAATACGTAAGTTAGCAAAAGGTGTTGCAAGTGATTGTCCTTTTAGATATCAAGGACAGTATGAAGATGAAGAGATTGGGTTATATTATAATAGGTATCGATTCTACAGTCCTGATATTGGTGTTTATTTGAGTCAAGATCCTATTGGATTTTCAGGAGGAATGCCAAATTTATATAGTTATATAGATAATTCAAACTTTTACATAGACCCATTAGGCTTAATGCCTTGGCCAAATCCCACAAGACAAGGACATCATTTAGTGTATAAAAACAAAGCAGCTAGTGTAGGTTTAGATAACTTAGCTTCTAGTACCACTACGCCAACATATTTTTTTGATGAACCATATACTCCTGGAGCTCATGAAGAGATTCATAGAGCTCAAAAACCTCATGTAGGCTCTACACGAGGAGCATGGAATGGTACTCCAGAGGAGCTTATTGCTGCAAGTAAAAAGGGCTTAAAAGATGTAAACCATATTAAAGGTGAATTACGAATTCCAAAAACAGGAGAAGTACTTATAAAAAACGCAACGCCTCTTGAAGCATTTGAAGCTTTAGAAAAATGGCATAAAGCTCAAATGTCATGCAAATAAAGACTTTATTCTCAGAATTAAATGGTTTTGTAGTTTTTGATCAAGAATCATTCTTAAAATTTAAAATAGATAATTTTAAAAATAATGATATTCTTACTCCTTTAATCGAAACTGATTTTGGAGAAGTAATTTCAAAAAAAGGAATTGCCATTCCAATTGTTGTTGCTCAACCAGATGACTATGGATTTGTAGTAAGTATGAATAAGTTATCTTATTTAAATGAAACTCTCGTTTCTACTACAGGTTGGATAATAAATGTAAAATCAAAGGTTTGTATCTGTGGATTGGGTTATTTAAAAAAATTTATAATTGATGATTTAATAGAAAACGACAAACTTTTAGAATATGATATAAAAAGTGGCTGGGCAGAAATAGAAATTCATTGTGGAATTAATAATGACCTATTACCAATAATTGAAATTGTAATTATCCCTAAGGAAAATAAACCAAAATTTCTAGGTAATCTTGATATTATATATGATTTTTAAAAAATAGATAAAATGACTAAGTATATTTTTTATCTAGGATTACTCATAAACTCCTTCTGGAACGTTAACGACCAACTCCATAAAATTACAAACCAACTCAATAACGGGATTGTAAATTTTGGATACGACGATTTTGGCAATTTAGCCACAGCACGTTACGAGGATAAACAATTTGATTACAAATTACCAGACGAAGTTGGTAACTTATATAGAGATAAAGGCCAAAATGACAGAACCTATAATAAAGGCGGACAGTTACACAAAGCCAATGGCAATACCTATAAGTACGATGCCGAAGGTAACCTAATTACCAAAATCACCAACACAGGCAATTGGGATTACACTTGGCAAGGCAATGGCATGCTTAAAAGTGTAACCAAACCTAACAACGAAACCATAAGTTTTGAGTACGATGCCTTAGGCAGACGTACTGCCAAATTAAAATCAACATCTCGCAGTATTGTCTCCCTGAGCGCAGTCGAAGGGTCTATAGATAATAAAGCAAAAATTACACGCTTTATTTGGGACGGAAACGTACCTCTACACGAGTGGCAATACAA
>NZ_JBSHNP010000013.1:0-212 GCF_053604675.1 Lacinutrix salivirga
CTTGCAGGATAAAAGAAAATTATACTACGCTAAAACAATACGTAGCATACCATAATATTTGTAGTGTAATCAAAATGTCATTCAGAGCATAGCGAAGAATCTCATTAAAATAGAAATAAAAGGAACACAAAAATAACAGGAAACCACTTATTAGAATTAGGTTTCAAACAAGGAAAATGGTTAAGACTAATAAAAACATACCTACAAGGTTT
>NZ_JBSHNP010000014.1:0-736 GCF_053604675.1 Lacinutrix salivirga
AAGCTTTCTTCTGTACATGCAGTTGCGTTTCCTGCGGAATTATATGGTATTACAGTCACATAAATTGTTGCCTCGTCTGGCAAATTAGTAGGTAAATTGTAAGTTGTTATATTACCAACATCTTGAGCGTTTAAAATATCGCTTCCTCCAGCAGTTGTGCCAACAGTTAAACTATACCCTGTAGCATTTCCTATGGCATTCCATGTTAAATCTGTTGCAATGGACACGTCTGTTGCTCCATTTAATGGTGACGTTAAAGTTGTACATAATGGCAGAATGACTTCTGTAGTAAAGCTTTCTTCTGTACATGCAGTTGCGTTTCCTGCGGAATTATAAGGTGTTACAAATACGTAAATTGTTGCCTCGTCTGGCAAATTAGTTGGTAAATCGAAAGTCGTTACGTTGCCAACATCTTGAGCGTTTAAAATATCGCTTCCTCCAGCAGTTGTGCCAACAGTTAAACTATATCCTGTGGCGTTTCCTATCGCATTCCATGTTAAATCTGTTGCAATGGACACGTCTGTTGCTCCATTTAATGGTGATGATAAAGTTGTACATAATGGCGGAATGACTTCTGTAGTAAAGCTTTCTTCTGAACATGCAGTTGCGTTTCCTGCGGAATTATATGGTATTACAGTCACATAAATTGTTGCCTCGTCTGGCAAATTAGTAGGTAAATTGTAAGTTGTTATATTACCAACATCTTGAGCGTTTAAAATATCACTTCCTCCAACAG
>NZ_JBSHNP010000015.1:0-1224 GCF_053604675.1 Lacinutrix salivirga
GTTCCTACAGGAGTTGTAGCAGTATCTGCATTAGCGATAGGTGCTTCATTTTCAGGACCACTCTCAGGTAATACTTCGATATATACAGTTGTAGTATCACAAGCGACAGGGTTTCCATCGTCACAGATGGTGTACTCAAAGGTATCTTCACCAGTAAATCCAGGGTTAGGAGTGTAGGTATACTCACCAGTAGGAGAGATGGTTACAGTACCATTAGTAGGATTGGTGTTAGCAGTTACAGTTTGGTTATCGCCTTCAAAATCTTCATCATTAGTTAATACATTACCAGAAACAGGTTGACCGATAAAAGTATTGTTGATATCTACGATGGCGTCTGTAGTATTAGCAATACCACCAACGGTAATAATTACAGTTGCAGTATCACAAGCTTGATTAACGTTATCATCACATATAGTATAAACGAAAGAATCAGTTCCAGAGAATCCAGCATTAGGTGTGTATGTAAACTCACCAGTATTAGGGTCTATAGTTACAGTAACACCTTCGGCAGTAGTTACAGTTGTTGTTGTAACAGTTTGAGTATCGCCTTCGATATCATTATCATTAGTTAATACGTTTCCAGCAACAGGAGTTGTTGGTGTTGTATTATAAGCATCGTCGTTAGCATTTGTAGTATTAGGGAATCCATCAGGATTCACAGTAACAGTAACGACAGCAGTATCACAGAGAGCAGGATTAGCATCGTCACAGATGGTATACTCAAAAGTATCTTCGCCAGTAAATCCTGGGTTAGGCGTATAAGTAATTACACCAGTATTAGGATCTACAGCAACTGTTCCATTATCAGGATTAGTTGTATTAGTTACCGAAATAGGGTCACCATCCGGATCAAAATCATTAGCTAGTACTACTACATCTACAGGAGTTCCTACAGGAGTTGTAGCAGTATCTGCATTAGCGATAGGTGCTTCATTTTCAGGACCACTCTCAGGTAATACTTCGATATATACAGTTGTAGTATCACAAGCGACAGGGTTTCCATCGTCACAGATGGTGTACTCAAAAGTATCTTCACCAGTAAATCCTGGGTTAGGAGTGTAGGTATACTCACCAGTAGGACTTACAGTTACAGAACCATTAGTAGGATTGGTGTTAGCAGTTACAGTTTGGTTATCGCCTTCAAAATCTTCATCATTAGTTAATACATTACCAGAAACAGGTTGACCGATAAAAGTATTGTTGATATCTACGATGGCGTCTGTA
>NZ_JBSHNP010000016.1:0-1019 GCF_053604675.1 Lacinutrix salivirga
TTGCTTTGCACAACAATGCTTATAAAAAATTGCTATTTTTAGACTTAAATTAAGTTGCTTCCCTTTTTGCTTGCTTCTGAATTTCCTACGGAAATTCCTCGCATACAAAAAACGCAACTTTGTATAAACGTAACCGTTGTAGCCAATTCCTCCCTTTGTGGAAAAAACAAATAATCACTTTAAGCTAACGTTTAATTAGTTGATAAACAAGAAAATACAACTGAAAAACAAAATTATTAACAGCTGATTTTCAGAACATTAAAAAAACGTTAGTCAGAATTTAAAAAAAAACGAAACTATTGAAAATTAGTACAAATATCAAACGACTTTCTTTACATGACTCTCATTTTGAAAATGTGAAGCGGATAGGAAATGATATTGAACTGACTTTTGATTGGGCGAAACTGGAGGATTACAATGAAGGCGGAATTGAAGATGGACTAATATTAGGTAAAACTAAATTGACCATTAAAGGAATTTCAAATGAAAAATTCAAAGGTTACTTTGACGGAGCAAAATGGAAACCTCTGACTGAACCGATTAATTTTGTGGATTCATGGCAAGAAATAGCTAATACAGAAATTAATGAAGAATCAAAACAAATCCAATTGGACGGAATGTATGATGCCGAAAAAGAAAATTACTGGATTGAATGGTCTTTTAATTATGAAAACTGTGAAATCGAATGGAATAGTCATGTAACTTTCACAGAATGGAAAAAAGGAAAGCTACCAAATGATTAAATTAAAAACTGGCTACAACACCGTATAAAAATAATTACGGTTTAGTGCATAATCAAAGGTCGTTGCGTGTTTGTAACGTCTGATTTTCCTTCGGAAAATCCTCGCATACAAACCCGCAACTATTCTTATACATAAACGTTGTGCAAAACAATCCCTTTCTTTTAAAGTCGTTTAATAATTAGTTGGTTTTTCCCTTTTTGTTAAAAAAAACGTGCTACTATACTTTTTGCTTTGTAGAGACTTTTCGGCATAGCTTTTTAGAGACTTTTCGGCATA
>NZ_JBSHNP010000017.1:0-481 GCF_053604675.1 Lacinutrix salivirga
GCTTTTCTGTATCTTCTTTTTATTTTAACTCCAGCTGTTAACTCTAAAACTTCTCTAACTTTTGGGTCTAAAATTTCTCCAGCTATATTTGCAACATCCAATGCCTCTTTAGCAGACTTCTTCAACAGTTTTTCTACTACAACATCTGTACAAAGACTTGCTAGCTCTAGCCAAAATAAATACTGTTGTAATTTTTTTACAAATGTTATTTACTCAAAAAAGCCACTCTCTTTTTATAGAAAATGGCTTAAATTAATAATTAATAAAGTGTTTTATCGAAATGTATATTTCATTGCTTCCCCTTTATCTAAAAAATAATCAATGAGTTTAATCCGTTTGTCAAAATCTCTTATTTTGTGGTCAATATAAAAATCTGAGCCTTTATTATACAAATAATATGTTATTCCATTAAACTTAAAAGGTTCGTTACCAAATTGTTTTGGGTACTGTTCTCTTAATAATTCTTTAAAAGGGTTAAAGT
>NZ_JBSHNP010000018.1:0-1242 GCF_053604675.1 Lacinutrix salivirga
TGTAGTAGAAAAACTGTTGAAGAAGTCTGCTAAAGAGGCATTGGATGTTGCAAATATAGCTGGAGAAATTTTAGACCCAAAAGTTAGAGAAGTTTTAGAGTTAACAGCTGGAGTTAAAATAAAAAGAAGATACAGAAAAGCAACTTCTGAAGATATTGAATTATTATCTAAAATTAGAAAAAATACCGATGCTGGTAAAAAGAAAAATGTAGCTGCAACTAAAGGCGAAATAGGTGGGAAAGAAGTTGATTTACAATCAAGGAGTGGTATACAAAATGGAACATCAAAAGATTATGATAATTTTGAATCCATTAGCCCTAAAAATTATAATTACACCAATGGACCAGAGCCTTTAAAAAATAATCATACAGAACAAAAACAAGTTGAATATTTGTATAATAAGTTCAAAGATAATAAATCAATTAGAGGGAAAATTGAAATCATTTCCGATTTAAAAATTTGTGATAATTGTGATTGGTTAATAAGTGCATTTCAAAAAGATTTCCCTAATATTGAAATCACAAGAGTCTGGGTAAGAACAAAATTAAAATAAATAATTATGAAATATTTAAATAAAGTAAAGCAAAAATTAGATGAATGGCAAACAATATATAAAGGTTGTGCAAAAGGGGAAATAATAGAAATAATAGAAATAGCAGGAGGCAGTCTGCCAGAGTGTTATTTAGAATTCTTGTCTACAATGGGTAAAGATATGGACAGAAAGGAAATAGGTATGAGAGGCTTCTTGGTAGGCAATGCTGTTTTCTATGAAGACTTATTTGACAATAAAGAAGGAATGCAGGAACTTCTAGATGAAGACGGTCGCACAGATTTAATCTTAACGGATAATGATTTTGTATTCTATGATTCTCAAGGGATTATACAAGCCTTCTTTAAATTAGATGAAGGAGACAATCCACCTGTTTATGGTTATGAAGAAGGTTATAAAGGAGGTGATTTCCCTAAAATAGCTGATAGTTTATCTAGCTTTTATGAAAGATACCTTGAAAGTGACAAAACACTTTTTAGTGAATTAAGAGTTTAAACTTTTACTAAAGTTAAGTAATACAAAGCCATTTCAACCCGATCGCGCGGATTTGTAATCCGTGACCATAACAGTACGTAATAAAGAGCATCGTTTTTTTGATGCTCTTTTTATATTTACTAAAAGGCTTAAATTGTATAAAAAAACAAATATGTCTACAAAATACAAAGCAACAATGGAAGACACAGGCTATTTTG
>NZ_JBSHNP010000019.1:0-281 GCF_053604675.1 Lacinutrix salivirga
AATGACTATACAACCTGCAACTGGTAGCGGGCAAGTTACCGCAACTTGGAAAGTTGAAAGAAGTAGTGGTTTAAAATCTAATGCAGATAACAGAGAGTTTAATATTCCTACAGATATAATATTAACAAAAGTTCAATAAAAACTAACCACAAGCACGTATATAAAAAATAGCAGTTTAGAGAGCTAACCTTAAAGTTTGGCTCTTTTCTGCTATCTTTGTTTATAACCCAAAAATGGCTCATATTCATCCGCTACTTTTCACACACAAACCATTAAACGAG
>NZ_JBSHNP010000020.1:0-360 GCF_053604675.1 Lacinutrix salivirga
TGAATGACATTTTGATTACACTACAAATATTATGGTATGCTACGTATTGTTTTTGCGTAGTTTAATTTTCTTTTATCCTGCAAGATTTTTTAAACCTTGTAGGTATGTTTTTATTAGTCTTAACCATTTTCCTTGTTTGAAACCTAATTCTAATAAGTGGTTTCCTGTTATTTTTGTGTTCATTTTATTTCTATTTTAATAAGATTCTTCACTATGCTCTGAATGACATTTTGATTACACTACAAATATTATGGTATGCTACGTATTGTTTTTGCGTAGTTTAATTTTCTTTTATCCTGCAAGATTTTTTAAACCTTGTAGGTATGTTTTTATTAGTCTTAACCATTTTCCTTGTTTGAA
>NZ_JBSHNP010000021.1:0-2500 GCF_053604675.1 Lacinutrix salivirga
TTTTTTTTAAAAAGTAGTTGTGGGTTTAAAATATAGTTTTATATTTGCACCCGCTAAGAGATAAACGCCTTAGGATAAAAATTTAGAAAAGTTCATAAACATATTGAATTGACAGCGTAAAATTATAATTGGAAACGGTTATAATAAAAGACAAGAGAATAAATCATACTGAGACTTTAAATTTCTTAATTGGTTGTTAAAGATATAGTCGTAAGACTTAAAATTTAACGATGAAGAGTTTGATCCTGGCTCAGGATGAACGCTAGCGGCAGGCCTAACACATGCAAGTCGAGGGGTAACATTGGAGCTTGCTTCAGATGACGACCGGCGCACGGGTGCGTAACGCGTATAGAATCTACCTTGTACTAAGGGATAGCCTTTGGAAACGAAGATTAATATCTTATAGTCTATAGAATTGGCATCAATATTATAGTAAAGATTACGGTATAAGATGACTATGCGTCCTATTAGCTAGATGGAGTGGTAACGGCACCCCATGGCGACGATAGGTAGGGGCCCTGAGAGGGGGATCCCCCACACTGGTACTGAGACACGGACCAGACTCCTACGGGAGGCAGCAGTGAGGAATATTGGACAATGGAGGCAACTCTGATCCAGCCATGCCGCGTGCAGGAAGACTGCCCTATGGGTTGTAAACTGCTTTTATACAGGAAGAAACACTCTCACGTGTGAGAGCTTGACGGTACTGTAAGAATAAGGATCGGCTAACTCCGTGCCAGCAGCCGCGGTAATACGGAGGATCCAAGCGTTATCCGGAATCATTGGGTTTAAAGGGTCCGTAGGTGGATAATTAAGTCAGAGGTGAAATCCTGCAGCTCAACTGTAGAATTGCCTTTGATACTGGTTATCTTGAGTTATTATGAAGTAGTTAGAATATGTAGTGTAGCGGTGAAATGCATAGATATTACATAGAATACCAATTGCGAAGGCAGATTACTAATAATCAACTGACACTGATGGACGAAAGCGTGGGGAGCGAACAGGATTAGATACCCTGGTAGTCCACGCCGTAAACGATGGTCACTAGCTGTTCGAACTTCGGTTTGAGTGGCTAAGCGAAAGTGATAAGTGACCCACCTGGGGAGTACGTTCGCAAGAATGAAACTCAAAGGAATTGACGGGGGCCCGCACAAGCGGTGGAGCATGTGGTTTAATTCGATGATACGCGAGGAACCTTACCAGGGCTTAAATGTAAATTGACAGGTTTAGAGATAGACTTTTCTTCGGACAATTTACAAGGTGCTGCATGGTTGTCGTCAGCTCGTGCCGTGAGGTGTCAGGTTAAGTCCTATAACGAGCGCAACCCCTGTTGTTAGTTGCCAGCGATTCAAGTCGGGAACTCTAACAAGACTGCCAGTGCAAACTGTGAGGAAGGTGGGGATGACGTCAAATCATCACGGCCCTTACGTCCTGGGCTACACACGTGCTACAATGGTAGGGACAGAGAGCAGCCACTGCGCGAGCAGGAGCGAATCTATAAACCCTATCACAGTTCGGATCGGAGTCTGCAACTCGACTCCGTGAAGCTGGAATCGCTAGTAATCGCATATCAGCCATGATGCGGTGAATACGTTCCCGGGCCTTGTACACACCGCCCGTCAAGCCATGGAAGCTGGGAGTGCCTGAAGTCCGTCACCGTAAGGAGCGGCCTAGGGTAAAATCGGTAACTAGGGCTAAGTCGTAACAAGGTAGCCGTACCGGAAGGTGCGGCTGGAACACCTCCTTTCTAGAGAAAGACGACCATTAAAATAAAATAAGAGTAAGTTTAATTTGTTCTCTTAGCTGTTAATTTAATTAATCTATTATAGTAGAGTCTCATAGCTCAGCTGGTTAGAGCGCTACACTGATAATGTAGAGGTCGGCAGTTCGAGTCTGCCTGAGACTACTAACTACTATAAATAAAGGAAATTCTAGAAGTTGTCAATTCTAAATTCGTAGTTCTGAATTCAACATTCGGGATTATAAATGGGGGATTAGCTCAGCTGGCTAGAGCGCCTGCCTTGCACGCAGGAGGTCATCGGTTCGACTCCGATATTCTCCACAATCAGCAAAAGCTGAAAAGTTCATTGACATATTGAAAAAAGATACATGAAAATAAAGTTAAATTTATTTAACTTTAAGTAATTAATATTAATAATTAAGTCACGAGCTGATTATTAATAAGTAACTCATTAAAAAGACAAAAAGTACAATAAGCTATATAAGAGCGTATGGGGAATGCCTAGGCTCTCAGAGGCGATGAAGGACGTGATAAGCTGCGAAAAGCTACGGGGATTGGCACATACAAATTGATCCGTAGATATCCGAATGGGGCAACCCAGCATGTTGAAGACATGTTATCCGCAAGGAAGCAAACCCGGAGAACTGAAACATCTAAGTACCCGGAGGAGAAGAAAACAAAAGTGATTCCGTTAGTAGTGGCGAGCGAACGCGGATTAGCCCAAACCAGTATTGTTAAGGCAATACTGGGGTTGTAGGA
>NZ_JBSHNP010000022.1:0-1322 GCF_053604675.1 Lacinutrix salivirga
TGTAGTAGAAAAACTGTTGAAGAAGTCTGCTAAAGAGGCATTGGATGTTGCAAATATAGCTGGAGAAATTTTAGACCCAAAAGTTAGAGAAGTTTTAGAGTTAACAGCTGGAGTTAAAATAAAAAGAAGATACAGAAAAGCCACAACCAAAGACATTGAGTTATTATCTAAAATTAGAAAAAACATTGATGCTGGTTGGAATAAAAATGTAGCATATACAAAAGGTAAAATAGGAGATGAAATAATTGATTTACAATCTAGAAGTGGAAAACAAACAGGAACGTCAAAAGATTATGATAGTTTTAAAATTATTGAGCCTGAAAACTATAATTATAAGAATGGACCATTAAATAGATTACATGATTCAGAACAAAAACAAATTGAATATCTTTACAATAAGTTCAAGAATAATAAAAATGTACAAGGACAAATAGAAATAGTTTCTGATTTAAAAATATGTGATAACTGTGAGGATATAATTGATAAATTTCAAAAAAATTTCCCAAATATAGAGATAGTGCGAGTTTGGGTAAGAAAAGAATTAAAACGTTAAAAATAGAAAACATGAAATATTTAAATAAAATTGTGACACAATTAGATAAATGGGAAACAATTTATAAAGGCTGCTCTCAAAATCAAATTAAAGAAATAGAAGAACTAGCTGTCAGTAAATTACCTGAATGTTATGTGGAGTTTTTAGAAGTTATGGGGTTTGAAATGGACAGAAAAGCACCAGGTATGCGAGGGTATTTATTAGGCACAACAGTATTTTACCCATCTATAAAATGGCTAAATGAAACTTGGGCAGAACAATTGACAGAAGATGGTAGTTCTTTAGAGCTACCAGAAAATGCCTTTGTATTTTACGATCATCAAGGATATTTATTTGCTTTTTTTAAGTTAGATGAAGGAGATAATCCTCCAGTTTATGGTTATGAGGAAGGATACGAAGGAGATAGTTTTCCAAAAATTGCAGATTCTCTATCAAGCTTTTACGAACGTCATTTAGAAGGGGATAAAACACTTTTTAGTGAATTAAGAGTTTAAACTTTTACTAAAGTTAAGTAATACAAAGCCATTTCAATAAAAGAAGTGGCTTTTTTTATTGATTAGAGTTAGCAAGCCTTGGTACAGATGTTGTAGTAGAGAAGTTGTTAAAGAAGTCGGCTAAAGAGGCATTGGATGAAGTAGATGATTTATTTAAATTGTCAAAAGAAACCTATAAAGACAAGCGTATTTTAGAAATAAAAGAGCATCTTGATGATGTTTTAGGTTTAATAAAAAAAGAAACTAGAGTTTTTCAAGGAACTAAATACGAAATT
>NZ_JBSHNP010000023.1:0-6697 GCF_053604675.1 Lacinutrix salivirga
TTGCTTTGCACAACAATGCTTATAAAAAATTGCTATTTTTAGACTTAAATTAAGTTGCTTCCCTTTTTGCTTGCTTCTGAATTTCCTACGGAAATTCCTCGCATACAAAAAACGCAACTTTGTATAAACGTAACCGTTGTAAAACATTTAAAAAAACCATATGAATAGAATTAAACCCTTTCTGATTTTACTTTTTCTTACGAGTTTGACTTATAGTCAGGATGTAAAAATGTCAACAGAATATTCGTCTGAAAATCAAGATACGTCTGATTTACTTCAATTTGAGAATATTGATTTTTATAAAGTAAAGTTTATTGGAAAAGACATCTCTGAAAAAAATTATGTACTGATAGCTAAAGAAATATGGGATGGTAAATTAAAAAGTTCCGACACTATAATTGACACTTCAAAATATCCGAAAACATCTGAATCTAAATCAGATACTCTAAAATTAAAAGTTATTGCTAAACGAACATTTGAACCGAAATTGAAATTGTGGTTCCGATTCCCAAAATTCGGAATTAACAAAAAATATGACGCAATAATGTCGGACGACTATAGTTTGAGAGATACTGGAATTAGCGAAAGTATTGAATATGGTAAAAACTTTTACGCCTTTACCTATATGCTACCTTATGAAAAAGGAGATTATAAATATTGGTGCGCAGTCGAAGATAGTGGAAAGGATATAGAAAATTGGGGAAAAGAATTTGGAATAAAACACTATGTTATATTTGAAATGAAATTTGATTAAAAAACGTTTTACAACACCGTGTATAATTAATTGCTAGATTCTAGCCTACTTACGAAAATCCTCGCGGATTTTCTATTCGGTTTTTATTTGCTAACTTTAGTGCTTAAACCACGCAACTAACCATACACAAACACGTTGCCAGTAATTTAAACCAAGCGAAAACCAACCAACATACGAATGAAAAAAATACTACTTCTAATCCTTGCAGTCGGACTTTTTAGCTGTAATTCTCATCTTGATAAACCGATTTTTGAGCCACTAACCGTTAATGAACTGAAAGAATCTATTGAGAATGATTCTCTATTTAAAGGCACTTACAAATACATCACTTTTATTCGAGACAGTGTACTGACAGACGATATGGAAAAAGTCAAGTATGCGGACTTGACCTACGACCAGATTTTTGATTATGTCAAATTTTCCGCAGATACAACTTATTTCAAGCCAATAAATGAACGCTTGGAAAAGGAATGGAATGAGAAATATGGAATTTACGAAGTGAAAGTTGACTCAATTTCAAACTATTGGAAAAAATATAAAGAGGACAACTCATTGGAACAATATGTAAAAGTGGAGCTGGCAAAAATAGATAAAGAATATTACAGCTATTCTGGCGGAATAAGAGACATTAATCTTGGATTTAGACTGACACCTTTAAAAGGGAAAATTGAACAAATAAGATTTGGTTACAGAATTGAGGCAAAAATCAACGAAAAGGAAGATGAAAATGCCTACTCATCAATTTATTCTGCATTGGATAAATCTTGGTGCTTAACAACAAGTCCATTTTCAAAACCAGTCGTACGTTATTGGGAAGTAAATTACACTAACGAAAAAATACTAAAAGCTAAAACTTTAGAAACGTTCAACAGAGATTATAACATTTACATTGAGGTGGACGAAATAAGAAAAGACGGAAAAAATATGAGCAATGACGACTTGAATATTCCTAAATCAGTAACGAGGTATTGGGAATACGAGAATAGAGAATATTTGCAGGATTTATATGTAGATGACGTTCTCGAAGAAGTTTTAGGAGTTGAATATTTAGGCAAGTACGAGTATCGTAATCAAGAGGTTGATAAAATTCTAAAAGAGAAAGACCCAATGGTTTATGAATTTTTCAATAGTCCATCTGAAAAAGATATGCTTTTACCTGAATTCTATTAAATAAAAACTACTGGCAACAACGTGTATAGCTCATTGCTGGTCAGTTGCTTAAACCAAAGTTAAGGCGTTTATGGAAAGTCGCCAAATTTTTAAATTTGACGATTTCCAATAAAAAAAATAAATAGTAAAATTTAAAAATCTGGCTTGTGGCTTAACCGAAAATAATCGCTAATTTACACGCAACGAGCCATACACAAAACCGTTACCCGCAATTAAAACCAATCTCTATGGATAAAGAAAATACATCAAGTTTAATTAAAACTATTCTTCAAAATAATAACTTAAAAACAGAAGATTTAGCAAAAGAAATAACTTGTTCTATTCAAACTTTGACAAGGTTAATTTCTCAAGAAACCTATCCGACTGAAAAATTCATAAAGGAAATAGAAAGAATCAACTTAAATGGATATGATGATTATAGAAAAATATCATTATATCAAAAAGGCAAAATACCTGAAAAAAATGGAACTATTGGAGGTGCTACTGTAGGAACAGTTGCATCAGCAGTTGGAATCACTTCTATTTATGGTTTGTCTGGTGCTGGTATTTCAGCTGGATTAACAGCAATAGGTGGAACTATGGTAGCTGGTGTAGCAACAATTGCGGCTGCACCAATTGCAATTGGTGCTTTAGGTTATGGAATAGTAAAAGGCTTCAATTCATACAAAGCAAAGAAAGAGCTTAACAAAGTAGTTATTGATACTATTTGGGAATACAAATAAGAAAATGATTTTACTTTTAGATTTAGATGGAACTTTAACAAACACAGCTCATCCATACTTCAAAAAAATGAAAGATGGAATTGAGCAAACTGACCTTTCTAAAATTAAAGTTTTCAACGGAGCAAAAGAATTTATTGAAAATCAAAAACGGAAAGGTAACATTCCTGTAATAGTTTCAGATAGTCATCCAAATTACGTAAAACCAATAGCAGAACAGATTTTTAACATTGACTTCGTAAGTCTTACCGACAAACCAAATTCGGAAAAAACTGAACAATTTATATTGTCAAAACCACAATTAGCAAAACAATATCAAAATAAGGACAATTTTCTTTTAATTGGAGATAGTTGGTTAGACATTGAATTGGGACGAAAATTAAACATAAGAACAGTTTATGCTAAATTTTACAAAGCATCAGAAGTTGAGGAAAGAGATGGAATCGGACAAGATTGGAAACCTGTAAAATCGGGACCTACTTTTTTCGCGAATAACTTTGCTGATTTAGAAAATATTATTGAAAACCCTATCGAAAAATTATTAGCAATTGAATCTATTTTTCAAGGTGGTAATTCTAATGAAATGACAAAATTTCTATATAGAAACTACAATGGGAATTTTACTGCATTTAGATGTTTAGCAAGACAAGAAGATGGCGAATGCGATAGATTTGCGAGAGCAGACAAGTATTATCAAATAGACAATCCTAATCGTGATAAAGAATTCTTGACAAAACTTTCTAATGGTGTAGAAAATTATCTAAAAAGGGTTGCGGAATTTCCAGAATATAATTGGGATTATTTTACTTACGTTTCAGACAAAAAAACAACTACGCCAACAAACAAAATGAAAGAGATTTTTGAACTTGTAGATACAAGTTTCAATAAACAAACATTATTTGTGTGGAACGAAGATGTAACGGGAAGTTTAAGAAATCAACCTAATTATCAAGCAAGAAGGAACTTTATTGCTTCAAATTTAAATCTTTTACCAAATTTAGATTTAACCAACAAAAATATAATTGTTCTTGACGACCAATTTACATCTTCGGCAACGGCAAACGAAATTTCTCATCAATTGCGACAAAGTGGAGTGAAAAACATCTTGTTTATTGCATTATTTTATCTCATATTACCAATAGAAAGTAAAAATTGTCCAAATTGTAAACAACCTATGAAAATAAAAATTCGAAGAAAGGATGGTCATAAATTTTATTCTTGTCTTCCTAAAAAATATGGTGGGAATGGTTGTGGACATATAGAAAATATATAAATGAATTTAACAATTAACATACTTGCACTTTCACTAATAAAAGGAGTTGGAGCGTCTTTTATAAAAAAGAATTTGCCATTAATTGAGCAATATTCGCAAAGTATTGATTTGCTTTCAATGATTGGTGGAAAGGTTACTCTGGAAGAACTCGAATACAATATACCTAAAGCCAAATTAATTTTAAAAGATTGTAAAGAAAACTCAATAGAAGTAGTTTCAATTGTTGATAATAATTATCCTCATTTACTTCGATTAATTAATGACCCACCACCAATATTATACTTAAAAGGGAATGCTAATTTACTTTCAAAAGCCATTGCAATAATTGGTACAAGAAAATCTAATACTTTAGGTAATGATATAGCGTATAGAGTTGGAGAATATTTTAGCAAAAATTGGTCAATCTGCAACGGTTTAGTTGACGGAATAGACAAACATTCCATTTCAAAAGAAAATGAAGTTTTTGACAATGTTATTGGAGTAATATCAGGAGGACTAAATTTCAATGAAACATCTTCTTTGGTTACTCGTGAGCTTTGCGAAAAAGTATTAAACAAAAATGGTTTGTTAATTTCAGAAAATGAACCAAATAAAAAAGAAGACAGGTTTTCAGGTAGCAAAGCAAGTCGAATTCAAGCTGGACTTTCAAATGCTTTAATTTTAATTCAGAGCGACAAAAACGGAGGTTCTAAATACACTCTAAAAAGTTTTGCAAAAACTGAAAGACCTTTAGGAATAATTGATTTTAAAGAAAATAAGGACTTCCAAAATGATGACATTTTTTCTGCTAACCGACTGATTCTCGAAAAACGAATTGAAGGAATTGCTGAAATGTGCGAAATAAAAAAAATAACAGAAATAAGAATTAAATCCATTATTCCGATTTCAAAAAAGTCTGATTATTTGACATTTGAGAAAGAAATAACTGCGGGTAACAACGTGTATAATTAATGGCTAGTCCTCGCCTACTTACGAAAATCCTCGCGGATTTTCTATTCGGTTTTTATTTGCTAAATTAGGTGCTTAAACACGCCACTAATCATACACAAATCCGTTGTGCAAAACAATCCCTTTCTTTTAAAGTCGTTTAATAATTAGTTGGTTTTTCCCTTTTTGTTAAAAAAAACGTGCTACTATACTTTTTGCTTTGTAGAGACTTTTCGGCATAGCTTTTTAGAGACTTTTCGGCATAGCTTTGGTTGGACTAAGTTTTTGGCGTAAATAAAGGGTGTTTTTAAAAGCAAAATTTTTGTAGAGAACTTGTAGAGACTTAAACGCTTCTCTAATTTCTAGCAATTAAAACTTAGCACGTATAGAGCATAAATATTTTGCTTTGCACAACAATGCTTATAAAAAATTGCTATTTTTAGACTTAAATTAAGTTGCTTCCCTTTTTGCTTGCTTCTGAATTTCCTACGGAAATTCCTCGCATACAAAAAACGCAACTTTGTATAAACGTAACCGTTAGGCAACATTAACGAAATGACGAAAAACCAAGAAAAATCCGAAAAACAATATGCTGCCTATATGGCAAGAAAATATTTTAGCGGACAAATTTCAAAATATCAAATTATAGATAGTTTCCCTGATTATATGAATGACCCAAAAATTAAACTTCTCTATAATCGAATTTTAGAAAAACCTAAAAAAGGTTGGTTATTTGGTGTATCAAAAGAAAAATATGAAGAATATATTTTAAAAAGTTATGAAATTATTGAGGAATTAGAATCTGAAAAATAAAAATATGGAATATTTGAAAATCATTTCTAAAACCTTTGAACAACATAATATTTCCAAAATTTCGGAATTAAAATATGAGAAATTTACTAAATCCAAAAATTATCCATCAAGCGAAGGAGTCAGATTTGAAACGAATAATTTTGCTGGAGAAATTTTCTATTACTCAAATGGAGAAATGGAATATTTGGAGATAGAATTTCTTATTTTTAAAACGGAGAAATTTGAATTTAAAATTGTCGAAAAAACAAAAAAAACTGAATTGAATAAAATAATTTCCGAATTTTTAACCGAAAGATTAACTGAATTAAAAAACGTTGCCTAACACCGTATAAAATTAATTGCTTATTTTAGGCTTAAACAAAGATCGTTGCGCTTTTGTACGTCTGATTTTCCTTCGGAAAATCCTCGCACACAAAACCGCAACTAACCTTATACAAACACGTTAGGCAACATTTGACCCAAAATTACGCACTTATGAAATTGAAAACTTTTTTTAGTAGTTTAATAATCTTAACTCTATTGAGTTGTGGAAACGATGATGACAATAATTCGAGTAATCCTTGTGACTTGAATCCTTTTCCTGGAGTTAACGGAGTAACTCAATCGGATTTTCTGATTCAAACTTTTAACGAACCTGATGAAAAAGGATATTTAATATCAGCAACAATTACGAATGATAATCTTGAATCAGTTTCAGGAAAACCAAGTTTCGTGTTTAGAGAAAATGGAGAAATAATTACTTATTCGACTTCTAATACTGCTTCTTCGACTTCTTGTCTGAATATTGACGCTGAATCAACTTGTGATTTTGAATTTAGAGTATATTTAAGTCAGAATGAAAATATTGACAACAATATTGAATTCCTCTGCTTTTATTACTTTGATGAATAAAAACGTTGCCTAACAAAGTACTGTGGTAAAAAACAAGTAAAAACTCATTAATTTTTCACTAAAGTACTTCTATAAGAATCATCATATATTAATCCCGATTTTGCAATTGCAAAAGCCTGTTTTAAAAGCTTATTACATACTGCTATTAAT
>NZ_JBSHNP010000024.1:0-366 GCF_053604675.1 Lacinutrix salivirga
ACTATTAGTGGTTTACCAAATGTAGATACACTTACAGACCAAACAGCATGTGATAGTTATACACTGCCTACTCTTACAAATGGTAATTATTTTTCTGAAACCGATGGTTCAGGAACCGCATTTAGTGCTGGAGATTTAATAACTAGCTCGCAAACCATTTTTATCTACAATCAAGTAGGAACTCCACCAAATAGTTGTGCTAACGAGTCTAGTTTTAATGTTACTATTTTAAGTGCACCAGAAGTCGATTCGCTTCCTAATCAAATAGAATGTGCAAGTTTTACACTTCCTTCGCTTTCTCCTGGTAATAACTATTACAATGGCAGTTTGCTAGATACAACTACCACTCCTGTTTTACTTAATGAA
>NZ_JBSHNP010000025.1:0-19541 GCF_053604675.1 Lacinutrix salivirga
TTAATAGCAGTATGTAATAAGCTTTTAAAACAGGCTTTTGCAATTGCAAAATCGGGATTAATATATGATGATTCTTATAGAAGTACTTTAGTGAAAAATTAATGAGTTTTTACTTGTTTTTTACCACAGTACTTTGTTGTAGCACGTATTTTTTTAAATTCCGTTCGCTTTAATAAACGCTAAAATTATTGTTATTGACATTCCAATAATTGAGGTAACAACATTTTTACTTATCAATTCCGTTTTTTCGATTCCATAAATCAGATTCCAAATTTTCTTTTTATTCATAAGAAAGATAATCAGAAGCAAGAGTGAAAATCCGATAAGGTTTATTATTACCAGAGTATTATCAGTTAAGTCAATATATTTCGCTGAAAAAATTAGATTAGAAATCAAAAAATAGAAATAGGATTGAATTAAAATCCAACCAATTTTTTTGTTTAAAAAAATTCCAATAAGAGGAATCAATAAGATAATTACAGGTCTGTAAAATGAAGTTCTGCGAATAACTTTCAATAAGTTTCGAATTCCAAAATCAGCTTCTATATTGTCTTCCCAATATATAGTTGTTCTGATAGATGCTTGAATTAGAACAATAATAAAAATGCTTATAATAGAAAACTTGATTATTAAAATCGGATAATTTTTCTTTATGTTTTCTGCGGTTAGTTTCAATATGTGCTACAACGGTCTCGTATAACCGTCAGTTACGGATTTAAAGTTACTGTTTTTCGGTTAAGCACTGACGTAAGCAATTCCGAGTGGATTCGGACGTAGTCGAATCCGCCGTAATTGCGGTTATACATTGTTATATAGTATTATTACTCATTTTTATCAAATTGCTTTTAAACCCTTTATTTATAAGGGTTTTGTGTTTTTAGATAATGCAAATTAATGCAATAAAATGCTACTAAATGTTAGGTTTGTTGTACCTATTGTTGTACCTTAGTAACACGTTGCACTCAATTGCACAGCTTAAAAACCAGAGTTTTATGTCTTCAATTAAAGTAGTTTTAAGGAAAAACAAGATAGATAAAGCAGGACTTGCACCGCTTTATTTACGAGTAATCAAAAACAGAAAAACTAAATTCATTTCATTGAGTGTAAAATTGCAACCGAATGAATGGGATGAAGATAAACAAAAAGTCAAGAAGAATCATAAAAGCTCTACAAGATTAAACGCATACATATCCAAAAAGATAGCTGATGCAGAAGGCGAGATTGCAGACCTTGAAAGAAGAAATCAATCTACATCAGCAAGAAGAATAAAAGAAGCTATTAAGGGTAAACCCTTAATTAACTTTTTTGAGTTTGCTTATGATAGATGCGAGAAGCTTAAAGATACTGTCACACTATCTACTTACAGAAGCTATAAAAACAATATCGAAAAGTTTGAAAGGTTTATAGGGCATCGTGAAATAATGTTTGATGATATTACAGCAACAACCTTAAAAAATTATGCTTCACATTGCAGTTCTATATTAGGTAACAATAACACAACTATAAATTATGCGTTTAGAATCCTAAATTTAATGTTTAGAGAGGCTAAAAGTGAAGATTTAATATCTAATGAACTTGCACCTTTTACAAAGTTTAAAGTAAAGAAAAACAAGACTACAAAGCGTTATTTAAACGAAGAGCAGTTGGATGCATTTATGAATTTAGAAGTACCACAAGAACACAAAGCACAAGTTATCAAAGATATGTTTATCTTTTCTGTTTTTTCTGGTGGATTACGTTTTGGCGATGTTATCGAATTACAATGGAAAAACTATGATGGCAAAAATCACAGAATCACAAAAACGATAAGAAAAACCAAAAGACAGCACAGCATTAAAATAGGTCAAAAAGCTGTTGATATTTTAGAGAAATACAAAACCCAAGACCAAAAGCAAAATGATATAATTTTTCCATTTGCAAAAATTGACGAGTTATATTTTAAAGATAGAGAACATAGAAGTTTAATAACCAATAGAGCAATTTCGTTAAGTAATATGTATTTAAGCAGAATAGGAAAAGAATTAGAATTACCGTTTAATTTATCTTTCCATATAAGCCGCCATACTTTTGCTACCAGAGCATTAAACAATGGTATGCGTATAGAACACGTTTCTAAACTTATGGATCATTCCGATATTGGTATTACGCAAGTATATGCAAAAATAATAGGTAGTGAATTAGATAACGCAGTAGATAAATACATCAATTAGAATATGCTTAATAAACCAATCAATACTATTTTAAAAGCTCAATTTGATACGATTCATTCTCAGGCAGTACAAAAAGCAGAAGAAGATTTTAAAACTAACGTTTTAAGTAAGATTAAGAATCTGGAACACTTTGAAAAATTTAAGTTTCTTATAGCTGAAGAGAACAGAATTAAGAATTTAATAGATAAAAATAAACACCCATACTATATAAAAAATCATAGTTCGGTGGATTGGTTGCTTTCACAATTTTCAAGTAGACATTTTTTATTGAATGTAGATGAATTTGCAGAATTAAAAGAAGCTGTTTATTTAGGTAAGATAAACTACTTAACACATCAAAGAGTTAGTGATTTAAAAAAGCAAATACCAAAATTTACTTATAATGATTTCTTATCTGGTAAGGAATGTAAATATCTGATTACGTTTGATAACCAGTATAATATAGAAAAAGAGGACTATTATAAAATGGTTACTTGGCAATCTGATAAGCTTATAAAAGTAGTTTCTTATGAGGTTGAATTATTAGTGAAAAATCATCAAGAATATTGTTCTAACATAGATGAGCCTTTAGAGTTTCTTAATCAGCAGATTCAAATACTTGAAGAAGATTTAATAGAATCTTTAAATGATGCTAAAGAAATAAAACGAATACTATCTAAACTTTTTGCTTTTAAAGGTTTTGATATAGATAGTTTTAACGATGAATTGTTATTATATAATTACCCATCTTTTTTTAACGACAGAATAGAGTTTAGACGCTTAAACCCATCATCAATAGGCAAAGTGTTAACTAAGTTGTCAAGTGAGCCTAAAACGCTATTTAGTAATGAATATATGGTGTTTTACACGCTTGATGTCTTTTTATCTTGGTTAAAAGATATAGTTAAAGGCAAATCTATTCAAGCACCTTTTAAATATCCTATTTGGGAAGATTTGTTAAATCAAAAAATTAAGGAAGCAGAAAATGAACTTCAACCTAAAATTGATGAGATACAAGACTTTGTATTTAATTCGACAAAAAGTAAAAAAGAGATTCGTAACTATTTAAGGAATGAATTTGAAAAGCAGATAGATAAATATAATACTATTAAAGAAAAGCAACTTTTTTATCTATTAAGGGATGAAAATAAAAATCCGCTAATATCAGATTTTAAGATTAATGCATTATTTAATAATGAAGAACAAGAATATTTAAAGAACTTAAAAGAAGCGTACATCTTACAAAATATTAGTTGGCATATTTCATTGACTTTTAATGAATTTTTTGATTCTAAAACTATCTACTTCAAAAAGGATACTGGTTCACATTTAATGATTTTATCATTAACTAAGGATATGGTATTAGATAAAGAATTATCAATTGAATTAGATGAAGCAATGGATTCTTTTTTTAAAGAAATGTATACCACTTCATTGCCATTAGATATTCATTTTTATAATCATCGTGAGAAGTATAGTCGAATATTTGAGAAAAGTATAACACGATTACAGGGTGTTTTAGATAATGCAGAACCAAATAATAAGGTGTTATATATACAAAGCCGATTAAAAGAGTTAAGACATAGAGAGTTAAAGTTTAGAAGCTTTTTAGGCAGAAAAAAGGATTTTAAAGACAAAGAAGATAAATACCCAAATCTATTTAAAGAGTTTTTGTCTATTGAAGCCGAATTTATAAAAGAAACAGTTCAAATACTACCTGTCACTTTATTACCTAACAAAACAGAATCTTTAGTATTAGAAAAAGAAACAGATAGTTTTAAAACATTTGTAACTCAAGAGAAGCAAGATTATATTTTAAAAATACTTGAAGATTTAGCAATTACAAAAGATGGTGTATATAATTTAGGTGACAGAAGCAAAGGAACAGTAAGAGGTGTAATTGAAGCGTTAAGAGACGAGCATATCATTCCAAAATTGAGTTTAAAAAGATTATGTGATATAATTGCTAATCAAATTAATTTAGAATTAAAATCAAAATTAGATTGGTCAAATACATCAGACGACTATCATAAAAAGGCAAAACAATACATAAAAAACAATCCACTTCATTAAAATACAGCTAATAAAAGGTCTTATAAGGTCAGCCTTATAAGTACCTATCCAGAGCTTAATATTTGTTACAGAAATAATTAGTAACATAAAAAATTAAGTAAATGGAAGCAGTAATTTTAAGCACCCAACAGTACAATGATTTAGTTAGTCGTTTAGATGATTTAAACAGACAATTAGAGGAAAAACAAAAGAAACCTCAAGACACATTTTTAGACAATCAAGAGTTTTTGTTATTAATGAATATTAGTAAAAGAACTGCTCAAACTTGGAGAGATGAAGGTGTTATTTCATTTTCACAAATAGGTTCTAAAATCTATTATCGTATGAGTGATGTTCAAAAGCTGTTAGATAATAATTACAGAAAAGCATTTAAAAATAAAAGGTAGTCGCTTTGTATGATACTAGCGTTATAGTACAACAAATAAACAAACTACCAAAAGAAGCTGTTGCCAGAGTCGAAAAACCTTTTTATTGGAATAATTGTTTATGGTCACCAAATTATAATAAGAAGATTGGTGAAATAACTTCTTATGTAGCAAAGCTAAAAAACCTTGATTTAAAATTAAGAGGTTCAGAGCTTACAATAAGTAATAGTTTGCAAAAATTTTATATGAACAATAATTACAAACCATTTAGTTATACAGATGTTGTAAAGGCAGTAGCAGAGTTAGATTCTTACTTTGATTTTGATTTATATGAAGCACAAGTTCAAAGAACGTCGGTAGGGGTTGTAATTAATGATATAGAAGATAACACCTTTAAAAATTGGCTTGAATATAGAGGTAAAAAACCTTTAGTAATGCGTAATAAAACACGTGTTTATGGTGCTCATTTTAAAGCTACAAATTATAATATAAAAGGTTATGATAAAACATATCAAACTAAAAATGAATCTGGTATAACAGTAGAGAATAGTTTAATAAGGTTTGAATTAGAAGCAAGTCATAGATATACTAACACCGGTAAAAATGCAATCGGTATTTATATAGTAGCAGATTTGGTAAACAAGATAAAGTTTGATGCATTTGGTGATGAATTATTAAAAGTTTATGACACTATAAAGAAACAGCCAATAATTAACTATCAAGAATTACAGCCAAAAGAAATATTATTAATGGGTGCTATGAAGGATAATACTTGTTTTAATGGTTTGAAAAAATATCATAAAGATTCATTTACCATATACAGAAAAAAGTACGCTAAACTATTAGAAAAGTATGCAGATTTTGAATTAGAAAATAACATAAGAAGTAAAATTTTAGAGCAGTTAAATTATTGTAAAAATAACTAGTGTTTTAACACTTGTAATATACCTTAAAACAGGGGTAAAAAAAATGTAGTTATATCGTATGGATGAAAGTTTAATAAAATTTAGGTTTAGTAATCAAATCTCGATACATTTAACAGTTGAAGTTAACAACGATTTTTTTATGGGTGTTACAAAGAGTTTAAAGGTTAAAGAGGATTATTCATATTATAAAAGACTTTTATCTGAAAGGAAATCAATTTTTTCAGAAGTAATTGAAATTAATGAAGTTGGTAATAATGCAAATACTTTAGAGTTTCAAGAAGTTATAGAGCAAGAGTTACTAGATTCAAAAATGTTATTAATTGTAAACGTTAAGCTTGATAATTATAAGTTTTTTCAGTTTAAAATAAGGTCTAAAGAATACATTCCTTATCCGTTCTTTAGGTTTGATAGTGATGGTGATACACATAGAAATAGAGTTGATGGCGTTACATTAGTAGAAAATGTAGTAACAACACCTCACTTTCATAAGTTTAATGAAGTAGGTACAGAAATAGCTTATAAAACAGATAAGTTATTAAGCGAAAAAGAAGCTAAAGCACTGGAAGATATTAACCTATGTATAGCACATTTTTTTCAAGAGGCTAATTTAAGAGTAAAAGAGAATAGTTTCCCTCAAGTTAAAATTTCAAGTAATTCGTTGGGTATTGATTTTTCTAAACCAGATCCCAATGAAAATATAGCATTTTAAATGGAATTAGATAATATAATAAATTCAATAAAAGATAATTTTTCTTCAGTTTGGCAAACAAAACAAAGAGGAGCTTCAATTGAAATAATAACACCCTATGCTACAACTAATGATAGATTTATATCTGTATTTTTAACAAAAAGAGGAGACGAATTTATTATTACAGATGGTGGTTGGGTTAATGGCGGTGTATATGATAATGATATATTTAATGAAGATGGTTGTTTTAATAAAATTCTGTTTCATTATATCAATGCTTTCAATATCAAAGAAACAGTAAATAATAAAGACAGTAACCAGGTGTCATTTTATTATGTTAAAACTAATAACTTAATAGATATTCCTTCAAGGGTGTTAGATTTAGCTACTTTTATTCAAAATATTGTTAGTACGTCTTTAATAGAGTTTGTTGATAAGGAAGAGAAAGAAGCGCAAAAAAGATTTGTAACATTAGCAAATGATTATATAAAATCTAACGTGCCAATTGAAAAAGTAAAATTTAATACTTTCTTGAATCCAGAGAAAAAAGAATTGAAATTTAATGCGTTGTATTATTATAGTTCTAGTGAAATTACATTACTAAATTACATAACTGGTAGTTCGGTTTCTTATTTTTCAAATAGTATTTTCAAAGCAAATACATTATTTGAAATGGCGGATGAATCTTTGTATAAAGATTACGTTCGAAAAAAAATAACAATTTTAGATACTGATGCTAGAGGCTACAAACCTAATAGAATAGGACATTACCTAATTCATCTTCAGAAACAGACTGGTGCTGTAAATCTTGAGTGGTCTAGCCGAGATCAATTATTCAATCTTTTGTAATTGTAAAAATATAACGTAATACATTATATTAATATCAAGCAAAACATATATATTTAGTGTTTCAAATTTTTCCTTATGAACCGTATTAAGCAAGTTTTAGAAGAAAAAGGCATAAAACAAGTATGGTTGGCAGATAAACTAGGCAAGAGTTTCAATACCGTTAACGGTTATGTACAAAATAGAAGTCAACCCAGTTTAGAAGTGTTATACGAGATAGCAGAAATTTTAAATGTAGATCCAAAAGAATTATTAAAAACAACATTATAGTCAAATAATAAATGGCAAAGACCAAAATAAAAAAAGAAGAGCCTTTAGAGAAAGTATTATGGGCAACTGCAAATAAGCTAAGAAAGAATATAGATGCAGCAGAATACAAACACGTAGTATTAGGTTTAATATTCTTGCGATATATCTCAGAAGCTTTTGAAGATTTATATGAAAAACTAGAAGAAGGAAAAGGAGAATATGAAGGAGCAGACCCAGAAGATAAAGATGAGTATAAGGGAGAAAATGTATTCTTTGTGCCTACTAAAGCACGTTGGAGTTTTTTACAAGATAAAGCTAAAGATGTTGAGATAGGTAAATTAATAGATTCAGCAATGGATTCTATTGAAAGAGAAAATCCAAGACTTAAAGGTGTGCTTCCAAAAGTATATGCTAAAGACAATCTTGATAGTGTTAATCTTGGATCTTTGGTTGATTTAATTGGTAACATAAATTTCAAAGATGTTAAGAGTAAAAGTGCTGATCTATTAGGACACGTTTTTGAGTATTTTTTAGGACGCTTTGCTTTAGCTGAAGGAAAAAAAGGTGGACAATTCTATACACCAAGAAGTGTGGTTGAGTTGTTGGTGAATATGTTAGAGCCTTATAAGGGGCGTGTAATGGATCCTTGTTGTGGTAGTGGAGGCATGTTTGTTCAAAGTGAAAAATTTGTTGTAGAACACCAAGGAAAATTGAGTGATATTTCTATTTATGGACAAGAAAGTAATCAAACAACTTGGAGGTTAGCAAAAATGAATTTAGCTATTCGTGGTATAGATAGTTCACAAGTGAAATGGAACAATGAAGGGTCATTTTTAAAAGATGAGCATAAGGATACGAAAGTTGATTATATCATTGCTAACCCACCTTTTAATGATGATGATTGGAGTGGTAATTTATTGCGTAAAGACGGTCGCTGGAAATACGGTATGCCACCACTTGGTAATGCTAATTTTGCTTGGATCCAACATTTTTTATATCACCTTAGTCCGAAAGGTATAGCTGGTTTTGTAATGCACGGTGGTGCTGCATCTAATAAAGGTAAAACAGAGAGTGAAATTAGGAGAAAAATTGTGGAAGACAATTTATTAGAGTGTATTGTAACGCTACCAACTCAATTATTTTATAATACGACTTTACCGGTACACTTATGGTTTTTGAATAGAAATAAAAATCCAAAAAATAAAGATAAAGTATTAATGATTGATGCTTATGATATAGGTCATATGGTAGAAAGTACACAACGGGAATTATCTGAAAATGATATTTATAGGATTTCCGAAACTTATAAAAAATGGAAAACTAATAAAGATTATAAAAACTCTATTGGTTTTTGTAAGGAAGTAGATTTAAATCAAATTATAGATAAAAATTTCATCCTTGCACCGAATAGATATGTAGAGAAAGCTAAAAAAATCAGAGAAATACCTTATAAAACATCGATAACACCAAAAGTTAAAGAGTTAGAAAATAAGATTAAAGAATTATCAACATCTAATATATTTAAATTATCGTCGGATGATGTATTAACAGAATATCACTTTTCAGATGAATTATTTTTTGATCCGTCAAAGAATAATTGGGAAGAAGTAGAGGTTCAAGAGGTTGTTGACGAAATAATTGGAGGTGCTTGGGGTAATGCAGTTCCTAAAAAAAATAACATTGAAGTTAAAGTTATAAGAGGCACTGATCTACCAAATATTCCTCTTTTTAACTTAAAAAAAACACCTAGTCGTTTTATTAATAAAGAAAAAGTTGATGAGATTGGTTTAAAAGAATTTGATATAGTAATTGAAATGTCAGGTGGTAGCAAAAATCAACCAACAGGTAGAGCAGCCTTAATTACACAAGAATTGTTAGATTATTTTAATGTGCCACTAATATGCTCTAATTTTTGTAAGGTCATTAGAGTTGATGAAAATAAAGTTAATCCATTTTGGTTTTACTTATATTGGTTAAATTCATATAACAATGGAATAACCACTAAGTACGAAAATCAACCAAGTGGTATTAAAAATTTTCAATTAGATGAATATCTGGAAAGTGAATTAATTCAATTGCCATCACCAGAAGAACAAACAACTATTTCTGAATATTTTAAATCTTTATTTAATATTAAAAATAAACTTAGTTACACTTCACAAAGGATGAATAGAGTTCTTACTGAAACATTTGACAACGTTTATTATGATTATGATTAATATGTAAGTTGGATTAAATAATAATCTTATTTAAAACAGTAGTTATTAATTTGAAATTCTAAGTTTATTTGAAATAAAAAAAGATCAAATGACAAAATTATTTGAAGACGATATAGAGCAATTACTAATTGAAGAGTTAGAAAATTTAGGGTATTATTATGTATATGGTCCTGAAATAGCCTACGATGGCGAATTTCCTGAGCGAGAAAGCTATGCAGATGTAGTATTGCATAATCGCCTAAAGGAAGCCATTTATCAACTCAACCCAACTATTCCAGAAGAAGCAAGACAAGACGCCTTTAATCAAGTCTTACGTATTAACTCACCAGATTTGTTAGTAAACAACGAGGCATTTCATACTATGCTTACAGAAGGTGTAAAAGTATCGTATCAAAAAGAGGCTGTCTCTCGTGGTGATATAGTTTGGTTAGTAGATTTTGAGAACGCAGAAAACAATGAATTTACAGTTGTAAATCAATTCACAGTAATAGAAAATAATCATACAAAAAGACCAGATGTAATTCTATTTATTAATGGTTTGCCGTTAGTGGTTATAGAATTAAAAAATGCAGTAGATGAAAATGCAACTATAAAATCAGCATTTAAACAACTACAAACCTATAAAGCAACAATACCAAGTCTATTTACTTACAATAGTCTATGTGTTATTTCAGATGGTTTAGAGGCAAAATCAGGTTCATTATCAGCAGGTTTTTCTCGTTTTATGAGTTGGAAAACAAAAGATGGTGAAACGACAGCATCTCACTTAGACTCAGAAATGGAGGTTTTAGCACAAGGTCAATTAAATAAGAAAACATTAATTGATTTAATTAGATATTTTACCGTTTTTGAGAAATCTAAAAAAGAAGATTTAAAAACAGGCATCACAACCATTGATACAGTAAAAAAAGTTGCAGCATATCATCAATATTATGCAGTTAACAAAGCAGTAGAAAGTAGTAAAATAGCTGCTGCAGAAGATGGAGACAGAAAAGGTGGTGTAGTATGGCATACACAAGGTTCGGGTAAATCATTATCTATGGTGTTCTATACAGGTAAAATTGTACAAGAACTTAACAATCCAACAATATTAGTCATCACAGATAGAAATGATTTAGATGACCAATTATTTGACACTTTTGCTTCTGCTACGCAATTATTAAGACAAACACCAGTACAAGCAAGAGATAGAAAACATATAAAAGAATTACTTAAAGTAGCATCTGGTGGTGTAATATTTACTACAATACAAAAATTCCAACCAGAAGAAGGTAATGTATATGAAACCCTAACAGACCGTAAAAATGTAATTGTTGTAGCAGATGAAGCACACAGAACACAATATGGCTTTAAGGCAAAAACAGTAGATGATAAAGATGAAGATGGCAATGTAATTGGGAAACGCATTGTTTATGGTTTCGCTAAATATATGCGTGATGCTTTACCTAATGCAACCTACTTAGGTTTTACAGGAACACCTATTGAAGGTACAGATGTAAATACGCCAGCTGTATTTGGTAGTTATGTAGATATTTATGACATAGCCCAAGCAGTTGATGATGGTGCTACAGTTCGTATTTATTATGAAAGTAGATTAGCTAAAGTGAATCTAAGTGATGAGGGTAAGAAGTTAGTAGAGCAAATAGATGAAGAATTAGCAAACGAAGAACTTACCGAAACACAAAAGGCAAAAGCAAAATGGACACAGCTCGAAGCTTTAATTGGTAGTGAAAATAGAGTTAAAAACATTGCTAATGATATTGTAAATCATTTCACAGAAAGACAAAATGTTTTTGAAGGCAAAGGAATGATTGTTGGAATGTCACGTAGAATTGCTGCTGAACTCTATAATGAAATTACAGCATTAAGACCAGATTGGCATCACAAAGATTTGGATAAAGGTGTGATAAAAGTAATTATGACTGCTTCATCTTCTGATGGCCCAAATATGGCAAAACATCATACAACTAAAGAACAAAGAAGAGCATTAGCAGAACGTATGAAAGACCCTAACGATGAGCTTAAATTGGTTATTGTTAGAGATATGTGGTTAACAGGCTTTGATGCACCGTCAATGCACACGTTGTATATAGACAAGCCAATGAAAGGTCATAATCTAATGCAAGCCATAGCAAGAGTTAATAGAGTATACAAAGACAAACCAGGTGGCTTAGTTGTAGACTATTTAGGAATAGCATCAGACCTAAAAAAAGCATTAGCATTTTATAGTGATAGTGGTGGTAAAGGAGACCCAACCATTGCACAAGAACAAGCAGTTTCTTTAATGTTAGAAAAAATAGAAGTCGTCTCTCAAATGTTTTTAGAAAAACCAGAAAGAGGTTATTCTGAAGCATTACAAAATTTAGTAAATGAACCGTCAGCACCATACATTGGTAAGGATAGAGGTTTACTTTACGAAGAGTATTTTACGGCTGATACTAAAACTAAGCTGAAAATAATTCTTATTGCAGAAGAGCATATTCTAAGTTTAGAAGATGGTAAAAAAAGATTTATTAATGAAGTAACAGCGTTGTCTAAGGCATTTGCAATTGCAGTACCACACGATGAAGCTATGGATGTTAAAGAAGAAGTATCCTTTTTTCAAGCAGTAAAAGCGAGGTTATCCAAGTTTGACACTACAGGCATAGGTCGTACAGATGAAGATTTAGAGACAGCTATACGCCAAGTAATAGATGAAGCATTAGTATCCGATAAAGTAATTGATGTATTTGATGCAGCAGGTATTAAAAGACCTGATATATCTATACTTTCAGAAGAGTTTTTATTAGAAATTCAAGGAATGCAACATCAAAATGTAGCATTAGAAACTTTAAAAAAATTACTTAATGAAGAAATAAAATCAAGAAGTAAAACAAACTTGATTCAGAGCAAATCACTTATGGAGATGCTCGAAAACTCTATAAAGAAATATCAAAATAAAGTACTTACTGCTGCTGAGGTTATTCAAGAATTGATTGATTTAGCAAAACAAATAAAAGATGCAGATAAACGTGGTGATAGTTTAGGGTTATCTGAATATGAATTGGCATTCTATGATGCTATTTCTCAAAACCAAAGCGCAAAAGAAGTATTAGGTGATGAGGTTTTAAGAGAACTTGCAATATATTTAGTAGAAACAGTTAAGAATAACGCCACTATAGATTGGACAATAAAGGAAAGTGTAAAAGCAAAATTAAAAGTTATGGTAAAACGTGCGCTAAGAAAGTTTGGTTATCCACCAGACCAACAAAAATTAGCCACCGACACAGTTTTAAAACAAGCTGAACTTTTAGCGGATTTCTGGAATTAATAAAAGAGAATCATTTTGGGTCATTTTTCAGTAACAATTGATTTCAGAAAGATTTCTGGTCATAATCAAATAGTAGATGCTTTATCAAGTGTATTTGATGCTGCACTAAATGATACAGTACATTTCACCATTAATTTGAATACATACTCTATGCTCTATTCAGACCATTTGGTTTTAATAGGCAGTACTGTAAATCATTTAAGAAATAAAGGTGTTAATGTAACAGGAACTTTTCAAGATTTTAGAGGTTCATCAGCACAAGTAAGATACGCAAGTAGAGTAAACTTTTTTGAACAAATTGGTTTCACATACAATGAAGCTTATGTAAGACAAAATGCATCAGGTCGTTTTACAGAAATAAAGCGTTTTGACGACTCAAATACATTAGCCATTCATCAAGAAATAATGAATATTTTACTAAAAGATGCAGTAAATACAGAGATGCTTATTGTTTTAGATTATTGCTTATGGGAAGTCATTGATAATACTATTAGGCATTCCGCATCAGATGGTACACTAAGCAATGGTTCTGGTTATATCAGTTGTCAATACTTTCCGAATAATAAACAAATAAGGATAATTGTTGCAGATAATGGTCAAGGTATTCACCAGGCATTAACTACACATCCAGCAAGTAAATACAGAACTCTTAATGAAGCAGAGGCAGTAGAACAATGTATTGATAAAGGTGTAACTAATAGTACAGGCGCTGGTTTTGGGTTATGGGCAACAGCAACATTGATAAAAGAAAATGGTGGTAAACTTATAATACATTCGGGTAATCATTCGTTAGAAGTAGATAGTAATAAAACGGTTACAAGCACGACTAAATGGCAAGGTGCATATACCTATATTAGGGTTAATACAGATGTAGCAGTTACCTATGATAAAATCTTTAAAGATGATAATCAAAGAAATGCTTTTGAAGAGCGATACGAAGATTTATTAGGTAATATCGACGAACTTTGGTAACTTTGCACCAGTTTTAAGTACTAATAGTACAATGGAAATCAATTTTGGACATATAGGAAACAGCTTAGGAACGAGAGTTTTAGGCAAAGAAATCCGTTTAAAGATAGAAGAGTCTTTAAAAAGCGGTGAGTTTGTTACGTTCAATTTTGAAGGTGTAAAACTAATTTCACACTCATTTGCAGATGAATGTTTTGCTAAACTTATTGAAGTGATAGAACTATCCGAATTAAAAAAGAAATCTACTTTCAAAAATGCAAATGACCTTGTAAAAAAGACTATAGCTTTTACCATTAAAGAAAGAGCGCAGGTATTAGTCTCTGCCTAATAATTCCCCACACAATAAAACCCAGTTTATTGCTTAGGCAATAATCCTCTGTCTTTTATTTTATTCCGCACACCACCGCATAGTTAGTTTTATGTCACAATAGTTGTAGCCACCGCTATAATAGCACATTGCTTCTTTTATTTAAAAATATCTATTTAAATAAAAATAGTACAATAAAAAAGCAAAGAGCTATTGCCAACGCTCAAAACAACTATTCCGCCACAAAACCAACCCAAAGCTAAGTTACATAATAGAAGTTATAGTAGCAAACGGCACTTTTCAAAGGTTTGCTATCGCAGTAATAATGCATTTTGTAGCTATAACTGGTATTATGTAAAATATCCGCTATTCCAACGCGCAATTCCGTACATTAAACCACATTTTGTACAAACATTAAATATCTGGATATATTAAGGGGTGCGTTAATTGATAATAATATTCGTTATCTCATTCAAGCTGCACAAAACCATCGTTAAGTCCAAGTATTCCTTACCTCAAGTCTTTGTTTGTTTCATTTCGTTAACAAATATCATTGTCCACTTTTCCCCACCACCCAAGTTAGCGGTTATAAAAAAATAGGTTTATAAAGTGTAGTACTACGCCATAGCACATTACTTTTTATCGTACCTCAAAAAAGCAATAAGCTATTGTCTAAAAGTCCTGTATAAGTATTAATTTAAATGCTGTTTTATCAAACAACTATTTAAACCAATACCCATACAAACGCTTCATCCATCGCACAGTAAAAGATTAAAACCTATTTTTTTAAGTGTTAATTCCCCAAAAAAGTTAAATTTATACTATGAAACAAATGATTGAAAATTTATTTGATTTATTCTTTCCTCACGATATAGATGAAAACGGTAATAAAATCGAAAATCCAGAAGGTGATGATTCTTTTGGTACTAAACTTTTCGTAATCATTGTGCTTGTTATAATAGTAATATTGGCAGGTATAACATTAAATTAATAAAAGATAGCAAATATATGTGGCTTTCTACAGCCCACGCTTTAAGGCTATAAAGCTCAAGCCTACGGTTTTTTAAAAAACTTTTTATTACTACTTCAAAGCAACTTTTCGTTTTGCTTGTAGCTTTTTCTATTTCATTAAAAATTCCTAAAAAACTTTTTTAAAAAAAGCTTGACAGCCTTACCCACGCCACAAAGCGAATGGCTTTCTTTTTTTAATTTTTTTCTTTTTCATTTTCAAAAAAAATATGTGTGAGCGTAGCGAACTTTTAATTGGATAGCTATGCCTTATTTTGAAATGAAAACACACCAAATCGGAAGAACCTACTCAAACCCTCATTTTTTTATCCTAAACAAAGGACTTAACAGCGGAAAACCGCTATCAAATCCTTGTCCTAACTGTTTTGTAGTAATCACAAAAACCGAAACAGATAAAAACACACTTTTTCACTTATCTATGATGTTGCAAATAGGCGGTTTTTACGCTTATTATTTAAAAGGTAGTGTTATTCCGTTTATTTCTGTAGATGATTGCAGAAACACGCTTAAAAAAGGTTTAAAATCTACTTCTAACATAAACGACCAGATGCAAAAACACATAAAAGCGGTTGAGGTTATTAGTAAAAAAGAAAAAGAACTTCAAAATGTCATTGATAAAATGGCGGTTTTAAAAGTTGCATACATTCGTAATTGTTTCAAATTAATGCAAAGTAAAGAAGCCTGATGCAAAGGCATTGTAATGCCCTAAAACAGTAACAAAATGGCATTATTTTCGTTATATTTATAATGAAATAAAGTTTTTAAAGCAATATAAAGTCCGTACCAAATCCAAAGGAGTTTAATTTTAAATTGTTTTATATTATGGGAAAGATTTCTCAAGGAATTTTAGGCGGATTATCTGGTAAAGTAGGTAACGTAATTGGTGGTAGTTGGAAAGGTATTGACTACATCAGAATTAAGCCATCAAGCGTGGCGAATCCTCGAACAGAGGGACAAGTAAACCAACGTAATAAATTTACGGTTACATTGGAATATTTACAACCAAACAAAGAGTTTTTAAAAGTCGGTTACAAGTCTTTTGCGACAAAGAAAACTGAATTTAATGCTGCAATGTCTTATGTGTTAAATAATGCAGTAGGAGGGATTGCACCTAACTTCACAATCGATTATTCTTTAGCTTTATTGAGTAGAGGTTCTTTATCTGGAGTGTTAAACGGAACTACTGACTTAACAACACCAGGACAAGTGGATTTTGGTTGGGGTGATAACTCGGCAGAGGGTAACGCAAATGCAACTGATAAAGCGATGTTGTTAGTTTACAATCCAAGTAAAAAAGAATCTGTTTATATTTTAGATGGTGCAGACAGAACAGCAGGTTCTCAATCGGTAACAATTCCAAACACCTATGCAGGAGACACAGTAGAGCTATTTATGGCGTTTGTTTCTGCTGATGGTAGTCAAGTATCAAATAGTGTGTATTTAGGCTCTGGTACGGCTGCTTAATAACTTTAAGTTTAAATACATTTTATAAACCGTTTCTATTAATTTAGAAGCGGTTTTTTTATGCCTTTAGATTACTTCTAATTATTGGTTAAAATGTTATACCTATGTTGTACCCTTTTTTAATTAATCTTTTAAAACCCTTTATTTATAAGGGTTAATTGAGTTAATTAATGTAATACATTGTTGTAGCACGTTATTTATATTCATATTTATTCCGCCAAATTTCTTCTCCTTTCAAATAGTCAAGAAGAATTTCAGTCATTTGTTCAACCGTTTCTAATGGTTTTACCAATAAAATATGGTCATCGTCTGTCACAAATCCAGAAGCTAATCCGTCATCGCCTAAACTTCCGCTTACGTGCAAAGCTTTATATCCATTTCCATTTTCATCTTCCAGTTGTACAATGTGGAATTCATTCCAATTTGTTGATTCCATCGTGCTTTTTATTATTTCCGCTGTCGCTTTTTCAGATATGGTTTTTGTGATTTCTCCATAGTCATAAGAGACAGTAAGTTTTAAATCTCGTTTTTCTTGTCGGACTTCACGATTCCGAAATTCAGTCTTATTTTCCGCAATTCCGTGTGTGTTTGAGTTACGTTTTGAATTCCAACTAATCAAAGCGAATATTCCGATTAATGCTAAAACTCCGAAGATTATGTAGGTATTCATTCTTTTCACGCGATTTTGGTTTAATGTGCTACAACGTGTTTGTATATGGTTTGTTGCGTGTTTTAAGCACCTAATTTAGCAAATACAAACCGAATAGAAAATCCGCGAGGATTTTCGTAAGTAGGCTAGAACTAGCAATAAATTATATACGGTGTTACCCAACGTTTTTTTTCCATCTTTTCATTTGTTCACAAAAGTTCTCTTCAAATAAATTTATAATAAAAAACTTTCTTTCGTTATAATTGTTGTTAGAATAATGTGCTGCCATTCCAAAATAAGATTCACATTTTTTTATTCTCTTTTTATAAAATTTCTCCGATATAACCCAAGTTTCACATCTGAACATTAAAAGATTAGTTAATTGTCTCAAAAATCTTTTTTCGCTTTCTTTAATCAGAGTGTTTACATAACTTTTCACATCTGATTCGTGTTTCTTTTTGTATCCTAATATTATTGTCGTCTTATTTTTATAAGGAAAAACATTAATGAATATGTCAATTACATCTTCTTTATCCTTACCATTTCTCCTTCTATAATCTTCTAACTCTCTAGTCGTTTCATAATTGTAGAACCCAGTTAAACACAATTCAATTCTATTAATTTCTCTTGTTTCAAAAACAAAACTCTCGGTATTTTCATTAATATCATTCCATATAAGACTCTCCGTTTTTTCTATATCTAATAAACCGAGTTTTTCTCCTTCATTTTGATTTTTCAAGAAATCAATGTCGAATAAATCTGGATGTTGAGCGATTAATAATTCTCGCATTCTAACGTTTACAAGTTTTCTGAATTTTTCATTATAGATAGTTCTTAAAGTGAAAAGAATTAAATGATGATAATTTGAAAAATTAATTTCGTCAGTTTCAATTTCTTTGAATAAATCCGTATCGTGAGCGTTACAAAAGCATTTAAAGGAATAAGCTTTGTTTATTCCTATTCTGTTAAAGTAATGGATTTCATCTAGAAATGGATTTATTCCCATTTCCATTAAGTGTCTTTCATTTTCTAAAGATGATAAAATTCCGTTTTTCTGAAGAATATGAGTGTTTATTGATTTTTCATTACAATCTGGATGAAAACAGGTTTTTATTTCATCAGCTGCTTTTAATTTACATTTTTGAAATGCAGCTGCTTGTTTCTTTTCCTGTTCGTTTTTCATAAATGTTGGGTAACGTGTTTGTGTATGGTTAGTTGCGTGGTTTAGCACGTAATTTAGCAAATAAAAACCGAATAGAAAATACGCGAGTATTTTCGTAAGTAGGCTATTACCAAGCAATTAATTATACACGGTGTTAGGCACTGGCTTTTATTTGTTCCATATTTTTCTAATCAATTTTAGAGGTTTTAGGTTTTTAAAATTAATTTTTTCCGATTTTGGAACAAACTTTGTTTTTATTACCTGTCCTTTTGATTCAAGGTAATCCCATTCATCCATTTCGGGTTGTTTCAAATCAGCTCCTCCTTTATGAGGATTTTGCACATAAAATTCAGGTGGTTTTGGCAAATTCTGTTCACATTCAGTTGAACAAAGGTTTGCAAGCATTGGTATTATGTCAGTTCCAACGTTCGCAGTAATCCACATTTGATTAGTTGTTTCATATGTTAGTTCCTTTTCGCAAACACTACATTTTAAATTATCTCCAAAGTATTTCACTGGATTATGGTCAAGTCTTGGAAAACCCATTCTGTTTTTATAATTCCCATAAAGTGCTCTAGTACTAATTCGACTATCTTTTAATTTTTTACACTTAAAAATCTCAAATGGGAACCAATGTAAATCATATGAGCCATAAGGGTCAAAATATTCGAGTGATTCCATTTCTCCAATTTCTGGTGGAATTCTCTTCAGACTACTTTCGTAAAGTCCAATCTTCTTAACTTTTTTTAATTTGGATATAGATTCTGGAAGTGTAAAAATTTGAGCAAAAAGTTCATCTCCGAGTGCTTCTCTTGGAACAAACTCATCAGTTTCTTTTTCAGCAACTTGGTCGATGTATTCACATAGTTTTTTCCAAGCAACAGAATTTCTGTCTTGAACATCATTCGGTATTTTAGAAATTCGTTTATTCATTTGAGTGAATTCAGCTTGTGCCTAACGGTTTTGTATAATAATAGTTGCGTTTTTGTCGACGAGGATTTTCCGCAGGAAAATCAGAAGTTGGCAAAAGCACAACGTACTTAGTTTAAGTCTAAAAATAGCAATTATTTTTATACGTGGTTGTGCAAAGCAAAAT
>NZ_JBSHNP010000026.1:0-283 GCF_053604675.1 Lacinutrix salivirga
TATACTGTACACACCAGCACCAGATTTCAATGGAACAGATACGTTTGATTATACAATTACAGATGCAGATGGCGATGAGTCCACAGCAACAGTAACCGTAACAGTAAATCCAATTGTAGATGTAGAAGACGATACAACAACCACAGACGAAGACACACCAGTAGTGGTAGATGTTTATGATAACGATAACGACATCCCAACAGATGGTACAATCGCAATCACAACACCACCAACCAATGGAACCGTAGTCATAACAGATCCAAACAATACACCAAACGATCCA
>NZ_JBSHNP010000027.1:0-14569 GCF_053604675.1 Lacinutrix salivirga
AAATAAGTTTTCCAAAAACTATATCTGGTCCTAAAACCATTGAGATAGACAAAGTTGCTGTTTACACAATAAATACTTATGGTGCCAATGCAACAAAAGCAGACAAAAACAATATACAATGGAGTCTCTACAATCAGGACGTTCCTAAAACCACCTACACGACTATAAATACAAAAAGCAAAGCAGGCCTATATACTTACGCAAAAATGGAATTAGTTGGCGATAACAACCAATTAACCATAGTTTTTGATAAAGCATTAAAAGGTAAAAAAGTACAAATAGAACCCTTTAGAGGCAAACCAGATATTAACAATGCTAAAGATTATGTACGTACAACAACTATTAAAGAACCAGCAACACCAAAAATAACCATTAGAGATAAAGCACATTTATACCTTAAAACTCAATGCGACAGTATAGAGAACGCAGGAGAAACCATAGACAATGAGTTTTTAAAAGGTGGTGGTTTTAAGTTAGAGACACCAAATACTATACATATTTATGAAAATGGAAAAATTAGTAAGCTAAATTTAGAGGGATTAAAGAAGGTTAAATACCGTTATCATGATAGCAGCACTGATGCTCATGATTTAGGTACTTTTAAAATTATTGAAGCAGACAAATTGAAGAATGGAAAAACTACCACAGGGTTTCGAAGCGATGCGGCTACTAAAACACTAACATACAACAAAACAGGTGTTGATGCAAAAGAAACCAGAATTTATGCTAATGGAGATGTAATTACTAAAGGAGATTTTCGTGTAAAATACAGAGAATACAAAAAAGATTCTGGAAAAATATATTTGGTAAAAATGTCACAATTAAATTATTCTAAAAGTAGTTTAGTAATAAAGTTCATCTGGCACGAAACATTGAGAATTTATTCTAATCCAGAGTTATACGCAGGTTTTATTGGAGCTTTAGCCGAGTGTAGTTTAACTGAAATTAAATGTACTGGCTCATCCTATGAAGATTCAAGCTGTTACCCAAGTACTACACATGTAAATGGTAATAGTATAGACACATCCTATTTGTCTAAAAAAACTGATGAACAAAAATTTATTAATGCTCTTTGGAAGTTTGGATTCAAATTACATTATGTTGGTTCAAGTATGAGTTATACACATGGAACAAAAGATAAGTATCACAACGACCATTTGCATTCAGGAAGTTTCACACCAAATTATTAATAAAATGAAAAAAACACTTTTTTTAATTTGTATTATATTCTTTGTTTCCTGTAAAACCGAAAACAGATTTAATAAGATACAAGAGAATCCTATTACTCAAAACAATCCAAAGAAACAAAGAAAATTATTTGATAGTTTGCCCTTTGGTAACCCAAAATTAAAATCATATCCTTTTAAAAAAAATACTTGGATTGATGATTTAAATAATAAGGATCTTCAAGATGCTACAATTTTTTTATACGAAGATGATTATAAAAAATTTAAAAACATTAAAAAACAAGGATTAAAAACCCTTCCATCAAAAAATAAATATTTTTTACTAAATAATAAAGAGTTAAATACTACCGAACAGTATAATTCAAATGGTAATTTATACTTATTATTTGAGAATATTAGTTATCGATTATGTTATTTAGAAGTTGAAATCACAGATATAGAAAATAATCTTTTTGAAAATCAAAAAGGAGGATTTCTTATAACTCTTGATAATAATGATAATATTATTGATAAAAAAAAATTTAATCAAAATTTATATAATACAAAAGAATCCACAGAGAGATGGAATTTTTCAAATTTAAAACTTTCATATATTGATAAAGAAAAGGTAATAACGACCTATACATTTTTATGTAAAGAATGGGATTTAAACTATGAATTTAAGCTTATAAATACTATTAAATATAAGATTAATAACAATGGATTATTCCTCAAATTATAATAAACATTTGACACAAAAACAGGCCTATATACTTACGCAAAAATGGAATTAGTAGGAGACAAAAACCAATTAACCATAGTTTTTGATAAAGCATTAAAAGGCAAAAAAGTACAAATAGAACCCTTTAGAGGCAAACCAGATATTAACAATGCTAAAGATTATGTACGTACAACAACTATTAAAGAACCAGCAACACCAAAAATAACCATTAGAGTTAAAGCACATTTATACCTAAAAACTCAATGCGACAGTATAGAAAATGCAGGAGAAACAATAGAAAACACGTTTTTAAAAGGTGGTGGGTTTAAGTTGGATGCAAAGCTATTTTGGACGGTCCCAATAAAAATGGAGAAATTACGCTTTACAATTTTTATGCAGTTTACAACAGAGAATCTTCAGCAACCTATGTTAGTAAATATAAAAATATAACCAACCTCTTCTCTACCTTTATAGATAAAAACAAGCACTAAATCGAAAATAGCCAAAATAGAACCACTTTTTAAAGAAAATAAGTTGATATTTAACTAAAATTAGTATCTTTATTTTAAGTTTTTAGGATTGTTTTAAAAAAAACAAAATATCAAATAATCCAAATTTACTTTTTTATCGTAATTATTAATAAGCAACTATAATTAACCATTAACTTTTTAAATTTATTATCCCTCTCAAAATATAATTTAATGAGTTAACATCTATTTCGTGTTAACCTCATTTAAGTTTCTTCTATTAAACAATAGTTATTTGAGTTATAAATTTTAAACTAACTATAGAAACACATAATGAATGCAATGACTAACGTTATAAATGGAAACATGTTTAAAGTCAGTTTGGGATTATTTATAATAAGCTCAATCATTCTTGGTTTAACAAAAAAAATTAGAACTCTTTTTTCTAAAAACAAAAAAACAGCAATTTTATATTTGTTGTTTATTCTTATCACATTTGCACTCACAGCCTTATTAAGTTCTTGTAAAGTGTTAAACGATACGCCTTTAAATAGTTTTATTGGCATGCAAGTGATGTTTTTAATATTAGGCTCTGTACATTTATATGTAATAGACAAATATTTTCCAGATTTAACAAAAGACAAATCAGGTTTTTTTCATGAGTTTCTCTTTACAATTATTATTCTTTGTATAGGTCTTATTGCTTATTCCAATGTTGTAGATCGTTTTAGACCTTCTTTTAGCTTATTGTTTTTAGGCGCAAGCTTGTGTTTTATTATTCCTTTTCTTGTAAAAAAATTATATGAGTTTGCGTATGGTATCCCAGTTCCTGTTTACAAAAAATGGCTTTTTCCATTAGATAACAGTATTAAGGATCCTACAAAAAACGAACTTATAAATCCTGCGGTTATTAGTTTCGAGTTTCAGAAAAAACATGGAGATAAAGAAATTACAAATTTCCGAATCAAAGCTCCTGAAAATATGGAGTTTGGCAAATTGTTTTATTTCTTTATAAACGATTATAACGAAAGACATCCAGAAAGCACTATAGAGTACCTTAAACCAGAAAACATGCAACCTCAAGAATGGATTTTCTTTTTTAAACCTAGTTGGTTTGGTTCGCTTAAACATATTGATTTTACAAAAACAGTTACACATAATACCATTAAAGAAAACGATGTCATAGTCTGTCAACGAGTGGACGACTCTAATTAAATTATAATAGTTCCCCTTTCTTACAGAACCATCCCTGTCTGTAAATTTTACCTACACTAATTGATTAGCTATCAAATAAAATAAATGCGTTAAATAGTTAACCTTTTATTTTAATAGCTATTAATAATTAACTAAGTTAAATCCTTGAATTTTAACTTATTAAATATAAATAAGAGACTAATAACCAAGCGTAAGCTTTTTAAATAAGTAAATTAATTAATCCATTAAAAATCAATTATTATGTCATTTAAAGCAAAATTAGCCGTTAGCGGAAAAGAGTACAACGTACTAAACTGTAGTTACGAACTACACCAAGAAACAGATGCAACAGGACGTCCTTCTTCTATAACTAGAGGAGGTAAAATTGTTCTAACTGTAGAGTCAACAGCAGACACCTCATTATCTGATTGGATGTTCAACAATTTTGAGCGTAAAGATGGTTCAGTAACTTTCTTAAAGAGAGACACAGATGCTAAATCTAAAGAATTAAAATTTACTGAAGCTTACATGGTAAGATACAGCGAATCTTTTGACCATTCTGGAGACAATCCAATGGCAGAAACTATTGTAATCTCTGCAAAATCTATTGGAATTGGTAATGGAGAGCACATAAACGAGTGGGTTTAATTTAATCTAACCAACCTGTTTTTAATGTATAAAATTTAAGGAGTGTAGTAACGCCACTCCTTAAATTTAAATACGCAACAAAAATTTAAAACTAGCAATCATGTCTTTTTTAGCAAAGTTAACAATCGATGATCAGGTATATAATATCCTGTCATATTCCTTTGAGATAGATCAACATGTACCTTATGGTGCAGCCAGACCTGGTGGTTTACCTATTATTAGACATTTGCACCTCACCATAGAATCAAATAGCGACGATACTTTTTTTACGTGGAGTATATTCCCTCACGACCAAAAAGATGGAGAAATCATATTTTATAAACGAGATGCGATGGCAAGCTCACGTAAATTAAATTTTACAGGAGCCTATTGCGTAAATTATACCGAAAAATTTGAAAGTAACAGTGTAACTCCAATGATTATGGGTATCACACTTTCTGTAGAAATGCTAACACTAAACGATAGTGCAGAATACGTAAATCCTGAAAACAGAAACTTTTAAAATTAAAACAAACTATAGTTATGGCGCTATTATCCACAACAAACATTAGTATAAACGGAAACCCTCTTCCCTATTATAGTAGTTGTAGTTTACATCAAGAAATTGGTGAGCATCACACTATGGAATTACATTGCCTATTAGATACCATCCAACGCTTTTGCGATAAAAATGGTCTTGCTATAGAAGATTTGTTAAGTCAAATAATTACCATTGAAACCAAATCGTTTACAGATTTAGAGCATCAAGGTAATTTTAAATTTAAAGGCATAATAACTGGCCTTAATTACAAAAAAGGACTCCACTCTAGCGAAGGAGATTTTGTAGTTATAAAAGCTAAAAGTCCTACAATAATATCAGACGATGGACCACATCACACCTCATATAGCGATATGAGTTTTATTGATATTATGGATAAAACGTTTACTAGCTACGATTCCTCAAAATTGAAAATAAACACGTCTGATTCTAAACTATCAGAACCACTAATATATACAGTACAATACAACGAGAGTTGTTTTAAATTTGCGCAACGTTTAGCTGCCAGAAACGGAGAATGGATTTATTATAATGGAGAAGAATTAGTTTTTGGACTAAATAACGATGGCGAAGAGTTACAACTACAATTAGGTAGAGATTTACTAGATTATAATACAACACTAAACCCAATTCCGCAAAATTTTAATTATTATACCAACGATTATCTAACTAACGATGTGCACGAAACCCCTTCTTCTTCTGCGAAAAGCGAAAGTGATGGTAATTTCGCGATTGTTAATGATAGTTCCAAAGAATTATATACCAATCCAACCAAAATTTGGGTTAACATATCTGACGATTCTACTGCAAAAAAAAGATTAGATAACTACGTTAAGTTACAACAAGAAGCTTTACAGACTAATCAAATTACGGTCTCTGGTTCAACCAGTAATCCTGGAGTAATGCTAGCAAAAACAATTAAAATCTCCCAAAGTACATACAGAGTAACAAAAGTAACGCACTCCTACTCTAGCAACGGAGAATACGAAAACTTTTTTGAAGCAGTTTCCACAAATATAGAAACCTACCCAAAAACAAATGTGAATGCATTTCCTTTTGCACAAAGTCAAGTCGCAAAAGTTGTAGAAAATCACGATCCTGATGGAATGGGACGTGTTAAAGTACAATTTGTGTGGCAAAAAGCAGATGGCCTTACCACACCTTGGATAAGAAACGTCTCGCCAAGTGCATCCATTGGACAAGGGTTTTTCTTTATTCCAGAAATAGACGATGAAGTTCTTGTAGATTTTGAAGGTGCAAATGCAGAGTGTCCTTACGTAGTTGGTGGTTTATACAACTCGCAAGCAACACCTCCATCTGGTAGTGCTAATGCAGACAACCATATTAAAATGCTTCAAAGCAGAAGTGGTAGCTTTTTTAAACTTAATGATGAAGATGGTAGTATCACTATTATGGATAAAGCAGGAAGCTCTATTGTTTTAGATGGTAGCGGAAACATTTCTATTACAGCAGCCGAAAGTTTAACAGTAACTGCTGGCAAAGAAATTAGTACTACCTCTTCAGAAAACACAACTGTGGTTTCTGGTAAAGAGCTAACACTAGAGTCTGCAATGAATGCTACTCTAAAATCTGATAAAGCCATACTTATTGAAGGCGCTACAGGTGTTACTGTAAAAGATAAAGTAAAAGTAGATGTAGAAGCTCCAAATGTTGGTGCAAAAGGTAAAATAGGTATTAAATTAGAAGCTAAAACTGTAGATATTAATGGCTCTGCAATGACCAACGTAAAAGGAAAACTGCTTAACCTAAACTGCTAATAAACACACCATGAGCAATGAGCATAATCCCATAGCGCTTTTAATAAATAAACTTCAGGATAAATGGAATACTGAGGTTGCTCCTAACGAGCATATTAAATTAGCACGTTGGATTATTAAACCTAACCAACACAAACTATACGAAGGCTTTTTAAAATTAGAATCTACGCAACATGGTAGCATTCCAGATATGCTGTTAGTGTTACTTCCTGCTTTTACTAGTGAAGAAGAACATAGTAAAGTACTAATTAAAGAATGGATTGCAACCTACCAAAAAGAGCAAGAGCTTATTAAACAATACAGTCAACAAGCTTCAACTACATTTAATTGGGATGTGGACGCTTTTGAGAAAAAAACATCCGATAATTCTAACGCTAACACGCTGTTATTGTTAGAGATGCTTCAGAGTTTTCAAAAAGCACTTCAAAACAACCAACCCTTTACATTAGCATTATTCCCTTACTCTGTGGACGATACTAAAGCCTATTCAAAATGGTTACATAGTGTTTTAAAACACGACATTCCTGAGCATGTAAAAATTATGATTTTTGATCATGAAGAAGAACGTTATTTTGATACCATTTGCGATAAATACGAAGACCACTCCATTTCACTTGCAGTCCCTTTAGATTTACAAGGCGCAATTAATAAATTAGCCAGTCAAGGCAACCCAAACGATCCCGAAGTTCAATTTAGACAATGCATAATAAAAATGTCTAAAGCTGTTGAAAACAATAACAGAAAAGAAGTCGATAAATGGGGAGAAATAGGGTTAGAAATTACACAAAAAACAGGCTCTAAAAGCATGTTCTCTACAGCTCATATTATTTATGCTTCAATGCTTTTTAATTTTAAAGACTTTGAAAAAGTAGATAGTTTATTGCATAAAGGGTTAGCCTTAGCCAAACAAGGATTACAAGCAGAGGACGATACTTGTAAAGCCTTAATAATACAATATTACGGCTTTCAAGCAAGCTCACAACAACTTCAAAAAAAATACGAAGAAGCAACCAATTTGTTTTGCAAGCAAGCAGATACAGCTAGCGAAATTGGGTATCCTCAACAATCATTAAACGCTTGGTGGATGGCGTATAATGCCATTAAAAAACGAGATAAAGACCGTTATAAGTCTATTGTAAAAAAAGCATATACAAATGGAATTACATTAGATAAAGACACTCTAAAATCGACTAGCATGTCCTTTATTGCTGCAGATTATTATAACATTTTAGAAAAAGAACGACAAGACGAAGACTGCCAAAATGTACACTCTTTTATGGAAGAGTTAGAGGGCAAACAATGGCGAGAACAGGTTGAGGAACAGCGTAAGGCTATGGAAAAGAAACGATTTTCAATTTCTAACTGGTTTTAATTATGCTATTAGCCAATAAACATTTTACGCCAGTTATAGGAATCGATATTCATATCGTAATTATTCCGCCAGGCATTCCTACGCCTTTACCACATCCTTTTATTGGTATGGTTCTGGATCCTGCAGATTATATTCCTTTTATAGGCTCTACAGTTAATGTAAACGCTACGCCTCGTGGTAATAGTGGTACGTCTGGTATTATTGGCACAGTAATTCATATTCCAATGGGTGGACCATTTGCTTTGGCTCCTATGATTGGTCATGATTCTATGAACTTTTTTGGAAGTACAACCGTTAGTGCAGAAGGGTCCTTTTTTTCGCCAGCTGGTTATATGACCATGACGTGTAATGATATTGGTTTACCCTTATCCTTAGCGCCAGGAAAAAAAATGAAACCTATTCCTAGTTTATATTTGCCAAGTTCTGCCACAATACCTGTTCCTGGAGGTATGCCAGTTATGGTTGGTGGACCTTATGCGCCAGATTTATTGGGTATGCTTATGGCACTAGTTATGTCTTATGGAATGGGAGCTTTATTTAAAGGTCTTGGCAAAGTGGCTAAAAAAGGACTTAAAGCATTAAATAAAAAAGTACTTAAAAATTTTAATTGCACCAAAGGCCTTTCTGATGCATTATGTAAAAAAGGCTTTGAGCCTGTAGATCTTATTACTGGTAGAATGTTGTATGAAGGTGAAGACTTTCAGTTACCTGGCATCATTCCTATCCAATGGAAAAGAAGTTGGTATTCAGACTCTGCTTACGACGGCTTATTAGGACATGGATTTCATAATAATTACGACGTAGCCCTTCATATTAAAAAAAGTGAAGACGCTATAATTATGATGCTTCCAGATGGTAGAGCAACCGTTTTTCCTTATATAATTACTAAAAACGAGTCTTTTTATCACAGATCAGAAAAATTAACACTCAGTTTTTTAGACCAAAACACCTATCTGGTAAAAGACCATAATACCAATTTAACCTATACATTTAAAAAAATTGGCGACGAGTTTTACAGACCACAATACTTAAGTAATTTAGATGGTGTTGCTATTGAGTTTAAATACAATGCTATACAGCAATTAGAACAAATTATTGACACTGCTGGTCGTAAAATCAATTTACAATTAGATGCTAATGGTAGAGTAACCTTAATTACTGCTACACATAATGGGTTTACACGTACTCTAATTGAATATGGTTATAATGAAGAAGGCGATTTAACACAAATTACAGATGCCGTTGGTAAAACCACAAGTATGGAATACCAAAACCATCTTATGGTGAAAAAAACCGATAGAAATGGACAAGCATTTTATTGGGAATACGATGGTAAAACCACAGGAGCAAAATGTATTAAAACTTGGGGAGACCATGGCATTCTGTCTGGTACTATCCAATATGGTAAACAACACAATATAGTTACCAATTCTTTAGGGAAACAAACTATTTATTATTTTAATGAAGACAATCTTTGTATTCAAGAAACAGATGCTTTAGGTGCTCATATTTTTCATGAATATACAGAGTACATGGAGCCTTACAGAGATATTGATGAAGAAGGCAATGTAACAGGTTACACCTACGATACTAGAGGAAATTTAACAGGAATACACAAACCAGATGGTAGTATTGTTACCTTTATTTATGATGAAGACGATCGCGTAATTTCAACTATAAACCCAGAAGGTGACTCTGCTTCTAGAATTTATGAAGACGATAAGTTGTACGCAACCATGAGTGCAAATGGCGCAGTAACAGCGTTTAAATACAATGCCTTAGGTCAAATAGAAACTGTTACCAACGAGCTTGGTAACGAAACCATTTTAGAGTACGATAACGACCATAACCTTGCTGTAATGAAATTACCAAATGGTGGTTTCTCTAAATGGACGTATGATGCTTGGGGAAGATGCATTCAAATAAACAATTCTGAAAACCATAAACAAAGCTTTTTTTATGACGAATTGGATCGTATTGAAAAAATACAACAAGCCGATAGAAATTTAATTAAGTTAGAATATAATGCTTACGACGAGGTTATACAAACCATCGACTCTAAAAAACGACACATCAGCTTTGATTATACACCATTAGGAAGCCTAAAAATGCGCGAAGAAAATGGTAAAAAAGTACATTTTAAATATAATACCGAAGAGCAACTTTTAGCCATTACCAACGAGCATAAAGAACATTATTTATTTGGTAGAGATAGTAATGGTGCCATAATTCATGAAACCGGTTTCGATGGCTTGCATAGAAAATACATTAGAGACAGAGCAGGAAAAGTACTTAAAGTAAAACGACCAGACAATCGTTTTACAGAATACGAATACGACCTTAATGGTAATATTACTAGAGCCGAATATTACGATGGCACTTGGGAAACCTATAGTTACAATAGAAACGGACAGCTAATTGAAGCCATTAACCAAGACAACCACGTCCAATTAATACGCGACGAGGCAGGACGCATTATTAAAGAAATCCAAAACGGAGAAGAAGTAGAAAGTAGGTATGGCGAACTTAATAACCGAACACAAATTACCAGCTCCTTAGGCGCAAACATTACTATAGACCATAACAAACTAGGGTTTATAAACAAAATTTCTGCTACAGCTGAAGCTAATGAAAATATTGAAACCAAAGCATGGCAAGCCAACTTTAAATACAATAGTTTAGGACAAGAAATTGAGCGTAACTTACCAGGAGGTATTATAAATACTATGGAATACGATTTTGCTGGCAGACCAATAGCACATAAGGTAAGCCAAGCACATAAAGAATCCAGACACAGAACCTACACTTGGAATGTAAACGACCAACTCCATAAAATTACAAACCAACTCAACAACGGAATTGTAAATTTTGGTTACGACGATTTTGGCAATTTAGCCACAGCACGTTACGAGGATAAACAATTTGATTACAAATTACCAGACGAAGTTGGTAATTTATATAGAGATAAAGGCCAAAATGACAGAACCTATAATAAAGGCGGACAGTTACACAAAGCCAATGGCAATACCTATAAGTACGATGCCGAAGGTAACCTAATAACCAAAATCACCAACACAGGCAATTGGGATTACACTTGGCAAGGCAATGGCATGCTTAAAAGTGTAACCAAACCTAACAACGAAACCATAAGTTTTGAGTACGATGCCTTAGGCAGACGTACTGCTAAATTAAAATCAACATCTCGCAGTATTGTCTCCCTGAGCGCAGTCGAAGGGTCTATAGATAATAAAGCAAAAATTACACGCTTTATTTGGGACGGAAACGTACCTCTACACGAGTGGCAATACAACTTAAAAGACAGACCAAAACTAATAGTTAACGAAGAAGGAGTGCTAGAGAACGACAAACCAGAACCATTAGACAACCTAATTACTTGGATTTTTGACGAAGGTACTTTTAAACCTGCCGCAAAAATAACAGCCAACGACACCTACTCTATTATCACAGATTATTTAGGGACTCCTGTTGAAATGTATAATTCTTCTGGAGAAAAAACTTGGGAAGCAGAGTATGATATTTACGGTAAAATACGTAAGTTAGCAAAAGGTGTTGCAAGTGATTGTCCGTTTAGATACCAAGGACAGTATGAGGATGAGGAAATTGGGTTGTATTATAACCGTTTTAGGTACTATGCTGCTGAGGAAGGGGTTTATATATCGCAGGATCCTATAGGATTGGCTGGGAATAATCCTAATATTTATGCATATACGAAAGATAGTAATTCATTCATTGACCCTTATGGCTTAGCTCCATGGTCAAATGGAGGATTTAATGATTGGTTTAATAATGCGTCACCACAAGATATTCTTAATAATAAATCATCTGTTGAAGGTGCCTTAAGAGGTAATGGTGGAATGCATGAATTGTTTCCTGTTTCACAAGCCGCAAAAGCAAAAGAACTAGGGTTTACAGCGGAAGAATTGAAAAAGATGAGTGTTGAAACAGATAGAATAACATTCACAAATGTGACAGATTCTAAAGGCAATATTGTACCAGACGGTCCGCATCACAATAGTAGAGCAGGTAGACATTTTCACAACAAACTAATTAAAGATCTTGATGGTGCTAAAACCAAATTAGACGCTAAAAAAATTATTGCAAGACATCATAAAAATCATATGAAATTAAAGTGTAAATAAAATTATGGATTATCTAGATAAAGTATATTTATGGTTAGGTCTTATAGATTTAAATCAAAATGATTTCAAAGAATATTTTAAATTAGATTATTCTGTAGAAGGTAATTTTGAAGACCCAAATTATAAAATATGTGGGTTTTGTGAGGATATTGGTGAACTCTGGTATGATCAAGATTTAATAGGTTATATAAAATATGATGAAAAAATGACAGTAATTGATATCTTAGAAGAAGCTCCAATTGACGAAGATTGTAAAGATAAAATAGTCTCTATAACAAAGAGTTTAAAGTTAGAATTGGTCAATGCTATTTATTGGTATTCAGGAAAAATAGATGAACCTAGTAAAGAAAAAACTTATAATGGTCTAAAGTATATAGGTGAGTTTAACTTGGACTAATTAATTACATTAATTTTGTCATACTTAAATAGCTTCGGATTTCAAAGGAAAATAAGATTTTATAAAGTTCTCTAGTCTTTACAACGGAATTGTTTTCCCTTTTAAAGTTTTTTTTAAAATGATACTTTTTATGAAGTTTCAAAATTACCCGCTTTATTTGGGACGGAAATGTACCTTTACACGAGTGGCAATACAACTTACAAGACAGACCAAAACTAGTTGTTAACGAAGAAGGAGTACTGGAGAATGACAAACCAGAACCAACAACCAACCTAATCACTTGGATTTTTGATGAAGGCACCTTTAAACCAGCTGCAAAAATCACAGAACAAGACACCTACTCTATTATTACTGATTACCTTGGCACACCTGTTGAAATGTATAATAGCGAAGGTGAAAAAACGTGACAAGCAGAATACGATATTTACGGTAAAATACGTAAGTTAACAAAAGGAGCAGTTGGAGATTGTCCGTTTAGGTATCAAGGGCAGTATGAAGATGAAGAAACTGGGTTGTATTATAACAGGTTTAGGTATTATGCTGCGGAGGAAGGGGTTTATATATCGCAGGATCCAATAAGGCTACATGGAGGAAATAATATTTATAGCTATGTACATGACTGTAATAGTCGAATTGATCCTTTTGGACTAAATGGTTTAAATTTTTTACAAGAATTAGCAAATGACGCACATAGTACCTTAGGAAACGGACAAGGTTTTAGTACAACAGCTGTAGGTGTTGATGCCAATGGTAACTATTTTGTTTCTTCGAGTAGTCCATATGTACCAAGACAAATTAAGGATTGGGCTGATGATATGGGTGTAGAAGTGATACAAAGCAAAAAACCAAACGTTCATGCTGAAGAGGCTTTGGTTAAAGCAAATAAAGGAATTACTGAAATAGAGCCTAATAGAAAAATTTGTATTGATTGTGAGGAACTCATGGATAGTAAAAAAGTTAAATTTGAAACAGCTACATCTGGTAAAAAAAGCAAAGCCAGGTTACCTGGAGGTAAATATTGTAACTAAATTATGAATAAATTAAATTTTAGGTTTTTAGACTTATCAGAAGAGAATGGTAAAAAACTAGCTCTCTTTTCACTTGGACGCATTAATGGATTATATAAACTTTTTTTGGAGGAAATTAAAAATGAGAATTTAATATTTGATATAGATTATAATAATGGTTATTCTACTTTAATAAATATATATGAATTCTTATTTTTAAAAAATCAAACTAATTCTCAGATTATTAATTTTAAAAATGAAATAGAAAAGTATGCTATTGATTCAGAATTTTATAGTAGTTACCAATCAACAATTCTTACTCAATTAATATTAGCATATATTTCAACTTTAGATTTTTATATATCAAAAAATAATCTTTTGTTAAGAGATATTCATTATAATATAGAAGAAATTATAAACATAATAGAATCTGAAAAATTTTATAAAAAAAATCCAGAGGGAGATTATGAGGAAAGTGAAAAATTTATAGATAAAAAAATAGATATTAATACTAATATTATTAATAATTTTTATTCAAAAATAGAGGGTTTAGATTATACTGAATTACAAAATGAAATAGAGAGAAATATAATCGAATTTTAATTAATAATTATAAGTAACTAAAATTAGCATATAAAAATTTGTGAATAAGTTTATTCAAATTTTAAAAGAAACTCACAAGTATTTTCAACAAATTTGTAATTAGAATATTATTTTTTAAATTAATACTGAATATAGAAATTTATTAAAATAAGTTGTCTTTAAAAGCCAATGGCATGCTTAAAAGCGTAACCAAACCTAACAACGAAACCATAAGTTTTGAGTACGATGCCTTAGGCAGACGTACTGCTAAATTAAAATCAACATCTCGCAGTATTGTCTCCCTGAGCGCAGTCGAAGGGTCTATAGATAATAAAGCAAAAATCACCCGCTTTATTTGGGACGGAAACGTACCTCTACACGAGTGGCAATACAACTTACAAGACAGACCAAAACTTGTAATTAACGAAGAAGGAGTACTAGAAAAAGACAAACCAGAACCACTAGATAACTTAATCACTTGGATTTTTGACGAAGGTACTTTTAAACCTGCCGCAAAAATAACAGCTAACGACACCTAC
>NZ_JBSHNP010000028.1:0-291 GCF_053604675.1 Lacinutrix salivirga
ATTACCAGCAGATATTGATCCAACATTAACAACAACCGGATCAGATCCAGAAACGGTAACAGTAGTTGATGGTACAACAGCATCTACAAACGATGGATATGCACCAATCTTAGGAGATATTACAGGAGTAGTATTCGAAGACACAAATGGAGATGGTATCCAAGATGCAGGTGAAGAAGGAATAGCAGGAGTAGATGTTACAATTACAGATGCAGACGGAACAGTTACAACAGTAACCACTGGAGCAGATGGAACATGGACAGCAACAGACCTTCCATTAGGTGATGCTAC
>NZ_JBSHNP010000029.1:0-995 GCF_053604675.1 Lacinutrix salivirga
CTTCTGGAGAAAAAACTTGGGAAGTAGAGTATGATATTTACGGTAAAATACGTAAGTTAGCAAAAGGTGTTGCAAGTGATTGTCCGTTTAGATACCAAGGACAGTATGAGGATGAGGAGATTGGGTTGTATTATAACAGGTTTAGGTATTATAGTCCAGACACAGGAGTTTATATATCTCAGGATCCGATTGGTATAGAAAGTACCAATCCTAATATATATGCTTATGTACACGATTCTAACTCTTTTATTGACCCATTAGGATTAAAAGAATTATATGCTTTATTGGCAAAAGAAGATGGTTGGTATCCAGTTATGGAATGGGGGAAAAAAGAACCTATAGGCGAAATGTTCCTAAAAAAAGGAGAGCTGTGGAAATTAGGAGAAACAAAAAACCCATCAAGGCGATATACTAGAAAATGGTTGAAAAAGATGAACTTGGATAAAGTTGCAACTCATAATGGTCCTAAAAAGCTAATGCAAATGCTAGAAGGAATGAAATTAAAAGGATATTTAGCTTGGAAAGGGTTTTTACCACCAGGAAATAAAGCGTGTCATTAAAATAATTTAAATATGGAAATATCCGTAGTTTGTGATACTTATTTACCTTACTTACTAGAGTTACGAGATGAACTTGAAGCTGTATGGGAAAAAGTAAATAAAAAGTATAAAAATATAAAAGAACCAAAAGAAATTGGTTTTGCTTTTAGGTGTTTACCTGAAGAAATTGAACGGAAAACATTCAGAAGATACGATAGGGATAAAGAATTGACACTTGACATAACAGTAAGTTATGAGAAATATAAAAAGATGTATAAAACAGAGATTCGTCACGATTTAGGTCATACTTTTTATAATTATTTAGAAGATTCTTTAAAAAAATATAAGTTTAAAGAAATAAATAACAAAGAGTTATTGTCGGATATAAAAAATTGGTGTAACGAAATTGGTTGGTTAGAAGATGAGGTTGACTATTCTAAAGATTTAGATTATCCA
>NZ_JBSHNP010000030.1:0-33141 GCF_053604675.1 Lacinutrix salivirga
GTTCACTCTAAAATCAGAAACTTCACCATCTTTAACACTAGCACTCTGATCTTTTACATATACAGAACGAATGTTCTTAACGCTTTTAGAGGCGTGTTTTACTGCTTTTTTTGTTGCATCTTCCCAGCTCTTGTCTGAATTGGATAATACTTCAATTACTTTTAATACTGCCATAATTAGTGGTTAGAAAAGTGTATATATAAAAGCCTGAGTATATAAAATACTCAGGCTTAATTATTGAATACTGTTAAACTTTATAGATTAAAGCCTAAAGATAATGTAATATTAGAGTTTTTGTTATCAATAATAGCAGAGTCTGTTAATCCAACATTGAAGAGTTGAAATTCTGAGGAGCGTTGAGATTGATCGAAAGTTAAGTCTAATTTAGTATTACCAAAACTATATCCTAAACCAAGAGAAAAACCAGTTAAATCTTCTACAGTATTACCATTTTTATAAGGACTTTCTTCTAAACGATAGCCAGCTCTTATACTTAAATCTTTTACCCTGTACTCTCCACCAATTTTATATGTAGATGCAGCGGTTAATAGATTATTCATAATAGAGTTTTGAGATGCAAAATAATTATCTGAAGTTGGTTTAAACTTAGTGTTTCCGTAATCTTTTCTCGAATAGTCAAAACTAATAAGTCCTTTATCTCCAAAAATATAGGCTAAACTTCCTGTTAATCTACCAGGAGTTTGTAATCTATACGAAGGAAATAAATTTATAATTTGAGGATTTACATCAGCTCCAAAAATAGTTTCACCATCAACTTCAAACCCTTCATCACTATATGTACTTAAAGATTGTGATGTTTCTTCTTCAATTGTGAACCAAGTTGGAGAATCGTAAGATAATCCTACTCTAAAGGAGTTATCAATTTTTATGATAGTTCCTAATTGAAATGAAAAACCAGAACCGTTTGTACTAAGTAAGTTATCAAATTCAACTTCGTTAACTAAGGAGCTAGTATTATTATTGCTTTCATAAAATGAGGTAAAGCGTTCATAATTTATAAAGTGAGAATTTAAATTTAATCCAAAATATACGTTTTCTTTAAATTGAGAAGCGATATTAAAAGTAAATTTACCATTATAACCATTTGCAACATAAGCAAATTTTTGATTAAAAGTATCACCAGAAATATTTGAGACATAGACTGTGTTTTCATCAGTATTGTTAACTGGGTCAATAATGTAGGAATTATATCCTAAAAAAGCTTGTTGATTTGCATAACCAAAACTACTACCAATATCCGCATAGGCTTGGGAAACAGATTCTCCTTCAAAAGCAGAGATTTCATCTAAACGTAAACCCTGAGCATTAGCTAAAAAATAGTTAGAAATTGAATTTCCAGGTGAAGCTGAAGATCCATTAATACCAGAGACAAACCAATCGTTTTCATGATTTTTAGTTTTATCATAGGCTATTGATAAAGCTAATTTTTTCCAAGGAGAACTCTCGTTTCTGTTTTTAAAAACAAAAGCAGCACCTACTTGATTTAAATCAAAATTGGAGTTAGAGCTATTGCTAAAACCATTAAAATATTGCGTGTCATTTTTTTGATTTACATTATTTAAGGATGCAGAAAAATGACTATTTGTAAAAACAGCGGAGCTTGCAGGGTTTTGGCTTACTGCACTCATATCTCCACCAAGAGCACCAAAAGCACCACTTAAAGCTCTGTATCTTGCAGAACCTTGTATATTATCGTCTGAATATCTTAAAGCATCATTAATATCCTGAGCATTAATTAAACAAGCATAGAATAGACTTACGAATAAAATATATCTTTTTTTCATATTGAATTAATTATTAACGTTTTGTTTCGATTATCTTCTACCTCTAGACCTGCCTCCAGAAGATGATCTTGATGAAGAAGACCTTGTTGAGCCAGAACTTCTAACGGAAGAACTTCTACTTGGAGATGACATTCTTGTAGAATTTGATCTTGTATTATTGCTTCTTGTAGGCGAAATTGTTCTAATTGGAGTAGAGTTATTTCGTACTCTAGTTCGAGTTCTTGGATTTCTAATTGTTGAATTTTGTCTAATTGTATTGGAGTTATTTCGTGTTCTAATATTAGATCTAGTACTATTTGTTCTAATTCTAGGATTAGTCCTTACACTATTTGTATTTCTTCTGTTTCTTGATTGATATATGGAGCTTCTATTTGTTCCTCTTCTTGTAGAGTTGTATGCATAAGCTCTATTTCTATAGAAACCATTATATCCGAAATAGGGATTGTTATAATATCCATTAATACCATAATAAGGAGAACCCCAAAAAGGATCATAAAAACCGCCAGCATATCCATAACCAAAATGGCCGCCAAATCCGAATCCTATTCTCCATCTGTTCCATCCCCAAGGTCTATGCCATCCATAACCCCAATTTCCGTAAAAAGGCCTATTCCAATAAAAATTATTAAACCCAAAATTGTCATAAATATTAATGGTTACCTCATTAGAATCTTGTCCCCAACCTGCATGACCATTATAGTTTTCTTGTGAGTATTCTGTATCGGCATAATTGCCTTTATAGCTATCAATATCTGTAAAAATTACCTCTTCATCTTCTAAGCCTTCATAATCACTAGCTTTTTCTTCGAAATAATTTTTGTAATAAATAGAATTAGTGTTTTCAACAGTACGCTCCTGTTCTACAATTCTTTCAGAAGAATCGCTATAAATACCATCAGTCGATTGTCCAACATATTGATAAGATCCACAAGAAGTTAAACCTATTAGTGCTATAAATGATGCTAAAAAAGGCATTTTTGATTTTAAGAAGTAGTTAATTTGCATATCAGTATGAATTTAATTGTTGAACATAACAAAAATAGTTAGTTTTGTTGAACTATTTTTATATTTAACATAGTCACAAAATTTGTGCCAAAATAAAGTTTATGAGCAAAAAGTTAACAAGTAGAGCTGAAGATTATTCAAAATGGTATAATGAACTCGTTGTTAAAGCCGATTTGGCTGAAAACTCTGCAGTTAGAGGTTGTATGGTAATTAAACCTTATGGATATGCTATTTGGGAGAAAATGCAAGCAGAATTAGATAAAATGTTTAAAGAAACAGGACATCAAAATGCCTATTTTCCACTTTTTGTGCCTAAAAGCTTATTTGAAGCCGAAGAAAAAAACGCTGAAGGTTTTGCAAAAGAATGTGCGATTGTAACGCATTACAGATTACAGAATGATCCAGATAATCCAGGAAAGCTACGTGTTGACCCTCAAGCAAAACTAGAAGAAGAACTTATCGTAAGACCAACTAGTGAAGCTATTATATGGAATACATTTAAAGGTTGGATTCAGTCGTATAGAGATTTACCTTTATTAATTAATCAATGGGCAAATGTTGTACGTTGGGAAATGCGTACACGATTGTTTTTGCGTACTGCAGAGTTTTTATGGCAAGAAGGGCATACTGCACACGCAACAAAAGCCGAAGCAATAGCAGAAGCAGAATTAATGAACAATGTGTATGCTACATTTGCAGAAAATTTTATGGCAATTCCTGTTGTGAAAGGAATTAAAACTGAAAGCGAACGTTTTGCAGGTGCAGACGAAACCTATTGTATAGAGGCTTTAATGCAGGACGGTAAAGCTTTACAAGCCGGTACTTCACATTTTTTAGGACAAAATTTCGCAAAAGCTTTTGATGTTAAATATACATCTAAGGAAGGTAAGCAAGATTATGTATGGGCTACTTCTTGGGGAGTTTCTACACGACTTATGGGAGCTTTAATTATGACGCATAGCGACGATCAAGGTTTAGTATTACCTCCAAATTTAGCTCCTCATCAAGTTGTTATTGTTCCAATTTATAAAACAGAGGAGCAATTTAATGAAATTAGTAACATTGCTAACCTTATAAAAAGTGACTTAAATGCGAAAGGTATTTCTGTTAAGTATGATAATAGAGACACGCAGAGACCAGGAGCTAAATTTGCTCAACATGAACTACAAGGCGTTCCATTACGAATAGCTATTGGACCAAAAGATTTAGAAAAAGGTACTGTTGAAGTCGCAAGAAGAGATACTCTCACAAAGGAAATTGTAGCTTTAGATAACTTAAACGAAAAAGTTGAAGGCTTGATGACTGAAATACAAAATTCACTTTACAAAAAAGCTTTGGACTATAGAAATTCTCATACAACTAAAGTTGAAGATTTTGAGGAATTTAAAACTGTATTAGAAACTAAAGGTGGTTTTATTTCTGCACATTGGGATGGTACTACAGAAACCGAAGATAAAATTAAAGAAATTACAAAAGCAACTATTCGTTGTATCCCTTTAGATATCAAGCAAGAAGAAGGAATTTGTGTTTATACAGGTAAGCCATCTAAACATAGAGTTTTATTTGCAAAAGCTTACTAAAACAAATTTTTTAAAAAAAATTGTTTTAGGTATTGCAACATTTAAAAATAGTTGTATTTTTGCCATCGCAATGGAAACATTGTAAGTTTTTTGAAAAGTATTGCAAGTTTAAATTTAATAATATATATTTGCGCACTCAAAAGAAATGGCCCGTTCGTCTATCGGCTAGGACGCCAGGTTTTCATCCTGGTAAGAGGGGTTCGATTCCCCTACGGGCTACAATTTTTTAATAAAAAAAGAAAAAAAGCAAATGGCAAATCATAAGTCAGCGTTAAAAAGAATTAGAAGCAACGAAGCAAAGCGTTTAAGAAACAAGTACCAGCATAAAACTGCTCGTAACGCTGTTAAAAGGTTGCGTGAACTAACTGATAAGAAAGAAGCAGAAGCAATGTTTCCTTCAGTTGTATCTATGTTAGATAAATTAGCAAAGAAAAATATTATACACGATAATAAAGCGGCTAACCTTAAGTCTGGTTTAGCTAAGCATGTTGCAGCTTTATAAGTTGTAACTTTTAAAGAATATATAAAAGCTTCTCTAATAGAGAGGCTTTTTTTGTTTCCGGATATTTGCTTAATGATAGTCGCCTTTAGACTGTGTTCTCATTACAGACTTTCTGTTTTTATTTCTTCATAGAGAATGAGTAGTAAGCTCTTACAGGCTGTTAGGATTTTGGTAAAGCCATCCAGGATACATTGAGAATAAGTAGTTTTATTATTAATGCACAAAAAAAGCCTTGAGAATTTCTCAAGGATTTATGTTTATTTAAGGAAGTTCTTAACCATTCATAGAAATCAAAAACTCTTCGTTATTTCTGGTTTGTTTAAATCTTTCGTTTATAAATTCCATAGCTTCAACAGGATTCATGTCTGCAAGGTATTTACGCATTACCCACATTCTTTGTATTGTTGTTTCATCTAGTAAAATATCATCACGACGTGTGCTAGAAGAGGTAAGGTCAATTGCAGGGAAAATTCTACGATTAGAAATCTTACGATCTAATTGTAATTCCATATTACCAGTTCCTTTAAATTCTTCAAAGATTACTTCGTCCATTTTAGATCCTGTTTCAGTTAAAGCAGTTGCGATAATGGTTAATGATCCACCATTTTCAATATTACGTGCAGCACCAAAGAAACGTTTTGGTTTGTGTAAAGCATTTGCATCTACACCACCAGAAAGTATTTTTCCTGATGCTGGTTGTACAGAGTTATAAGCTCTAGCTAAACGTGTAATGGAGTCTAATAGAATTACTACATCATGTCCACATTCTACCAAACGTTTTGCTTTTTCTAAAACAATGTTTGCAATTTTTACATGTTCATGAGCTTCTTTATCAAAAGTAGAGGCAACAACTTCGCCTCGTACATTACGTTGCATGTCTGTTACTTCTTCTGGTCTTTCATCTATTAGTAAAATCATTTGGTAAACTTCTGGATGGTTTGCTGCAATAGCATTGGCAACATCCTTAAGTAACATGGTTTTACCAGTTTTAGGTTGTGAAACAATCATACCACGCTGTCCTTTACCTATAGGTGCAAACAAATCCATGATACGCGTTGAAATAGTGCTTTGTTTTTCGGCAATATTAAATTTTTCTTGCGGAAATAATGGTGTTAAATGCTCAAAAGCAACTCTGTCTCTTACAACATTTGGATCTTGACCATTTATTTTACTTACTTTAATTAAAGGGAAATATTTTTCGCCTTCTTTTGGAGGTCGTACATTTCCTAAAACAGTATCACCAACTTTTAGACCGAATAATCTAATTTGAGATTGTGACACATAAATATCATCTGGTGATGACAAATAATTATAGTCTGAGGAACGTAAAAAACCATAACCATCTTGCATGATGTCTAAAACACCTTCACTTTCTATTATGGCATCAAACTCAAAGTCTGGTTCTCTGTAACGGTTTCTAGAATCTTTATTCCCGTTATTTTGATTTCCTTTATTTTGGTTTTGATTTTTATTATTTTTTTGATTGTTATCTCTCTTGTTGCGAGGATTATCTTTTGGCTTCTGCTTATCTTCAGTTTTTTTAGAAGGTTTATGATCTTCTTTTTTATTCTGGTGATTATGTACAGGTTTTTTTGGTTCAGATTTTTTCTCAGGTTGCTTTTCTTCTTTAGCTTCTGGCTTAAAATCTATTTTTTCTTGATTTGATTTATCAGTATCCTTTTTCTCTGTTCTTTTGCGTTGTACGCGTTCTCTTTTTGGTTTAGGAGTCTCTTTTTGTGGAGCTTCATCCTTTTTTACCTCTGCTACTGCTTTAGGATCTGCAGCTTGCTTGTCTAGAATTTGATATACTAAATCTAGTTTTTTTAAAGAACGATATTTAGCGACATTGATTTTTTTAGCGATTTCCTGTAACTCAGGAAGCTTCATTGCTTTTAATTGTGCGATTTCAAACATTTATGTTGAATTGAATATTTGTTTAAATACTGATTGAATATTTTCCGAAGAAAAAAATGATATAATTCTGAAGAATTTAATCTATTGCTAACGTGAGCATTGCAATACATCTATGCAATGATACGACTTTATTTTAATAATTTAATATTTTTTTAAAAATAAACACCTATTTTTGTGCTTTTAAAAATTGAAATTTAGTGATACAACGTATTCAATCTATTTACCTTTTATTAGCTGCTGGAATTTCTGGCGGATTAATATTTGTATTCCATTTATGGATAAATAATGAAAATGTTAAAGTTTTTGCTCAAGACGAGATGGTTATATTTGGTCTATTTTTAGGATCTTCAGTATTGTCTCTTATTTCTTTATTTATGTTTAAAAATAGGAAGTCTCAATTTATGTTGGGACGTCTTAACATCATATTAAACTTTATTTTACTAGGATTTTTTGTATATCGAATACTAAATTCACCAGGAGAAACAGGTGTTTCTGAGAATGGTGTTGCGATTTTTATCCCAATTATTTCTATCGTGTTATTAGCCTTGGCTAATAAGGCCATTAAAAAGGATGAAGATCTGGTAAAATCAGTAGATAGATTACGATAAACCTATCATCTTAGTAGTATTAGTGCGTTAAAAACCCAAAGTGAAAGCTTTGGGTTTTTTTATTTTCTGGGAAATTCAATCACTTCTAAATTATCAATTGTTTTTCCATCGATAGTAAATCTTAGCATAGTGCGTACATTATGAAAACCATGGATGCCAATTGCGCCAGGATTCATGTGTAATAAATTAAGTTTTTTATCTGGCATTACTTTTAATATGTGTGAGTGTCCACAAATAAATAATTTTGGTGGATTTTTAGTAATTGCTTCTCTTATTCTGTGGTTGTATTTATTTGGATAGCCTCCTATATGTGTTATCCAAACATCCACTTCTTCGCACATAAAACGGTTATGTTCCGGGAATTCTAAACGTGCTTTTTCATCGTCTATATTACCATATACTGCTCGTAAGGGTTTTAGTTTTTTTATGGCATCTGTAACCTTTAAATCTCCAATATCTCCACCATGCCAGACTTCGTCTGCTTGCTTAATATGTTTAAGAATATCCTTATCTATATAGCTATGTGTGTCGGAAAGTAATAAAATTTTTTTCATCTTCAGTTTCCGCGAAAGCGGTAATCTCTTTTATTTAATTAACTTTTATTTGAAATTTAAAGCAAGATTAAAATTCTATCTTTGCGTTTCACAAAAATACAAGTTTCTTTGCGATATTTTATAGAACTCTCATATAACGGAAAAGCATATCATGGTTGGCAAATACAACCAAATGCTATTTCTGTACAAGAAGTTTTAGAAATGGGATTATCTACTTTGCTTAGAGAACCGATTTCTACAATGGGAGCAGGTCGTACAGATGCTGGTGTGCACGCTACACAATTATTTGCTCATTTTAATACTGAAGTGGAATTTGATAGTAATACTACAATATATAAGTTGAATTCTTTTTTACCTGAAGACATTTCAATTAAAAACATATTTAAAGTAAAACCTGATGCACACGCTAGATTTGATGCCATAAGTAGAGCTTATTTGTATAGAATTGCGTTAGAAAAAAACCCATTTAATACCGAACAAGCCTATTTGTTAAAGCCAAAATTAAATATTGAAAAGTTAAAAGAAGCTGCTTTAATATTATTGCAGTATAAAGATTTTCAATGCTTTTCTAAAAGTAATACAGATGTAAAAACGTATAATTGTACCATTATGAAAGCAGAGTGGAATCTTGTAAATAACGAGCTTCATTTTACAATACAAGCCGATCGTTTTTTACGTAATATGGTACGTGCAATTGTTGGTACTTTAATAAATATAGGAATTGGTAAAATTGAAGTAGAAACGCTTCATGATATTATAAAATCTAAAAATAGAAGTGAGGCAGGTTTTTCTGTTCCAGCACATGCATTATATTTAACCCAAGTTAACTATCCAAAAACTATATTATTAAATGAGTAAACCAAAAGAAAATTTATTTAATACCAGTTTGTTTAAGCGCTTGCTTAAATACATTAAACCGTATAAAAAAGTATTTTTTGGTGTATTAACTGCTGTCATTTTATTGGCAATTTTTAGTGCGTTGCGACCTGTAATCCTTCAGCAAGCGATTGATAATAATATTGCACAACAAAAGGAAGAAGGTTTCTTGTTTTACATTATTTTAATGCTTTGCGTGTTAGTATTAGAAGTTGTTTTTCAGTTTTTATTCATTTATTATGCAGCTTGGCTAGGTCAAAATGTGGTTAAAGATATTAGAGTGCTACTTTTTAATCACATGCTTAAGTTTAAAATGAAGTATTACGATAACTCTTCGGTAGGTAATTTAATTACCAGAGCAGTTACAGATATGGAGCGTATTGCAGATATTTTTGGACAAGGTTTGTTTATGATTTCGCGCGATTTGTTAACTATGATTGTTGTGTCTGCAGCAATGCTTTACATGAATTGGAAATTAAGCATCATCGTACTCGTTATGCTTCCTATAGTTTTGTATGCGACTAAAATTTTTCAGAAGTTTATGAAAAAAGCCTTTGAACAAGTGCGTACAGAGGTTTCTAATCTTAATTCGTTTGTACAAGAGCGTGTTACAGGAATGAAAATTCTTCAGCTATTTACAAGAGAAGATACCGAGTATAAAAAGTTTAAATTAATTAATGAGCGTCACAAAAAAGGCTGGTTAAAAACGGTTTGGTATAACTCTATATTTTTCCCTATTGCCGAACTTTTATCGTCTATAACTTTGGGAGCAGTCGTTTGGTATGGAGGTATGCAAGTTGTTGCAGGAGGAGCAGTGACACAAGGCGATTTATTTGCTTTTATAATGATGATTCCTATGTTATTTAGGCCTTTACGCCAGATTGCAGATAATTTTAACACACTACAAATGGGAATGGTTGCAGCTACCAGAGTATTTAAAGTTTTAGATACCACCTCGCAAATAGATGATACAGGAACGTATGAAGCAAAAACTATTAAAGGCGATTTAAAATTTAGTGATGTTTATTTTAGTTATGTTGAAAATGAAAATGTTTTAAAAGGAATTTCCTTTGATGTAAAAGTAGGCGAAACAGTAGCTATTGTTGGTTCTACAGGAGCAGGGAAATCTACAGTTATTAATTTGCTAAACCGTTTTTACGAAATTAATAGTGGTGTAATTAGTGTAGATGGTATTAATATAAAAGATTTTACATTGGCTAATTTGCGTTCTAATATAGCAGTAGTACTGCAAGATGTGTTTTTGTTTGCAGACACCATTTTAAGTAATATTACATTAAATAATCCTGAAATAACCGAAGCTGAAGTACAACAGGCTGCTAAAGATATTGGAATCCACGAGTTTATAATGACGCTTCCAAATGGTTACCATTACAATGTAAAAGAACGAGGTGCAATGTTAAGTTCTGGACAACGACAATTAATTTCTTTTTTACGAGCCTATGTTACTAATCCTAGTATTTTAGTTTTAGATGAAGCAACTTCGTCTGTAGATTCGTATTCCGAGCAATTAATACAAAATGCGACAGATAAAATCACAAAAGGAAGAACCTCAATAGTCATTGCGCACAGATTGGCAACCATCCAAAAAGCCGATAAAATTATTGTTATGGATTCTGGTAAAATCGTTGAGCAAGGCACACATAGTGAGTTGCTTAAAAAGGAAAATGGGTATTATAAAAACCTTTATGAAGTTCAGTTTTTAAAGGCTGATGTGGCTTAGTACTTTGTTAGGTTATTTTATGGCCTTTTTTGCTTCAATATAATTATCCATATTGCCAAATAAGAGTGTAAATAGTGCTCCAGCAACCATTATAATAAAACTAGCTATTATGAGTACAAGTATAAATAAGCTGGTTTTTAAAAATGTTTGCCCAGAACTTAGTTTATAAATGCGTTTAAAGGTATATGCAAAATATATAATTTGTATAGGTATAGTTAGCATACTAATTATCGCAAAGTCTATTCCAATACCAATAAATAATAAAATAATAAAAGTGCTAAATATAGAAACATGAGCAGAGGAATACATATTAATCACTAAGTGTTCTGTATAATTATACTCTTTTTTATCAAAAAATATTACTTTAGAAAACAAGGCGTATATTGGTACCAATAACATAAAAATAAACGATTGATAGTCTTGTATAAACGCCATGTTTTTATTTTGAAACTCTTCCATTCCCTCTTGAGCATACATACTCATATCCATTAATTCTGGAAAGAATTTATTTAAAATAAACATTTGAAAACCACTTAAGGTTATTGCTATGGCAAAATAGCTTATTACATTTACATACTTTTTACGCGTACCATTGATATAATTACAAATAACATCTTCTGGTTTTGTAAACAGTTTAATAAATGTTTGTAGAAATTTATTATCGTAATTTAAAAATTGCGCACTAAAATCTGAAAATAGATTGTTTATGGTTAAGCGATTTCTAATCACTTTTGCACCACAACTATTGCAAAAATTATCAGTTTTATTAAGTGATAGATTACAGTTTTTACACGCCATATTATGCTAATTCTAAACTTAAAATGTTTGTTAAATCTGTAGTGTTTTCAAAGGGCAAAAACTCTCCATTTTTAAACACTGATATTTGACCTGTTTCCTCACTAACAGCAATAGCAATAGCATCTGTACGTTCTGTAACACCAACAGCAGCTCTGTGACGTAACCCAAAACGTTGCGGTATGGTTTTTTCGTTATTTACTGGTAAAATTACACGTGTGGCTTTTACTATATTATTATCTATAATTATGGCACCATCGTGCAATGGACTATTTTTAAAAAAGATACTTTCTATAATAGGTTGCGTGACTTTAATATTCATTTCGTCGCCTGTATTAACTAAAAAATCGAGATTATTATTACGTTCCAAAACAATTAAAGCGCCTGTTTTAGAGCTACTCATTTTATTGCAAGCAGAAATTATAGCTTCCACATCTGTTTCTAGATTGGTTTCCGTTTTTAAGAATTTTAACTGTTTAAAAAATTTACGTCGTGTTCCAAAATTTGTAGAACCAATCATTAATAAAAACTTACGTATTTCTTGTTGAAATACTACTATTAGCGCAAACATTCCTACACTAATAAAACCACCTAAAATGTTACTAAGGAGTGTCATTTGTAGCGCTTCGGTAATTTTCCAAATCACATAAATAATAACAATACCAATAAAAATATTAATGGCAACTGTGCCTTTTACTAATTTATAAAGGTAGTAGAGTAGTAGTGCTACCAAAATAACATCTATAATATCTATCCAGCCAAAATTTAGTATGTCTTTAAATATTTCCAAGTGGTTTGTGTTTGGGTAAATTTAGTAAAATTGGGTTAATAAATAGATTCGTTATTAGAAATCGAAATGTTTTCAGATTCTATTTCATTTAAAAGGGATTTATAAGCGATGTAATCTTGAAAGCTTAATTGTTTATTGAAGTTAATAAGCATTTCTAATTTTGTAATAGGTTCATTCTCAAAAAGTGTATTAAGTGTTTTGTTTAATTCGTTGTTTTCAACTGAAAAATTATCAATTAAAATACGATCTTTCTCAAAATAAACTTCAATTTTAGATATAATATGCTGTTCGTTAGCTTCCGCTTTTATAATATGAAAGTGGTTAGTATTAAAAGGTTTTATAGAATCTAAAACAGGTGTTTTGTTAGGCTTTAAGTTATAAATAACATCTGTAAACTCCACAAATCCTAAATTTTTAATACTTGTATCGTTGCATGTAAAGTAGTTTTTAGCAGCTTCATTTTTGTGCATAGATGCATTTCGTTTTTTATCTTGTAACTTAATAATAGAGGGTAATGCTTGTTGTAATGTTAAACGTTTATCAACATTAACTAGCCAATTGGTAGAAATAATTAAATTTCTTCGGTTTAACTCTACGCTATCTTGCTGTGTTTCGTCATAAAAAATATAAGCTGGCGATACATCTAAAACTTCGGTTATTTCTGCATTTTCAATTTCTGGGAGTTGCAATATTTTTTCTTTTCCGCAGGAAAATACTAAAAACATAAGTATCATTACTAAATTCTTCATTTACTATTGTAATTGGTTATAAAGGGTTATACACTCCATAGCTTCTTTAACATCGTGCACTCGTAAAATTTTTGCGCCTTTTTGTAAAGCCACCATGTGCAATGCAGTTGTACCATTTAAAGCGTTTTTAGAAGTGGTGTTAAGTGTTTTGTAAATCATTGATTTCCTAGAAACACCTGCTAATAAAGGATGCTCAATTGTATTGAATAACTCTAAAGTATTCAATAGCTCAAAATTCTGTTCTAAAGTTTTAGCAAAACCAAAACCAGGATCTATAATTATATCTTTAATACCAAGTGCTTTTGCTTTGGCTATTCTTTCAGAAAAATAGAATAAAATATCTTTTATTAAATTTTTGTAATCTGTTTGTTGTTGCATAGTTTGTGGATTTCCACGCAGATGCATCATGATATAAGGCACGTGCAATTTGGGAACGGTCTCTAACATTTTACTATCTAATTTTCCTGCAGAAATATCGTTAATTATGGCAGCTCCAAGATCAACACTCTGTTTTGCGACCTCGCTTCTAAAGGTGTCGATAGATAAAATAATTTCTGGAAACGTTTTGGTCAACAGTTTTACAATAGGTAACATGCGTTTTAACTCTTCGGTTTCTTCAACAAAATTTGCGTTAGGTCTAGAGCTATACGCGCCAACATCAATAAACGTTGCACCTTCGTTTAGCATTTTTTCAACTTGTTTAAGTAGTGCATTTTGGTCTTTAAATTGTCCACCATCATAAAAAGAATCTGGTGTTACATTTAAAATACCCATTACTTTTGGAGTCGTTAAATCTATTAATTTACCGTTGCAATTTAGTGTCATATTCATTCCCTGCGGAAACAGGAATCTCGTTTAAATTAGTTGTAATATTTTTTGATAAAATCAATCCGAATTTAAAGTAACAACAATAAAGCAAAAACTTTAAACCCGAAACTTTGAACTTTAAAATTATTTATGCGAAATTTACACAAAATTCATTTTAATTTATGCAAAATACATCAAAACAATACGATGCTGTAATAGAAACTTGCAGAAGTTTATTTATTAATAAGATGAAAGATTACGGGAGTGCATGGCGTATTTTGAGATTACCATCGCTTACAGATCAAATTTTTATTAAAGCGCAACGTATTCGAAGTTTGCAACAAAACGAAGTTCAAAAAGTAAACGAAGGTCAACAAAGCGAATTTATAGGTATTATTAATTACTGTATAATGGCACTAATTCAATTAGAAAAAGGTGTTGTAGAACAGCCTGATTTGGCTACTGAAGATGCTATTGGTTTGTATGATGAAAAAGTAGCCTTAACCAAAAAATTAATGCAAGATAAAAATCATGATTATGGTGAGGCATGGCGAGATATGCGAGTGAGTAGTTTAACCGATTTGATTTTACAAAAACTATTGCGCGTTAAGCAAATTGAAGACAACTCCGGAAAAACACTAGTAAGCGAAGGTATTGATGCTAATTATCAAGACATGATTAATTATGCCATTTTTGCTTTAATCCATTTAGGAGATAAAAATTCCAATTAAAAATATAGTCACACTAAGCGCAGTCGAAGTGTTATTAACTACTAAAAAATAATATTATGAAATACATAGTTAACTTATGCAGAATCCTAGTTGGAGGATTATTTATTTTTTCAGGACTAATTAAACTAAACGATCCCTTAGGATTCTCTTATAAATTAGAAGAATATTTTAGTGCAGATGTGCTAAACTTACCATTCTTAGAACCTTATGCATTAGGGATTTCGGTATTTGTAGTGGTTTTAGAAGTCGTTTTAGGGATCTTTTTACTTATAGGTTACAAGCGTAAGTTTACTATTTGGATGCTCTTAGCAATGATAGTGTTTTTTACATTTTTAACGTTTTATGCAGCCTATTTCGAAAAAGTAAAAGATTGTGGTTGCTTTGGCGATTTCTTAAAATTAACACCTTGGCAAAGCTTTTCAAAAGATTTAATTCTACTTCTTTTAATCCTAGTATTAGTGCTTGGAATGCGACATATAAAACCACTATTTAGCAAATTTGGGACTACAATTATTGCGTTATTAGGTTTTATTGGTTGTTTGTGGTTTGGGTATCATGTACTTATGCATTTACCAACTTGGGATTTTAGAGCTTATAAAGTAGGCGCTAATATAAAAGAAGGTATGGAAACTCCACCAGATGCACCAAAACCAGTAGTAGAGTATTATTACACATTTGATGAGAATGGAACAGAAAAAACATACACAACAAACGGAAGCTATCCAGATTCTCCAGGGAAATTTATAGGAGTAGAAACTAAAGTTATAGATGCAGGTTACGATCCTCCTGTTAAAGATTTCTCTATTGAAAGTGATGACGAAAATTTAACAGACTATTATTTAGCGAAAGAAAATCTTGTTATGGTTGTCGCTTACAGTCTTAACTCTGCAAACGAAGAAGGTCTAAAAAATATTAAATACATTACAGATAAAGCACTTAAAAATGGCTACACAGTAATTGGCTTAACCTCTTCTGGAACCGAAGCAAAAGAAACTATTAATAAAAATTACGACCTAAATTTCGATTGGTTTTTATGCGACGAAAAAGCATTGAAAACAGTTGTACGTTCTAATCCTGGCGTTTTAAAATTAGAGAAAGGAACAGTAATCCAAAAAGCACATTATAACGATGTGGATACTATTGATTTGCCAGAAGTAGAGCCAGAGGTTGTAACTAAAAGCGTAGAAGAATCTATTTTGTATTTAGTAGATGGAGAAGTTTATACGCAAGAATTTGTAGATGCTTTAGATCCAGAAACTATAGAAGAAATTTATGATTTAAAAGATGAATCTGTTTTGGATTCAATTAATCAATCTCATAACAGAGAGTATAGTAGTCAAGTTAAAGTTGTACTTAAAAAAGAATAACGTCACCTCGAGTGTTTCGTGAAGAATGAACGAAAAATATCGAGAAGAAATTAATAATACACCTGATAAAATACCTTTTAAATAAAGCCCTTTATGCACTACTCACATTATTTGGAGTAGTAACAGTCATATTCTTTTTATTTAATATTCTACCAGGCGATCCAGCACAAATGATGTTGGGACAAAACGAAGATAGCCAGCAATTAGCAATCGTTAAAAAAAAGTATGGCTTTGATAAGCCAAAAAGCACACAGTTTTTGTATTATATTAACGACTTGTTACCACTATCCTTTCATTCTACAAAGGCAACAGATTACACCTATTTAGAACCAAATAAATACTCGGCAAAAAAGCTATTTACAATAGGCGAAACAACAACTGTAATAAAATTACCTTATTTACGAGAATCCTTCACCAAACAAGGAAAAAAAGTAAGCGAAGTACTTGCCGAAACCTTACCAAATACATTTGTTTTGGCAGTTTCAGCAATACTTATCGCATTGTGTTTAGGGATTATATTAGGTATAATTTCAGCCTTAAAAAAGGATACGTTTCTCGATAAAGCTATTCAGATTTTAAGCACAGTTGGTATGAGTGTCCCATCGTTTTTTAGTGCTATACTCTTTGCATGGTTTTTTGGTTACGTATTGCACAATTACACCAATTTAGAAATGACAGGTAGTTTGTACGAACTAGATAATTATGGCGAGTCCATGCACATACAATGGAAAAACCTAATCCTACCAGCAATTGTTTTAGGAATTAGACCATTGGCAGTAGTCATACAATTAATGCGAAACTCGTTGTTAGAAGTCATGCAACAAGATTACATACGTACAGCAAGAGCCAAAGGATTAAGCGAATTTCAGGTCATTAAAAACCACGCAGTAAAAAATGCACTAAATCCTGTAGTAACGGCAATCTCAGGTTGGTTTGCCTCAATGCTTGCAGGTGCAGTATTTGTAGAATATATTTTTGGCTGGAATGGATTAGGAAAAGAAATTGTAAACGCTTTAAATACCTTAGATTTGCCAGTAATAATGGGTTCGGTTATAGTAATTGCTACATTGTTTATTTTAATTAATATTTTTGTAGATATTATTTATACCTGGTTAGACCCAAAAGTAAAACTAGAGTAAGACTTGCTTTTTAAAATTAAAAGTCCCTAAACCAAAATCAAATGATAAAACACACACTATACATCACACTTTTATGCCTATGCTTCATAGGATGCAAAGCACAAGAAATACCAACAGTTTTTTCTACAGAAGCTTTAGAAGACACGTTTTCTACTTTAGAAGGCGAATCCATTTCATTTAAAAACATATTAGAAAACAACAAAGGCGAAACTATTTTAATAGATGTTTGGGCCTCGTGGTGTGCAGATTGTATAAAAGGATTACCAAAAGTAAAAGACATACAAACAAAATATCCCAACGTACAATACGTGTTTTTATCACTAGATAAAGACCATCAAAAATGGAAAAAAGGCATAAAAAAATATGGCATTTCTGGTCAGCACTATTTTATGGATTCCGGTTGGGATGGACCATTTGGTAAGTTTATAGATTTAGACTGGATTCCGCGTTATATGATTGTAGATAAAAATGGCGAAATAAAACTCTTTAAAGCCATCAAAGCAGATAATGGAGACCTAATAAATGCATTAAATTAGGTACTTTTGTAATAAATAAATAATACGTTATGAGAAAAAATATAGTAGCAGGAAATTGGAAAATGAATAACGATTTACCTCAAACCGAAGATTTAATTTCTGGGTTATTAAAACAAACCCAAACCTCAAAAGCAGAGATAATGATTGCGCCAACATTTACAAACCTTTGGCCAGCATTTAATGCCACCAGAAAATTTAATATAGAAGTTATAGCGCAAAACATGCATTATGCCGAAAATGGAGCCTACACAGGCGAAGTAAGCGCAAAAATGCTAAAAAGTATAGGCATACAAACAGTAATTTTAGGACACTCAGAGCGTCGCGCTTATTTTAACGAAACCGACGATTTATTAGCAAAAAAAGTAAATACAGCACTAGCAAACGAGTTGCGTGTAATTTTCTGTTTTGGAGAGGAATTAGCCGACAGGAAATCCAATAACCACCAAAACGTAGTGCAATCTCAAATAGAAAACGCATTATTCCATCTGCAAAAAACAGATTTCGAAAACATAATCTTGGCCTACGAGCCAGTATGGGCAATTGGTACTGGCGAAACTGCAAGTCCAGAGCAAGCGCAAGACATGCACGCATTTATACGTAAAACATTAGACACAAAATACGGAAACGAAGTGGCAAATAACGTTTCCATTTTATATGGAGGCAGTGTAAAACCAGCAAATGCCAAAGAGATTTTCTCAAAACCAGACGTCGATGGAGGATTAATTGGAGGCGCAGCACTAAATGCCAAAGATTTTTTCGCTATAGTAAACGCCTTTTAATCTATTAATTTTGGCGTTACCACAAGGGTCGCGCTTTCCGTTATATCTTTTTTTGCCATATATGGCAGCAAAAAAAGGATGCCACATCAATCGCTAACGCACCTATTTGCTAAAAACAAAGACCAACACAATGTCAAACCTTATATATTTAGGCTATTACTTTACAGTACAACCCTTACAACCAGCAGTAGAAATCCTAATAGCAGAATTAGGATACGCAGGATTTGAAAGCTTTGTAGAAACCGAAGAAGGCGTAACCGCTTACATCCAAAAAGAAGAATGGCGAGACAATATACTCAACGATATTCAGATATTAAATTCAAACGAATTTGAAATTACATTTACGTTCACCGAAATAGAGCAAACCAATTGGAATGCCGAGTGGGAAAAAAACTTTAACCCAATAGTAGTCGATAACTTATGTGCAGTACGAGCGCCATTTCACGATAAGTTTAATACACAATACGATATCGTAATAGAGCCAAAAATGAGTTTTGGAACAGGACATCATGAAACAACACACATGATGATTCAGCACATTTTACAAAACGATTTTACCAATAAATCGGTTTTAGATATGGGTTGTGGCACAGCAGTATTAGCCATTTTAGCCGAAAAAAAAGGAGCAAAACCCATAGACGCAATAGATATAGATAATTGGTGTTATTTAAACAGTATAGAAAATGCAGAGCGTAATAATTGCGAGCATATTTCGGTATTCGAAGGCGATGCTTTATTACTAGACAATAAGCAATACGATGTTATTATTGCAAATATTAACAGAAATATTCTCTTAAACGATATAGAAACCTATTCAGAATGTCTTAATGCCAATGGAACATTGTATTTAAGTGGTTTCTATGATAAAGACATTCCACATATAGAAAAAGAATGTAATAAGCACAACCTTACTTTAACTTCAAAATTACAAAGAAATAGTTGGGTCGCACTTCAATTTAAAAATTAAAAACCCTTAAATTTTTAATGATATATTAAAAATTTAACATTTAAATTACTAAAAATGTGCTTATTGCGGAAAATCCGCAATAGTTTTAGATTTCAATTTGTTATCTTTACTTCACAAAATAAATTTATTTTAAAACATAATTTTCAGTTCTCATTCTCAAAAAAACTGAAGCTGGAAATCTATGGCATTTGTTTACGTAAACTTTAATTTTAAATTAATCTAATACCTTAAGCAATGAAAAATTTTAAAATATTTTTAATAGCAACCCTATCATTATCATTTCTCATTCAATCTTGTCAAAAAGAATCCATTAATGAAGACGTTTTGGCTATAGACGAAGAAATTATAATTAATACAAATAATGCGGAAGGAAGAACATTAGTAACAGATGAAAGTGTGCTTAATTCCATTAAATCTCTCGATCTAGATGTTGGAGTTGTTACAAAAGGAGATTTTCATTTACCAGATGGCTCTGTAGAAGAAAGAATTTACATAGGTAGCGATATTACCATTACAAGTGAAGAGCTTCAATTATTATATGAATCTTATTCTGGGCAAAATCGTCAATACAGAACGGCTAATCTGGTAACAGGAGCAAATAGAACAATTAATATCTTAGGTTATACAGGAGGTAGCCAAGCATTATCCAGTAAAGCAAGAACAGCTTTAACAAGAGCAGTTGCTAATTATAATACTATTAGTAACATGACGCTTCAATTTAATTTATCGTTTGGCACTAATTATCAAGCTGCAGATATGGTAGTATATGATAATTCTATAAATAATAGTAGTAGTGGTGGTGTTGCAGGTTTTCCAAATTCTAACGGACAACCTAATAAGTTTGTACAAATCTATGGGATAGAACAATTTTCAACTAATGTAAACGAACATGTTATTACGCACGAGATTGGACATTCCATCGGCTTTAGGCATACAGATTGGTTTGACCGTTTAAGCTGTCCGCCTTCTAGTCAAGGTAACGAAGGTGCAGGATCAAATGGTGCTATTCATATTCCTGGAACTCCAACAGGAAGAGATTTAAGCTCTGTTATGCAAGCTTGTTTTTCTACAAGTGTAAGCGGAAATTTTAATGGTAACGATATATCATCTTTACGCTCTATGTATCCTGCGAGTTCAGGCAGTATTTGCGATGGAGTTTCTGAGTGGCAAAGTGGTGTTAGCTATTCTGTAGGATCTTTGGTTACTTATTTTGGCAACCTATATCAACGTACATATAGTGGATGGAACTATGTTGGAGCATGTTAATTTAACACTTGGAAGTTTTATTAAACAAGTTTAATAGTTAAATTAGGGTGTGAGACATCATACTAAAGTTATAAAAGAGTGCCAATTGGCACTCTTTTTGCTTATTTTTTTTAAATTAGCTTAAAGATTTAAAGTAATGAGTACAAAAGAAAAAATCCAAGAACAACACGATGTTGACGTTTTAGAAAAAATGAATAACGAGATTGTGTTGTACAACGACGATGTAAATACCTTTGATCATGTAATAGACACTTTAATGTACGCTTGTGATCACACACCAGAGCAAGCAGAGCAGTGCTCTATATTAGTACATTATAAAGGGAAGTGTACTGTAAAAACAGGCTTATATGAAGAATTAGAACCTCGTTGCACAATGTTGTTAGATGCAGGTTTAAGTGCAGAAATTGTGTAAAGGACATAGCGTAAAAAATAATTTAAAATCCACTTTAATTTAAAGTGGATTTTTTTTAAAATTCAATTTTGTATTACTTCTAAATAGTTTTGTAATTACTTAATTTTATGAGAAATTTAAGACCATAAATTTTATATAAATCTACTTTGTTTATATCTTTAAATTAATCACAAAAACATATACAATGAAAACATTATACGAGGCAACTACTAATGCAGTAGGCGGAAGAAAAGGACATGTAAAATCAGAAGATGGACCATTAGATTTTAATTTATCTGTACCAAAATCTATGGGAGGAGATGGAGGCGATGGTGCAAATCCAGAGCAATTTTTTGGAGCTGCTTATGCTGCATGTTTTGGAGGTGCAATACAAGCAGTTGCAGAGAGTGAAAACATAGACATTGATAACGATAATTTAAGTGTTAGTGCAATAATTGGGTTTTGTAAAGACGACGATGGCTTTTTCTTAGAAGCAACGTTAGACTGTTACATTCCAGGAGTTGATCTTAAAACTGGTGAAGAATTAGTAGAGAAAGCTCACCAAGTCTGTCCATTTAGTAAAGCTACACGAGATAATATTACTGTAACGTTAAACTTAATGTTAGACGAATAGTTTTAAGCTTTTAGAAATAAAATAGTTAGACAAAACATCCACTTTAAATTAAAGTGGATGTTTTTATTTTATGAGAGTAGAGGTGGCTTAGTTTATGTCAAAATAGTCAAAAAAATTTGAGTTTCGCAAAACGGATTCGCTTGCGCGCTTCCACAATGCTCAACTATTAAATTAAAAAATCTGAACTTATAAATTTAAGCAAGCCTGATTTAACGTTCGGATTTTTTATTTATTCGTGACCTCGACAGTATTAAATATCTAGAGTGAGCAAAATGTTGCAAATAATCAATTACGCATCGCTGAAAAAACGATTCTAGTTTTGTGTTTTCCGCTTACTTTTTAAAAATTTACAACTTTCAATGTTCATAGAAAACACAAAACCACGTTCATTTTTATGAGCGTGGTTTCTTAAGTGTTGTGACCTCGACAGGATTCAAACCTGTAACCTCTTGAGCCGTAATCAAGTGCGCTATTCAGTTGCGCCACGAGGCCTTTTTTTGTGGATGCAAATATATTTCTTTTTTATATAAACATCAAAGATTTATTGCAATTAAAATTAATCTAATGCATTTTTTGTAACAAAAACTTTCCAGCCAAATATAGCCATCTGTAATTTTGTGGCTTTACTTAAATCTAATTTTTGTTTAGTATAGCTTGGCAGTATAAGCTTATTAAGCTTTGCTAAAAGTTTAAATCCCTTTTTCTTCATATTTGTTAATAGACTCCAAAATTAAAACATTTGATAAGGTTTAACAAATTACCCTTTAGTTTAAAATAGTAAAACTTATTCTAGACTAAGTTTTACTTTTTTGGTTTAAAGCATAATTGAGGTTATAATATCAATTATTAATTCGGCAAGTTTTAGCATAATTAGAAGTTTTAAAAGGTTAATAACAAACAACCATTTTTAGTGATTGTTTTTCCAATATATATTTTTTGAATATTATCCACCAAATAAATTCATAAAAATTAATACAGTTAGCTTTAGTTTTATAATCATAATAATGATATGTGTTTCAATAATTTCAATAAGTTCTTTAAAAAAGTTTTAATTTGTAATATAAATTGATTATTTAAGTTTCATATTAATACAATTATAGAGGCTTTTTTGTTGCTTTTATTGTTTTCAAAGCAGTTTTCATTTAAAAAACACTAAAAATTAAAGTTTCTATCTTTTTAATTTTAAAAATCACTCTATTTGTTAAAAAGTAAAGATTAATATTCTAGCTAATATTTAGCACTATATTTGTAAAAAAAAAAATATGAAAATTTTACCTCAACTTCTATTTCTTTTATTTGCTTCACTTTGTTATTCGCAAGTAGTTATAAACGAGTTAGATTGTGATACGCCAGGAATAGATACAAAGGAGTTTATAGAGCTTAAAACACCAAATCCAAATACAAGTTTAGAGGGTTATGTTTTGGTGTTATATAATGGTTCTAATACTAGTAGTACAGGAGGTAAAAGTTATTTTGCTTTAGATTTGGACGGCATGATTACAGACGCTAATGGTCTTTTTGTAATTGGTAGTGATTTAGTAACGCCTTTTCCTCAACATGTAATTGCACAAAACCTTATACAAAATGGTCCTGATGTTGCAGTAATATACCAAGCAAATGCTACAGATTTTCCGGATCAAACTGAAGCAACCATAGCTAATGTAATAGATGTGCTTGTGTATGAAACTAACGATTCTGGAGAAACAGATTTATTAGAGTTTTTTAATGATATTCCTGGTTTTGAGATGTTAGAACAAATTAACGATAATGGAACAAATGCTAATCCAAAATCCATACAACGTAATAACGATGGTAGTTATAGTGCTGCTACTCCAACTCCTAGGCAATTAAACGATGGCTCTGGCATACAATTTAACGCTATGGAGATTACAACAACTCAAATGCTTTATAACGAAGGCGATAGTTTTGATATAATATTTACTACACAAAATCCGGTGAGTGCAGATTATAATTTTCAATTTAGCCTAAATAACGAGGGTTTTGATACCTCGGATTTTTCTGGAGTTACAAACTTAACAATACCTAATGGTCAAAATCAAGTCTCAACAACTATTACTTTAATAGATGATACAGATGATGAAGGAGACGAAGAGCCAATAATTAAATTTAACACATTAGCGTCTCCTGTAATTCCTTTTAACAATTTTGTAAAACTTAGAGTAGTCGATAACGATTTTACTGTAGCGCCTTTTGGGACACCTTTAAACTCCACATTTGGTATAGTAGCAAGCACGCAACCCACAGGATATTATGATAGTTTAGACCAGCTGTCTGGAGCAAATTTAGAACAAGCGTTGCAAGATATTATTGCAGATCCAACTATTGTTAGAGCACAAACTTATACAGATGTTATAGATATTCTAAAAGAAGCAGACCAAAACCCTGCAAATAGTAATCAGGTATGGTTAGTATATACAGAGCAAGGACGCGCAAAATTAGACTTTCAAACAACATCTGTTAATACAGGAACGTGGAATAGAGAACACACGTTTCCGCGTTCGTTAGCGGATTATCAAAGTATTGATTTGGACGATATTAAAGATGGAAAAGATGTTTTTTGGACAACCGAAGCCGATTCTTTACGACACGGAAATAGTGATGCACACGCTTTAAGAGCTGCAGATGGACCAGAAAATAGCTCTAGAGGAAACCAGCATTATGGGCAATATAATGGTCCAGCAGCAACAGCAGGAAGCTTTAAAGGCGATGTTGCCAGAAGTGTATTGTATTTACAGATTAGGTATAATGGTTTAAGCATAGTTAATGGTTTTCCAAGTATAGATGGACAAATGGGAGATTTAGCTACAATTTTAGATTGGCACAGAAATGATCCTCCAGACGATTTTGAAATGAATAGGAATAATGTAATTTACCAATGGCAATATAACCGAAATCCTTTTATAGATCAACCTGATTTGGTAGAATACATTTGGGGAAATAATGTTGGAGATACATGGAACCAGCCTTTAAATATTACAACTTTTAATGCGGAAACTATAAAGGTCTATCCTAATCCTGCAAATAACAAATTATTTATTTCTGGAAACCAACAAAATTATGAGGTCTCTATGTTTTCAACAGAAGGACGCTTGGTATTACAAACAAACACACCTAATAACGCTTCTATAGACTTAGATTTTGAAAGCGGTTTATACTTAGTTAAAATTGAAGCTAAAGGCGAGCGTTTAATCAAAAAGATAATTATTAAATAGGTTAATTTTTAAAATATTTTTTAAACAATAAAACACATCTCAATCAAAACTCATTGAGATGTGTTTTGCTTTTGTTAAAAATGTTATGTTTGGTGTTAAAGTATCCTTAAAATGCTGATTTTATGACCTATGTCATTGATTTAAGAATAAATGATTTCGATATTTGCAATTAACATTTAACCCTTTTAATTTTTAAGTTATGAGAAATTTAAAATTTGCATTTATTGCGTTATTGGCAATCTTAACTTTTGCCTCATGTAGTAGTGATGATGATGGAGTTTCAATTAACGAGGTTGTATTGTCAGACAATGAAATCCCAGTGGATATTCAAACTTATGTAGCTACTCATTTCCCTTCAAACAGTATTAATCTTGCTAAAAAAATCACAGAGAATACTACTGTAACTTACGATGTATTATTAACAGATAATTATCAATTAAAATTTAATAATGAGTTTGCTATTGTACAAATAAATAGTTTAGCTCAATTGCCAAATTCTGTAATACCACAATCTATTTTAGATTACGTTGCAGAGTATTATCCTAATAATTACATAACAGATTGGGAAATTGAAGACACCTATCAAGAAGTAGAGCTAGATAATGATTTAGAATTAGAGTTTACATTAGATGGTGTATTTATTAGAGTGGATTTAGATGATGACGATGATGATGATGAGGTATTAGCTTTAGATGAAATTCCTACTCCTGTAATGGAGTATATTGCGACTCATTTTCCTTCAAATTCCGTAATTATTGCTTGGTTAGACACAGACGATGGTCTTGCAAGTTATGAGATTAATTTAACTGGAAATATAGAATTAGAATTTGATGCGCAATACCAAATTACGAGTATAGAAAGTGATACGCAATTACCAAACTCGGTTGTCCCTCAAAGTATATTGGATTATGTAGCTCAAAATTATCCAAACAATGTGATTACAAGTTGGGAATTAGACGATAACCAACAAGAAATTGAATTAAACAATGGATTAGAGCTAGATTTTGATCTTAATGGAGTATTTATTGGTATTGGAGACGACGATGATGATGATTATAATGACAATGAAGAAATTATTCCTGTAAATGAAATTCCAGTTGAGATTACAAATTACATCAATACACATTTTGCGTCAAATACTATAATAACTGCTGTAAAGGAAACAGAAGGTGCTGTAGTGACTTACGATATTGAATTAAGCAACTCTGTAGAGTTAGAGTTTAATAGCGTATTTGAAATTATAGCCATAGATAGCTTAACGCAACTTCCAGACTCTGTAATACCACAATCAATTTTAACTTACGTCTCTCAAACTTATCCTAACAATTTTATTGTTAGTTGGGAGCTAGAGGCAAATGAACAACAGGTTGAGTTAAACAATGATGTTGATTTAATATTTACATTAGATGGAGAATTTGTAAGTATTGGTTAATTTTATTATTGAAAATTTAGTGAAAAATAGATTATAGCATTTGCTGTAACAAAAAAATCCCAAACATTATCGTTTGGGATTTTTTGTTGCCTTTAATTAACTATTGATTTAAAGCAATAAAACAAAGTTATTTTATCTTGTACGAATAATTAGATTGCCTTTTATGTCATTGCCATACTCTATAACAGGTATTCCGTTATCAGATTGAAATGTTGCGCTTGTTTTTTGTCCCTTATTATCTTTAAGTAAAATCTTTACTTTTACAATGTCACCAGCTGCATTTCTTTTTAATTTTTTAAATATGACGTCTATATTGTATTGGTCTTTAAAATATTTATTGTTCTTCTCTATAAATGTGTCAGAAGTAGTTTTTCTAAGTATAGATAAGGAAGAACTGTAATTTTTTATTTCACTTTCATCAAATTCAACCTCCTTAACTTCAAACTCAACATTCCAAGGGTTATCCTTTTTTGTAGTTACTAAAATAGCTCCATTTTTAGCTTCGTTACCATAAAGTTCTATCGCGTTTTTAGCTTTTAAAACACTTACGGATTTTATACTTTTTGGGTTTAAATTATTTAAAGCTTCTGCATTAGATTTTTTATCATCCACAATAATTAAAGAAGTATTAAAATTGTAATTTTCTGTACTGCTTTGGTTAAGTTGTATTGTTTGTTCTGCGTTTTTAGAGTTATTATCTTCAGGAAAAACACTTACCGCTTTAACCTCATAGCTTACTGTCCAAGGAGAATTTTTTTTAGTGGTAATTTCTACAACGCCATGTTTGCCTTTGTCTCCATATTTCTCAGTAGCATTTTTGCCTTTTAATACATTTACATGTGTTATTTTTTCAGTGTCTAAATTTGTGTCTTGTTCGTTTGCAATTTTATTATCTATAACATATAAAGGCTTTTTGTTTTTACTAACCACTTGTAATTTACTTTTTTGATTACCAGTATTTTTAGTAGCTATCTTAAAATTATAGGAGCTATCCTCGTTGTTTTTACTGTCTATAACTACCTTTACATTGTCACCAGTATTTTGTGCATGTATGGTTCCCATAGTTGTAGTTTGAGGTGTTGTCTTTACAGGAAATTTATCTGCAACAACACCTCTTTCGGTTACTCGCATTAGTAGTTCTTGTTTTTCGTCTCCAAAAAGCAACTCGCCATTTTCAATTTTTAAAATAATAGACTCTATTGCTTTATTGGATTTACTCTCATAAGTAATATTGTGGGTGTATTTGGTTTTACCTTTTAGTTTTGTTTTAATAGTAAGGTTTGTTAGCTCGTTTTTAGAGTTTCTATTTAGGTTAGAAAACTTAATTTTTAAACCTTCGGCTTGTGCTTCTAATTTACTTTTAATTATTTCAATGTCTTTATCTGATGAGGTTGAGGTAATTACAAAAGTTTCAGTTGTAATTGATTGATCTGAGAATGTAGTTTTAGCAACATAAATTTCTTCAACATTAAAACTCATTAAAAATAATGCTAAAAAAGGAAGCACAATAATTAGTTTTAGTTTACTGTGTTTTTTGGATTTTGATTTGTGTAACATAACAATTCGTTTTTTGATTAATGATTGATAAAAATTATTAGATATGGTTAGGTTGTTTTGGCTTAAACTCGCTTTTAACATCACTGTTTGGTAGCTTTTTGTACAGTCTATTTGCTGTTGTGCTTTATAATCTGCTATAAATTCTAGATTTTGCTGTAGTTCTTTTTTGTACAGCCAAATACATGGATTACACCAAAAGATAATGGATGCTAATTGTGCAATAATTACGTCTATAGAGTGGAGTTGCGATGCGTGGATTTTCTCGTGTGTGATAATGTGTTGTAACTCTTTGTCGGAAAATAATTCAGCATTGTAAACAATACGATTAAAAAATGAAAAAGGTGTTGTTTCTTTACTAGTTTCCACAAAAATGAAATTTTCTTTTTTAATGCTTTTAGAATTATTAATCAGCTTTTTTAAAGACCACAATTGAATTAAAAATTTTACAGTAAAAAATAAAACGCCAATACCATATATATAAGTAAATAGTAAAAAACTATTAAATGGAGATGCTAAAGCTTGAGTGTTTTGAAAAGAAGCGCTTTCAATTTCTGTAAAACTAATTGGAGTAGGAGTGTATTCTATATAAATTGGTATAACTATTAGAGGTAATACAGAAGCTACAATTAGTCCAACAAGTAAAAACCATCTGTTAGATTGAAAATAAGTTTCGTGTTGCAAAAACAATTTATAGCAAAGGTAGAATAACGTAATAATTGCAGATGCTTTTAATAAATAATCCATAACTACTTTTTGTTTTCAATTAAACTAATAATCTCTTTTAATTCCTCTACACTAATTTTTTCTTCTTTAGCAAAAAACGACACTACACTTTTATAAGAGCTATTAAAATAGTTGTCTATGGCTGTGTTTATAAAACGTTTGCGATAGTCTTCCTTTTTAATAATAGGAAAATAACGATGTGTTTTCCCAAAAGCCTCATATCCAACATAACCTTTCTCTTCAAGATTTCTAACAATTGTAGATAAGGTGTTGTAGTGAGGTTTTTCTGTTTTTATTTCAGCCATCACATCTTTTACAAAAGCATTTTCGAGCTTCCATATTATGTGCATAATCTCTTCTTCTTTATTTGTTAACTTCTGCATGATAATTAATTTAAGGTATTGTAATCACAAACATAACTAAAAAAATAGTTATATAACTAAAAAAACAGTTTTTTAACTATTTTTTTAGTTTAAGAACTGCTTTTAAACGTATAAATTGTATATAATTCCGAATAGCTATTTTCGAAATCAATAGTCAAATTACTTATATTCGCATAAAAATTATAGATATGAGTATTGGGTATTTAATTTTAGGTTTTGTGCTTTTAGTCATTGGTGGCGATTTTTTAGTAAAATCTTCTGTTGGACTGTCATTTAAATTAAATATTTCTAAGATTGTTATTGGTATGACAGTGGTGTCTTTTGCAACCTCTGCGCCAGAGTTGTTAGTGAGTTTACAAGCTGCTATAAAGGGTTCTCCAGCCATTGCTATAAACAACGTAGTGGGTTCTAATATTGCAAATATTGGTTTAGTATTAGGTGTTACAGCTATTGTAGGTGCAATTACCATAGATAAATCATTTTACAAATTAACTTGGCCAGTGATGATGTTATTCTCTGTAGCCTTATATTATTTTCTCTGGAACGACAACCAATTAACACAATTAGAAGGGATTATTTTATTTGTAGCGTTAATACTATTTGTTGTTTATTTAATAAGGAATCAAAAAGCGACGGAAGATATTGAAGACGTGGACGATACCTTAGCTGTAGTATCTAATGCTAAAATTGTTATGTGGTTTTTAATTGGAGCAGCTGCATTATATTTTGGTAGTGAATGGTTAGTAAAAGGCGCTACAGAAATTGCAACAAACCTTGGTGTTAGTGAAGCAGTAATTGGAGTAACTATGATTGCAATTGGGACTAGTGTGCCAGAATTAGCCGCTTCTGTAATTGCTGCTGTGAAAAAAGAAAAAGCAATTTCGTTAGGGAATTTAATAGGTTCTAATATTTTTAATATTGGTTCTGTTTTGGGTTTAACCTCAATTATAAAAACCATTCCTGTAACAGAAGCTTCAATATTATCTCGAGATATTTTTTGGATGCTAATCTTTGCTTCGGCAGTTTTGGTTTTAGGAGTACTGCCTAAACGCAACGTTATAGGTAAAATTAAAGGGTTTGTGTTAGTTGCAGTATATGCAGTATTTATCTTTTTAGCCTTTAAAGGTTAATGTAGTGAAAACAGAAATAAAGTGTAGCGCTTTCTAAGGATTTAGAAAGCGTTTTTTGTTGTAGTAATTTAACACTAAAACTTAAATTTTGATTAAAATATGTTCTAACCCATAAAAAGACAAGGTGTATCCTTGTGTTTTTAACAATTGTTAACAATTAACCCTATTTTTTTTAGGGTATTTTATTTTTAATTGTAAATTTGTCTAAAATTTTTAAAAAACAAAACGATGTCAACTTTAAGATTTCATGCCATTAAGCAATCCTTAAAACGTAAACCAGTAGTTATTGAAGAAACTCAGAGACGCTCTGAGATTTTTGGTTCTAATGTTTTTAACGAATCAACTATGCGACAATACCTTACAAAGGAAGCTTTTGTAAGTGTAATGGATGCTACAAAGCATGGAAAAAAGATTGCTCGAGAAGTTGCAGATCACATTTCTACTGGAATGAAAGAGTGGGCAATCTCTAAAGGAGCAACACATTATACGCACTGGTTTCAGCCATTAACAGGAGCAACAGCAGAAAAGCATGATGCTTTTTTTGAAACTATAGGAAATGGATTAGCAATCGAAAAATTTGGAGGCGGACAATTAGTACAGCAAGAGCCAGATGCATCTAGTTTCCCAAATGGAGGAATTCGTAATACTTTTGAAGCTAGAGGTTATACCGCTTGGGATCCAACATCTCCAGCCTTTATTTATGGTACCACTTTATGCATACCAACCGTATTTGTTTCATATACAGGTGAAGCTTTAGATTATAAAACACCATTGTTAAGAGCGTTACAAGCAGTGGATACTGCTTCGGTTGCTGTATGTAAATATTTTGATAAAAATGTAAAAAAAGTAAATGCGTCATTAGGTTGGGAGCAAGAGTACTTTTTAATAGATAGAGACTTGGCAGCATCAAGACCAGATATTGTACAAACTGGGCGAACTTTATTAGGGCACTCACCAGCAAAAGGTCAGCAATTAGACGATCACTATTTTGGTACTATCCCAAATCGTGCAATGGCTTATATGAGAGATTTGGAAACAGAATGTATGTTATTAGGCATTCCTGTTAAAACAAGGCACAACGAGGTGGCACCAAATCAATTTGAATTAGCACCAATTTACGATGAAGCTAATTTAGCAGTTGACCACAACTCCTTATTAATGGACGTTATGGATAAAATAGCAGACCGTCATAATTTTAGAGTGTTATTTCACGAAAAACCATTTGCTGGTGTCAATGGGTCTGGAAAACATAATAACTGGAGTTTAAGTACAGATACTGGAGTTAATTTATTAGGACCAGGGAAAACACCAATGAGTAATCTTCAGTTTTTAACCTTCTTTATTAATACTATAAAAGCGGTTTACGATAATGAAGAGTTATTACGTGCAGCAATTGCATCTGCAAGTAACGACCATAGATTAGGAGCTAACGAGGCACCTCCAGCAATAATTTCTGTTTTTATTGGCGAGCAATTAACACGAACTTTAAATGAACTAGAAAATGTTACTGATGGAAAATTATCTCCAGAAGAAAAAACAGATTTAAAACTAAATGTTGTAGGTAAAATACCAGATGTACTTTTAGATAATACAGATAGAAACCGTACGTCTCCATTTGCCTTTACAGGAAATAAATTTGAGTTTAGAGCTGTAGGTTCTACAGCAAATTGCGCTAACCCAATGACTGTTTTAAATACCATTGTCGCTAAGCAACTTATTGAGTTTAAAAAAGAAGTTGATGCGCTAATTGCTAAAAAAGACATGAAAAAAGATGATGCTATCTTTAATATATTAAGAGAGTACATTAAAAAATCTAAAAATGTTTTATTTGAAGGAAATGGTTATGGTGAAGCATGGGAAAAAGAAGCAAAGAAAAGAGGATTAAGTAACAATAAAACTACACCAGAAGCTTTAAAAGCTAAAATTTCTAAAAAAACAATTTCGCTTTTTGAAGAATTGGGCGTAATGAATAAAGTAGAATCTGAAGCACGTTACGAAATAGAAATAGAAGAATACTCTTTACGAATCCAAATTGAAGGACGTGTACTTGGAGATATTGCTAGAAATCACGTAGTACCTACAGCAGTTAAGTATCAAAACGTTTTAATTAAAAATGTAAAGGGATTAAAAGAAATTTATGGCAAAGATTTTAAAAATTTAGCCAAAGAACAATTAAATTTAATCGAAGATATTTCTAGACATATTGAAGCCATTAACTCTAAAGTCACAAAAATGATTAATGAGCGTAAAAAAGCAAATACAATTGAAGATGCAGAGATAAAAGCAAACCTTTATTGTAATAAAGTAAAGCCAATTTTTGAAGAGATTAGGTATCATTGCGATAAATTAGAATTACTTGTAGATGATGAGTTATGGCCATTAACAAAATATAGAGAGTTGCTTTTTACGAAATAAAACTAAACACTATATAAAAAGGTAAAAAAGAGTTTCAAGAAATTGAAGCTCTTTTTTTATTTTGAATTAATTTATAAGCCACTAGAATAATTTGTTGATTTAAAATTAAAAATAGATACGTATAAGTACGTATAATTTTATTTAAAACATAATGTTGAGTAAAAATGGTTTTTAATAAAATTGTATAGAAATGTGTATTTCGTCGATACTAAATATTTAATTATCGAAAAAAATGTTAAAATTTTAAGATTTCATCAATAGCATTTTTAGTTCATATTAAAATTTACATATCTTTACAATGCTATTAATCAATATATATTCAACATGAAAAAAGTAATTTTTGGTGCTGCGGCACTATTATTCTCAGGCGCAATGATGGCGCAAAGTTGGGACACAAATGCTGGCTCAATGACAGACATTAAAGGTAATTCAGCAGTAGATGCTGATTACGTAGCTCCACTTTCAGGACAACTAGGAAACTCTGGTGAGTCTATCCAAAATGGTAACGACAATAAAGTAATGGTAAGGCAAGCAGGTGTATTTAATTCTGCTTACACAGACCAAGCTGATGGTTTAGGTACAGGCGATAACAAAGCGCGTATCTGGCAAACAGGTGAAGTTGTTCCACCACCAAGTGGATTTAACAACGAAGCAGATGTAAGACAGAGAGGTACAGATAACCAATCTACATCTATTCAAGAAGGTGATTTTAACGAAGCAATTACTCGCCAA
>NZ_JBSHNP010000031.1:0-1407 GCF_053604675.1 Lacinutrix salivirga
TCATTGCAATAAAATCACCAATAAAGGCAATTGAGACTACACTTGGCAAGGCAATGGCATGCTTAAAAGCGTAACCAAACCTAACAACGAAACTATAAGTTTTGAGTACGATGCCTTAGGCAGACGTACTGCTAAATTAACTATGCTGTCACCTCGAGCGCAGACGAGAGGTCTTATAACCCGCTTTATTTGGGACGGAAACGTACCTCTACACGAGTGGCAATACAATTTAAAAGACAGACCAAAACTTGTAATTAACGAAGAAGGAGTACTAGAAAACGACAAACCAGAACCATTAGACAACCTAATTACTTGGATTTTTGACGAAGGTACTTTTAAACCAGCTGCAAAAATCACAAAACAGGACACCTACTCTATTATAACAGATTATTTGGGTACACCAGTGGAAATGTATAATTCTTCTGGAGAAAAAACTTGGGAAGTAGAGTATGATATTTACGGTAAAATACGTAAGTTAGCAAAAGGAGTTGCAAGTGATTGTCCGTTTAGATACCAAGGACAGTATGAGGATGAGGAGATTGGGTTGTATTATAACAGGTTTAGATATTATAATCCTGATAGTGGGACTTACATAAGTCAAGACCCTTTAGGCATTGAAAGTACCAATCCAAATATATACGCTTACGTACACGATTCCAATTCATTTATTGACCCTTTTGGACTAAAAGAGCTTTATGCTTTATTAGCAAAAGAAGATGGTTGGTATCCAGTTATGGAATGGGGAAAGAAAAAACCAATAGGTGAAATGTTTTTAAAAGAGGGTGAGTTATGGAAGATAGGAGAAACCAAAAACCCTAAAAGAAGATATACGCTAAAATGGTTGGATAAAATGAATTTAGAAAAAGTACCTTTAAATAAAGGTTCTAAAAAGCTAATGCAAATGCTTGAAGGAATGAAATTAAAAGGATATTTAGCTTGGAAAGGATTTTTACCACCAGGAAATAAAGCTTGTCATTAATTATGAGAATATCTGTAAACTGTGATACTTACCTAAACTTTATTATTGAGTTAAGAAAGGAACTTGAAGTTGTTTGGGTTAAAGCAAATGAAAAATATAAAAATGTAAAAACACCAAGCGTAATAGGCTTTGCTTTTAGATGTTTGCCTAATGAAATTAAACGGAAAACATTTAGGAGATTTGATAAGGAAGATGCTTATTTGACTTTAGATATAACAGTAAGTTATGAAGAGTATAAGAAAATGTACAAAACAGAAATTCGTCACGATTTAGGTCATACTTTTTACAATTATTTAGAAGATTCTTTAAAAAAATATAAGTTTAAAGAAATAAATAACAAAGAGTTATTGTCGGATATAAAAAATTGGTGTAACGAAATTGGTTGGTTAGAAGATGAGGTTGACTATTCTAAAGATTTAGATTATCCA
>NZ_JBSHNP010000032.1:0-372 GCF_053604675.1 Lacinutrix salivirga
ATTTTAAGTGCACCAGAAGTCGATTCGCTTCCTAATCAAATAGAATGTGCAAGTTTTACACTTCCTTCGCTTTCTCCTGGTAATAACTATTACAATGGCAGTTTGCTAGATACAACTACCACTCCTGTTTTACTTAATGAAGGTGATGTGATTACAACTTCGCAAACCATTTATATTGCTTCACAAAGTAACACAACACCTAATTGCATTTCCGAAACCAGCTTTACTGTAACTATTAGTGGTTTACCAAATGTAGATACACTTACAGACCAAACAGCATGTGATAGTTATACACTGCCTACTCTTACAAATGGTAATTATTTTTCTGAAACCGATGGTTCAGGAACCGCATTTAGTGCTGGAGATTTAATA
>NZ_JBSHNP010000033.1:0-346 GCF_053604675.1 Lacinutrix salivirga
TATACTGTACACACCAGCACCAGATTTCAATGGAACAGATACGTTTGATTATACAATTACAGATGCAGATGGCGATGAGTCCACAGCAACAGTAACCGTAACAGTAAATCCAATTGTAGATGTAGAAGACGATACAACAACTACAGACGAAGACACACCAGTAGTGGTAGATGTTTATGATAACGATAACGACATCCCAACGGAAGGTACAATCGCAATCACAACACCACCAACCAATGGAACCGTAGTCATAACAGATCCAAACAATACACCAAACGATCCAAGTGATGATGTAGTAACCTACACACCAAACCCAGGATACAATGGAACAGATACGTTTGAATAT
>NZ_JBSHNP010000034.1:0-200 GCF_053604675.1 Lacinutrix salivirga
ATACTGTACACACCAGCACCAGATTTCAATGGAACAGATACGTTTGATTATACAATTACAGATGCAGATGGCGATGAGTCCACAGCAACAGTAACAGTAACTGTAAATCCAATTGTAGATGTAGAAGACGATACAACAACAACAGACGAAGACACACCAGTAGTGGTAGATGTTTATGATAACGATAACGACATCCCAAC
>NZ_JBSHNP010000035.1:0-50342 GCF_053604675.1 Lacinutrix salivirga
CTCTGATACAAGGGCTAATTTAAAGCCTAAATTATAATCGCGTTGGGTACGTTTTACTCTTTTGGTTTCTTTGTTTTTCATAATAAGTCGATTTTGTGTCAACTTATTTCAGGACGTGACAAAGCCATAAAAAAAGCCTTAATGAAATTCATTAAGGCTTTTTTTATGCTTATCCATTCTTTTAGTTAAGCAGTATTTTTTTTGCTAAAGTTTTTCCGTTTGCTAATTGAAGTTGAAGGATATAAATTCCTTTATTAGAGTTTTGAAGTGAAACACCTTGTTTTAAAACTTCTGCTTTAATAGTTGTTTTCGCTTCTACTATTTTTCCAAGTATGTTGTATATTTTTAGGTGTTTTACAGTTTCAGTTAGGCCTTCAATATATAACATATTGTTAGAGTCCACTCGAATAACAGTTTCTTTTAAATCATTATCTATAACAGAAAGTGAGGTTTGACTATTAAAATTTAATTTAAATCGTGTGGCATCTTCACCAGCTTCTGCAGTAAAAACATAATCGCTATCTCTTAAATTATGATTTACATTTTCCAAGGCATCGTAAAGATAAATTTCCTGAGAATCTCCAATATTATCTAATTCTTTAATACTTATAGTGTAGGTGTAATTAGCATCGCTATTTAACACTAATCCTACTTGTTTATCTGTTTGTATTTCGGCGAAAGCCTGAATAACCATTTTATCGTTTTGTAAAAGAGAAGCTAAGTCATTAGAGAAAAAGTTACTCATTTGTGCATCGTAACCATAATCGTAACCGTCTGTAGTTTGGTCGCTGAATCCTAATACTAACTCTCTACTCAAATTATCTGAAGCAGAAAACTCTAATTTAATGATTTGAAAATCGATTGATTGCCTTTCAGAATCGTTGTTGTTAAGTTGCTGTAATAGGTTGTTTTGTTTTGTTTGTGCATTAATAGTAGTACTATTTACTAATAGTGCAATTAAAATTAGGCTTTGTAGGTAGGTTAAGATTTTCATATTAATAAATTTTAATAATTTAGGGATACATTAAATATGAGGGATGGTTACTATTCTTGTTTGGGAGTATGAAGATAAAAACAAAATTGACAAACACCTTTTAAAAGCGTATTTTTTCGACGAAACGCATTTAAAAAGTAATTTTTCTTACAGAAATAAAATTTAGCGAAAAAAAAACCTCAGTAAATTACTGAGGTTTTTTTAGATATTTTTTTTTAATGATTTACTTTAAAGTTATCTTTTTACTAATAGTTGTTCCATTATCTAAATTCAACTCTACAATATATAGTCCAGAACTAAGTGCTTTTAATGGTTGTCCGTTTTCAAAAGCATGACTATCCATAGCGCCAAATTGCTGTACAGTTTGACCTAACATATTTACAATTTTTAAATCATTTATATGAGTTGTTAAGCCTTTAATATATAAGCTATGCTCTTGATTATTGGCATAGATTAATGTGCTATTTATTTCGTTTTCAAATTCGTTAACAGAAAGTAAATTCGCGTTAGTGAATACTAATTTAAATCTCGAAGAGTCGTCAGTAGCTTCAGATGTAAAGTTATATTTATCTACTGCTATCAAATCATGGTATATAGACTCTTGCGTGTCTAACAAATAAATGTTTTGAGAACTATCTATATTTTCAGTTTCTAGTAAACGAATGGAATAATCTAAATTGCCATCGGCATTAAACACTAAATCTATAACTTTATCTTCTTCTATTTGAGAATACGCTTGAATAATCATTTTATCGTCTTCTAAAGCTAAGGCTAAATCATTTGGATTAAATACGTCCATTCTTGCATCGTAACCATAATCAAAACCTTCTGTAGTTTGATCGCTAAATCCTAAAATTAATTCTCTGTTTAAATTACTAGACGTAATAAACTGTAGTTTTATTTTTTGGAATTCAATAGTGCTGTTTGCTTCATTAGTATTTACAGAAGCTTCTGTATTTTGATTAGTAGTTCTAAAAAACACAGATTCACCTAAATCTTCTCGTTTAAATACACGTTGCCCATTATTAAACTCAATGTCTCCATTGGCAACAATTTCGGTCATAAATCCTTGTCCAACAGGTATAAAACGTGTTGGTGTTTTAGTACCATCTTGCGACCCATTGTTTGCTCCATCCAAGCCTACAAATTGATAAGCTCTTACTTTTCCTAATTTATTTAGTGTTGCATAACCACCTTCATACTCATCCAAATAGTGGCTCTCTCCAGCCCATTGCTCCCACAGGTAAATTGCTCCTCCACTAACTGATGCGTTATCGTCTATAAACGTATGTGCATCTATTGCAGAAGGATAAGGGTTTCCTACTAAATATTCGGTTTTAGTAGAACCTCCAACAGATCCTGGTCCTCCAGTGTCTGTAGCATCTATTAGTATTGTTCCGTTATTAGGTTTTCCTTCAAATACATATTGGAAGTCTCCTCCTCCAAGGCCTGTTCCTTTTTGAGAATAACCAACTCCCACAGGAATAGATGTACTAGGTGTAATTTGATCCCAATGGTAATAGCTTACTCCACTTTGATAAATATATAACCAACGAGTACTTAATGTTGCTGGTGTTGTTGCAGGAGGACTAAAGCTACTTGTAAACTGTATATTTCCTGAAGCTTCCTTTAACATATTTAATCTATAACTAGTATTATTGGTATTATTAAATGCTGAATTGTTATCACTTAAACTACTTGCAGCTGTTGTACCAATTGGAGAACTCCAATAGTTATACCTAAAAACATTACTTAATCCTTCTTGTCTTCTTAATATTTTTCCTGTTGAAGAAGTGACTAAATCACTTGTTTCGTTTTGCACTAATTGAGAATCATTTTGCAAATCTAGAGTACCATTAAGTTCTAGATACCAAGTATTGCCAATCTCATTATTTCCATTAACCCTAAGTCTTTTATTAGGCTCTACAATTAATCCTAAATGTGTGTGACTAGCATTAGTAGTAATATTATCGTTAATTTTAACAATAGCCCAATCTTTATTATTAGCAACATCCTCAATATCCCAAACATTACCATGTAACCATGTGTTTTGGTTTGTCCATGCACCATTATTTGAAGTTTCGTAAGGCATTGGAGCTGTCTGCTCTTGTAAGGTAGTAATGTTAAATAATTTTGCAACATTGCCATTACCAGAATGATCTTCGGTTTGCGAAGTCACTATATTAGTCATAGGATAATAGGCTCTTAAATCTGACCAAGCTACTTTTGTTCCAGAAGCATTATCTTTAATATCTTTTGGTAAAACAACACCTTTTACATCTGCTCCGTTTTGCTCAATTTCTTGATACACCATTTGTTGAATTTGCTCGCTAGTTAAAGCTTTTCTAAACACTCTAACTTCGTCTATTGCTCCATCAAAATGATTATTCATTGCTGTTCCATCTCTGTTAAAAATTGCACCAATTGTAAAGTCTATACCTGAAACACTTCTAAATTCAGAATTTGGTACATTTTGTGTTTTTTCAAGCTTACCATTTACATATAAATTAACTGTAGAACCATTGTAGGTTGCGGTTACATGAGCCCATTCGTTACGAGGTAGTAATCGGTCTGAGGTTGCTACTAACCTTAGAGCATTACCTCTATAAATTACTAAACATAGTTTAGCATGAGTAGCATTACCTCCTCTTGCTTCTACAGCAACGCCACGTCTTGCTGCATTACCTCCTCCTCCAAAAGCTCTTCCCATTATAGCACGATCTCCTGTAGTAACATCCATTTTCACCCAAGCAGACATGGTAAAACTCTCGTTTCTAAAATCCATTATATCACCAGATCTTACAACATCATCTACTCCATCAAAATCTAAAGTTGCGTTGGGTATAAACACATCTAATCCATCTCTATAATCCAAATCACCACCTAATGTTAAATCGCCATCTGTATCTGGTAAAATAGACAAATCATTTGGATCGTTAATCTCATCGTTTGAATCGTAAGGATCGTTATTATTTGACCCTTCAAACGTATTAGATAAACCATCGTTATCTGTATCTGTAGCAGAGGCAGTGTTTGCCATTCCGTTTTCTCTAATATCAGGAATTCCGTCTGCGTCTGAATCTGTATCTAAGTAATCTGGTGTTGAATCTCCATCTGTATCTTCAGGAATAATTCCGGTTCCATAATTTGTATATAATCCTCTTAAGGCTCCAGTAGTATGCACAGATCCACTTGGTGCTGCATAAGTTGTTGTTGGTTGCCCTTCAATATTATCTGGTATTCCGTCATTATCCACATCAATATCAATTTGTGGCGTACATCTAAAACTGTAGGCAAAAGAGTCTATTCCATGAGGATCGTGAGTTGAGGATGCTAAATTCCCTGCAACAGCTATATGCCTAATCATAACCTGACTTACCACATCGTCTGTAACAAAGCCAATTGTGTTTTCTCTATTTTGACCAGCTTGCACAGAACCTTTAAATACACCATCAGCATCAAATAAATCGATATTACCAACGGCATCATCTCCAATATAATTATCACTAAAATAGGCTATAAGATTTCCATCTGCATAGACTTCGTAATTCATTGTTGCACCATCATTATTGGTATCAAAAATATCTACAAAGTCAAAACTAAAAGAAGCCACAGGCTCAGTAAAATTAATAGTTGCTGTGTAGTAGTCTCCTGTTCGATTTCCAACTTCTGGATATATATAAACACCACTAGATGGTCCAGAACCAGAAGTAAAGCCTCCTGCAGTTGTTACTCTAAATTGATGAATCTCATAGGATCTATAGGAATAATTGTGCTCGTAAGTTAACGTACCGTTTGCAAAAGTACCAACACTACTAGTTGCACTACCTGGAATTGATGAACTCGCAGGAAAGGAGAAGTCTGTTAAACCATTTAAAACAGTTAATGGCTGACCTTTACTTAATACTTTTTGTTGAAATCCGGACTCTTGGTATCCTAATCCATTAGTATTAGAAGCAATGGTATAAACATGATATCCATTTTTAGTCCAAATAATATTATCACTTTGTGGAGATGCAGCGCCTGCAATGACAGGACATTCTGTGGTATCCAGAAGGCCATCATTATCATCATCTACATCAAAAAAATCTTTAACAGTATCGTTATCCGAATCTACTGTTTGAGAGAAAGTTTGAATTGGAATTACAAATAAGAGTGTACACAAAAGTGCAGCACAAAATACATTTGAGGTTTTCATAGGTTAAGGTTTTAATTTGGGCAATAGCATTTACCTGTCTGGGAACAAAGTAAAATAACATTGTTGAAATTTATATTTTATTCCCTTATCTCAATCTAAAAAATAGACTAAACGTCATTTTTATCGATTAAGTGAACAAATATACTCTTATTTTTTAATTAACCAAATAAATTAATTAGATGATTTTGAATTTGTTAGAAATAATTATTAGAAAATTCTATCAAAAAAATTAATTTATTTGGTGTTATAATTCGAATCTATTAGTAAACTAGTGTTATTCGACTATATCAACACTAATTTTTATGATCTTCAATCACTTCGTCATTTCTATATTTACAGCAGGCATGAATACTATTATAAGCTTCATCTGTTGCTTTAATTTCTTTGGTATCATGTCCTACCGAAGCAATACTTTTACTAATAGCCTCTAAATTTGTTTTACGTTCGTCGTAAATTAATTTTAATTCGTGAGTCTTTACATTCCAAATGGCGCTTTTAACTCCTTTAGTTTTAATTGAAGCTTTCTCAATTCGATCTTTACACATTAAGCACACACCATCTACTTCTAAAGATGCTCTTGCATTTTTATTTTGAGCAAATGTTAATGAAGTAAATAATAGAACTAATACAAATAATACATTTTTCATGAGTTTTAATTTTAAATTTTTAATTAATTTTATATCGTAATCCTGTATAGTACATACTACCAAATATTGGTCCATATACAAACGTAGTATCAAAATTTGAGCCAAAAGGATTATCTGCTCCTAAAATTGGGTTATCCTGTCTCACGTTAGTTATATTTTCTCCTCCTACATATATTTCAAATTTATCTGAAAACACTTTAGTAATTTGTGCATTAAAGGTGCCTAATGTTGGTGTTTTCTCTGGTAATTGATACTGTATTGAATTGCTTTGTGTTGAAGCATAACGTTGAGCGCTTAACCAATTATAGGTAACATCAAACTTCCATTGTTTAGCTTCTCCTTCAGGCTTATGAGTTTCAAAAGAAGCATTTGCAAATATACGATGTTTTGGTGTTAATGGTTTTTCGAGCTTACCAGATACATAATCTGTTTTAACATCATAAAGCTTATATGCCATACGAATATCGAAATGATTAAAGGGTTCGTAATTAATTTCTGTTTGAAAACTATTAGCAAAACTATCACCTTCTAAATTATAAAAATTTAATTCCTGAGGGTTTTCCCAATCTACAACTATTTCGTTTTTAAAGTCTGTTCTGTAAAAATCTACAGCGACATCTCCTCGTCTTCCAAAAAGATTAAAGCCTTGTAAAAAAGAGACACCATAGTTCCAGGCTATTTCTGGATCTAAACCGTAAATATCTCCATTAGTATTTAAAATATTTATTGTTCTAGATGTTGCAAAAATGTTTTGATTTTCTGCAAAAATATTGGCTGTTCTTTTTCCTCTTCCAAACGAAAATCGCAATGCCGATTTTTCCCAAGGCGTATATCTTGCATGCAATCTTGGTGTTACAAAGGTCCCTAATCTATTATGATTATCTACACGCAAACCAGCTGTAACATTTAGGTTATCTAAATTATCAAAGGCATATTCAAAAAAAGCACCTACAGAATTATCTGTACGTTTATAATTGTTTAAAATCACGGCTTCATCATACCTATCGTAAGTAAAGCTTAATCCTGTTTTTATTTTATGTCTAGAGTCACTTATTATGGAGTTGTATATTACATTAGAATAGATACTATTGTGGTCTATATCGTATGTATTTAAGCCAAAATATGAGTCTTGTTGGTGGTTACTATAAGCAAACTGAAATCCAACACTTTGCCATGGAATTTCTGGATTAACGTAACCTAATTTTCCAGAAATATCAAAACGCTTGGTATTGATTTCGCTTCCCCAATTATTAGTTGTTAGCTTATCTGTTTTAGGATCAAAGTCTAATTCGCCAGTTTGTTTTTCATCATTTAAATATCTAACATTAAAAAAGCTTACAAAGCCTTTTTCTGGATTGGTATATTGCCAACGATTCATAACATTTATTTGGTTGTATTTGGGCATGTCTAAAAATCCATCGTTGTTTACATCGTGCTCTTTATTATGCGTATTTCCGTGTAGATACAAACCTGTACTCCATTTATCAGACACTTTTGTATTTATATGCGTATTTAACTCTAATCGTTCATTGCTTCCTGCATAAAAGTTAACGAATAACTTATCGTCTGTAGTTGGTTTTTGAAGTTCTGCATTTATTTGTCCTGCAATACTTTCGTAACCATTTACTACGCTTCCTGCACCTTTTGTAATTTGTATGCTTTCTACCCAAGTTCCTGGTGTAAAGCTTAAGCCATAAGCTTGTGCTGCACCTCTTACAGTTGGAATGTTTTCCATAGCGATTAATATGTATGGACTTGTTAATCCTAACATTTTTATTTGGCGTGTACCAGTAACAGCATCTGCAAAGTTCACATCGATGGATGGATTAGTTTCAAAACTTTCTGAGAGATTACAACAGGCTGCTTTAAGTAATTCTTCGCTACTCACAAAGAGCGTGTTTTCGGCATTTAGATAGGATTTTGTGGTTGCTTTTTTACGAGACACCACAGTCACTTCATCTAAGCTACTTGTAGGTTTTAGAGTGTGAGTAATGGCTTTGTTACTACTAATATTTAAAGTATCTGATTTAAAACCTACATAACTAATCACAAGCTTTTTATAATCTTCTTTATAGGGTAAAGCAAACTTACCATCAAAATCGGTTACAGTTCCTATAGTTGTATTTAACCAATATACGTTAGCTCCTGCTAATTCTACTGTATCGTTATCAGTAGTTTCTTCTAATATCTGACCTTTAATCTCTTCTTGAGAAAACATTAAAAAAGGTATTAATAATAGGATATATAGTGCTGATTTCATATTAATTGTAGGTATTAATTAACATTATAACAGCCATAACAATCATTATACTGTTTTCAATAAAGGTTGCTTTAGTCATTGGCAATTTTAAGGCTGTACCTAAACAGGCACACTGTATAGCTTTTTTGTCTAATAGTGTTTTGGTAACACCATAAGTGGTAATTCCTAAAATTATTAGAGTGACAATTAATGCTAAAGGAATTTGAATACGCATTAAAAACAATAGTCCAAGTGCTAATTCTATAAAAGGATAGACAAATCCATAGGCTGGAATTGCTTTGGCTAAAGGATCGTACATTTTAAAGGACTCTGGAAAACCCTTTAAATCTAAAAACTTAAAAAAGCTAAAAACCACATAAAATAGTCCCATATAATCAAACATAAATCCATTAAAATCCCATGGTTTATAGTTTAACAATACTGAAGCTCCTGTTATAAAAAACAAGATAAGAAAGAGTGGGAATAATTGTTGCATTACCGTTTTTTCTTCCTCTGGCTCAACAGATGAAAAAACGTTTTTTTCTTCCTTTTCAGAAAGCGTATATTTTTCTGGTAATGCCTCTTGTAAGGCTTTAGTTTTAACATGTTGAGACATTTCTAAAGTAACTTCAGAAGCATCAAGATTTACTGTTGCGTTAGTAATGTTTGGTAAAGCTTTTAAATGTTTTTCTACGGAAGCTTTACAATTATTACAGGTCATGCCTGTAACTGTATAAGTGTGTAACATAATATATTATTTAATAACTATTTTAAAAAAATTTCGCTTAAGCGAAGGGTGTGTTTAAAAAAATAATTATCAAATAATAAAAACAGCGTCTAAAAGCTGTATATCTTCAACTAAATTGGGTGGTGAATAATTTTTATGAGGTATAATCTGTTCTGATAAGCCTTCAAAAAGATTAATATAGGAATACGCAAAACTGGTGATAAACAGTTGCTGTTCTGTATCTAAGTCGTTAAAAACAAGAGTTTCTAGTTTGCTTTGTTCTTTTAAGACTTCAATCTCTTCTTTACAACATGATTTAAGAATCTTGGTTTTAGAGTCCTTAGACACAACCTCCTCTTCGCAGCCTTCAACAGTAGTAAAGTAAGCAACATCTACTAAAGTATCTCCACAAAAATGCTTTTCTACAGTTATAGAAATTGTAGAAAACAAGACTATTAAAGCCATGAGTGAAGAAATACCTTTATGTAATATAATTTTTATCACAATTACAAAAGTAAATAATTATACTCACTCTAAGCTCATTTTAAAAAATTATTAACTTTTTAACCTCTGATAATAAAATGCTGGCAATAAAAGGATTAAAAGTAAAGGCTGAATTAAAAAGCGTCTAATATTAAAAAAGATATAATAATGTTCTTGTTGAGGATTTAAAACAAAGTATAAATACAACGCTATAAGTATTACAAAAGCTAACACGTAAACTAAAGCCGAAAACTTTACAATACTTTTATCTTTAAAAAAGGCATAAAGTATTGCTATAGAAAGTAAAGAATTTAATACATATCTTAAAGACGTGTAGCTAACCAATTTTAAAACTTCGCGTCTTGGAGAATCTATATATAAATAATCGTTTTTAAAAAATAAAAGGTAAGGATCGTAAAACAATTCGTTCTCAAAAAACCGAATTGCTACAAGTGCTAAAAACAGTAAAAAAATCCATAAATATTTTAAATATTTAGTCATTCTTTTTATTTAATTTAGAGAATCTATTTACCCAAAACATCCAAAGCAAAAACACCATACCATAAATAATTGCTGGAAAAACAACAGTATGCAAAAACTCGCGCCTCCAAGGATAATGGTATAAACCAACAGAAAGTATTACAATCCTAAATAAATTTACTATATAAATTAACACGCTACCAGATAAAATATAAAAAATAGTTGTTTTTAATTTGCCTCTAAATGCAATGATAAAAGACAAAAACAAAATAATGATACTAATTGCATTACAACCCTCAATCACTCTTGCTATGTATTTTCCTCTTACCACCAATTTCATCGATGGCTCATCAGGATGAGGCATTACAGCTGTATTGTAACCAATGGTTTCGAGCAAATTTTGACTTTGTTGCGCGACAAGATTTGTAAAATAGTCTGGATAATACTTAGAGCCATCACTATAATCTAAATATAACTTATACGAAAAAATTAACACGCCATACACCATCAAAAATGTGATGATAAAACGAATTACAGATTTATATTTTAAAATTAATTCTTTCAATTAAATGGTTTATTTTAGTTAAAAATAATAAAAACTAAAGGCTGAAATTACAGCTTTTTAAATACATTTACGAAAAATTTTTAGCTCATGATTTTTGAAAGCCTCAAACCTCAAATAGAAACTATTATTAGCCAGGCTGATACAGCTATTAACGACCGTTTACTAAAAATATGCGACGTGTTAGAAAAAAACATAACACATTACAATTGGGTTGGTTTCTATTTTAAAAATGGCAATAAAAACGAATTAAAACTTGGACCTTACGTTGGTGAACCAACAGACCACACAATAATCCCTTTTGGTAAAGGTATTTGCGGACAAGTTGCTGTGAGTAATAAAAATTTTGTGGTTCCAGACGTAACAGCACAAGACAATTACATTGCTTGCAGTATAACTGTAAAGGCAGAAATTGTAATCCCGATTTTTGTAAATGGAGAAAATATTGGACAAATAGATATAGACTCTAATACTCCAGATCCATTTACAGAAAAAGATGAGCGCTTTTTAGAGTTTGTTTGCAGTCAAGTGTCCAAAATACTTTAGTTGTTAATAACTAGCGCTTTTAGTTAAAAAGTAGCACTTTTTTTTAGTCTCTAAAAAATGTCAATTTGCTACATTTGTATGCTTATTAACACAACTACTAATGAGCAATAACAAAACAATTAAATCTGCATTAATTTCGGTATTTAGCAAAGAGGGTTTAGAACCAATTGTTAAAGAACTAGATAAACAAGGCGTTACTATTTATTCTACTGGTGGCACCGAAAAATTTATAACTGATTTAGGCATAAATGTCGTTCCTGTTGAAGACATAACTTCTTATCCTTCTATTTTAGGTGGACGCGTAAAAACATTACATCCAAAAGTGTTTGGAGGTATTTTAAACCGACAAAATAACGAAGGTGACGTTGCAGAACTTGCAGAATATAACATACCGCAAATAGATGTTGTTATTGTAGATTTATACCCTTTTGAAAAAACCGTAGCCTCTGGAGCCAGCAACCAAGATATTATTGAGAAAATAGATATTGGTGGTATTTCACTTATACGTGCAGCAGCAAAAAATTATGCCGATGTTATTTGCGTATCGTCTGTCGATGATTACTCTGAGTTTTTAGAGTTAATTACAGACAAAAAAGGAAATTTATCTGAAAACGACAGAAAACATTTTGCTGCCAAAGCCTTTAATGTCTCTTCTCATTACGATTCGGCTATATTTAATTATTTTAATACCAATCATGATATTGCTGCATTGAAAGTTTCTGAAACTAATGGTAAAGTATTACGCTATGGCGAAAACCCTCATCAAAAAGGCTTTTTCTTTGGTGATTTTGATGCTATATTTACGCAATTACACGGCAAAGAATTAAGTTACAACAACCTTTTAGATGTTGATGCAGCAGTAAATTTAATGCACGAATTTAAAGGCGAAGCACCAACTTTTGCCATTTTAAAACACAATAACGCTTGTGGTTTTGCACAGCGAAACACAGTACACCAAGCCTATACAGATGCTTTAGCTGGTGATCCAGTTTCTGCTTTTGGAGGCGTTTTAATTGCTAATTCTGAAATTGATTTGGCTACAGCCGAAGAGATTCACAAACTATTTTGTGAGGTTGTAATTGCACCTTCGTTTACAACTGAAGCTGAAGCAGTTTTAAAAGGAAAAAAGAATCGAATTTTATTAGTGCTTAAAGATGCAGAACTTGCTCAATCTTCAGTAAGAACATGCTTAAATGGTGTGTTAGTTCAAGATAGAAATAATAAAACGGACCAAAAAGAAGATCTTAAAACAGCAACAACCAAAGCAGCTACAAACGAGGAATTAGATGATTTAATTTTTGCATCCAAAATTTGCAAACACACCAAATCTAATACTATCGTTTTAGTAAAAAACAAGCAACTTTGTGCTAGTGGAACAGGACAAACAAGCCGTGTAGATGCTTTAAACCAAGCCATACATAAAGCACAATCGTTTAAATTTGATTTAAAAGGAAGCGTTATGGCTAGTGATGCCTTTTTCCCATTTCCGGACTGTGTGGAAATTGCAGACAAAGCAGGAATTACTGCAGTAATCCAACCAGGAGGCTCAATTAAAGACCAACTAAGCATTGATTATTGTAATGCTAACAATATGGCAATGGTGTTTACTGGCACTCGTCATTTTAAGCATTAAATCCTAAGAAATTGGGAATCATATTTTAAAAATTTTAAAATAGATTTTTCGCTACGCTCTTAATGACATTGTGAAGAATTTTCCTTTCAAAAAGAATTAGTATCGAAGATTATAAATCAATTCTAAAAAGCTTCAGTTTAATTACTGAAGCTTTTTTTAGCTTTTTGTTTTTCAATTTAAAATAAAACTGTAAAATTTAAGTTCTCAATCCTATACTATTCAGTTTTAAAAAATTATGATAACATTAGTCGTTAACATTACTTTTTTTCTGTAGTTTTATTACCTTTACAAGATTATTTTTTTAACACACATAATTTCACAATAACGCATGGGATTTTTTGATTTCCTGACAGAAGAAATCGCAATAGATTTAGGGACTGCCAACACATTAATTATTCATAACGACAAAGTTGTTGTCGATGCTCCATCTATAGTTGCTAGAGACAGAATTACAGGAAAAATCATTGCAGTTGGTCAAGAAGCCAATATGATGCAAGGTAAAACACACGAAAATATTAAAACTATTAGACCACTTAAAGATGGTGTAATTGCAGATTTTGATGCTTCGGAGCAAATGATTAGTTTGTTTATTAAAAATATTCCTGCACTTAAAAAGAAATTATTTACGCCTGCTTTACGAATGGTAATTTGTATTCCTTCGGGAATTACCGAAGTAGAAATGCGTGCTGTTAAAGAAAGTGCAGAGCGTGTAAATGCCAAAGAGGTCTATTTAATACACGAGCCAATGGCTGCTGCTATTGGTATTGGTGTAGATATTATGCAACCAAAAGGAAACATGATTGTAGATATTGGAGGTGGTACAACAGAAATTGCTGTGATTGCTCTAGGTGGTATTGTTTGTGACAAATCTGTTAAAATTGCAGGTGATGTGTTTACAAATGATATTGTATATTATATGCGAACACAACATAATTTATATGTTGGTGAACGTACTGCTGAAAAAATTAAAATCCAGATTGGTGCTGCTACTGAAGATTTAGATTTACCACCAGAAGATATGAGTGTTCAAGGTCGTGACTTACTTACAGGTAAACCTAAACAAGTGCAAATTTCCTATAGAGAAATTGCAAAAGCATTAGATAAATCTATTTTACGTATTGAAGATGCTGTAATGGAAACCTTATCGCAAACACCACCAGAATTAGCTGCAGATATTTATAATACTGGTATTTATTTAGCAGGTGGAGGTTCTATGCTTAGAGGTTTAGATAAGCGTTTATCTCAAAAAACAGATTTACCTGTTTATATTGCAGAAGATCCTTTACGTGCTGTAGTTCGTGGTACAGGAATTACGCTAAAAAACCTTACTAAATACAAAAGCATATTGATTAAGTAAATAGCAGAAATCAATTAACTCATGCAACAAATAGTAAACTTTATTATTCGTAACAAAACCTTTTTGTTATTTCTGTTGCTGTTTTCTATTTCTTTATTATTTACTATCCAATCGCATAGCTACCATAAAAGTAGATTTATAAATTCGGCCAATTTTTTAACTGGTGGTATTTATAACACCTCAAACTCCGTAAGTAGTTATTTTGGTTTAAAAGAACAAAACCAACTCTTACAACAAGAAAATAACGAGCTAAAATCGCTTCTATACAATACCAATTTTAACAACTCCAAAACCTATTTAGACAGCACGTCTTTTAATAAACCCTATAAATTTACACCTGCTAGAGTTATTAAAAACAGCTATGCTTTGCCAGACAATGTGTTATTACTTAACAGAGGAAAAAGAGATAGTATAACCGAAGATTTTGGGGTTATAAGCTCTAAAGGACTCATTGGTATTACAGATAATAGCAACTCTAAATTTACAACTGTTATTTCTATTTTAAATACCACAAGTAGAATTAGTGCGCAATTAAAACACACAAACCATTTTGGTTCATTAATTTGGAATAGTAACTCTCCAGAATTTGTACAACTAACAGAAATCCCTCAAAAAGCACCAGTAAAAATAGGCGACACCATAATAACCTCAGGTCGCTCTGCTATTTTCCCAAAAGGGATTCCTATTGGTACAATTGGTAGTTTTAACTTAGACCAAGCCAAAAATTTTTACCAAATAGATGTTAAGCTATTTAATGATATGACCAATATAGAACATGTTTATATCATACAAAACACAGATAAAAAAGCTATTGAATCACTTTTAAACCAAAAGAATGAATAGCATTGTATCTGCCAACATAGCGCGCTTTTTTATTCTTGCTTTAGCGCAGGTTTTAATATTTAATCATATTAATTTTTTGGGTTTTGTAAATCCATACATCTACATCTTATTTATTATACTTTTTCCTGTAAAAAATAATAGAATGCTTATTATCTTTTTAGGATTTCTTATAGGCTTAATTATAGATATATTCTCGGATTCTGGAGGTATGCATGCTGCAGCTTCTGTAACAATCGCATTTATTAGACCTGCGGTTTTAAAATTCTCTTTTGGAGCATTGTACGAACACCAAACTATAAAATTTGGCAACATCGATTTTGGCACTCGTGCAACCTACATTTCAATTTTAGTGGTTATTCATCATTTAATATTGTTTCTCTTAGAAATTTTTAACTTTTCTAAAATACTTTTGGTCTTACAAAAAACGTTATTCTCTAGTATTTTTACTATTTTATTGTGTTTGCTATTTACAATAATTTTCAGCAGAAAAAAATAAATGAGACAATTTCTACTTTTCTTTTCAATCCTATTTGTTGGTATTCTTTTTATTGGAAGACTTTTCTATTTACAAGTATATACTGCAACATCAAACAATTTGTATGAAGATAATGCGATTAGAAAAGTTTTTGATTACCCAAAAAGAGGTTATGTTTACGACCGAAACGGAAAGCTTTTAGTAAGCAACCAACCCTCTTACGATGTCATGATAATTCCACGCGAAGTAGAGCCTCTAGACACTTTAGAGTTTTGTAACCTCCTAAAAATAGACAAGCCACAATTTTTAAAAAAATACAATAAAGCCTATACGTATTCTCCACGTTTACCTTCGGTTTTTGTTTCGCATTTATCTAAAGAAGACTATGCTGTTTTACAAGAAAAAATGCGAAAATTCGATGGTTTTTACATTCAAAAACGATCGCTTAGACAATACGAAACTAAAATGGGAGCCAACGTACTTGGCGATATTGGAGAAGTCAATCAGGCTTTAATTAAAAAAAATCCCTATTACAGAATGGGAGATTTAATAGGCAAAGAAGGCGTTGAAGCTTCTTACGAAGAGATTTTACGAGGCGTAAAAGGCATTAAATTTATACAAAAAGATAGATTTAACCGAAACATTGGTCCTTATAAAGGAGGTGTTTACGATACGCTACCACAGCCTGGAAAAGATATTACCATTACTATTGATGCTACTTTACAAGAATATGGCGAGCAATTAATGAAACACAAAAGAGGTGGCATAATTGCTATAGAACCTAGCTCTGGCGAAATACTCGCTATGGTTTCTGCACCTAATTACGACCCTAATTTACTTGTAGGTAGAAATCGATCTAAAAATTACAGCAAATTGCATTACGACTCCATTGCTAAACCTTTATTTAACAGAGGTTTGCTTGCGCAATATCCTCCAGGCTCACCATTTAAAGTTATTAACGCATTAATTGGTTTACAAGAAGATGTTGTGACTACTCAAGATCAATTTAGTTGCAAATTAGGCTATTATTATGGTAGTAAAAAACTAACTGGTTGCCATAGTCACAGAAACCCTGTAAACATGAATTTAGGAATTTACGAATCTTGTAATGCTTATTTTGCAAATGTTTACAGACGTATTGTGGAAAAATACGATAAGCCTTCTCAAGGACTTAATGTTTGGAGCGATCATGCAAAAAGTTTTGGATTAGGTAATTTTTTAGGTTACGATTTAAAAGTAGGACGACCTGGCAGAATTCCTGATGGAGATTTTTACGATAAATGGTATGGTAAAAACCGTTGGGCTTCTACTTACAACATCTCTAATGCTATTGGTCAAGGTGAAGTCGAAGCCACTCCAATCCAATTAGCTAATATGATTGCAGCTATTGCTAACAGAGGCTATTTTTATACACCACACATTATAAAATCTATAGAAGGCGAAACTATAGATCCTAATTACACAACACCAAAATATACAACTATAGATAAAGCACATTTTGACCCTGTAATAGAAGGGCTGTTTGATGTGTATAATAAAGGAACCGCAAAATCTTTGCAAGTAAAAGATATTGAAATATGCGGCAAAACAGGAACTGCAGAAAACTTTGTTATAATAGATGGTGTAAAAACCCAATTAACAGACCACTCTATTTTTGTGGCTTTTGCACCAAGAAATAACCCAAAAATTGCTATTGCAGTGTTTGTAGAAAATGGATATTGGGGAAGTCGTTTTGCAGGGAGAATTGCCAGTTTAATGATTGAAAAATATATTAAAGGAGAAATCTCTAGGACAGATTTAGAACGTTGGATTCTAACACACAGTTTAGAAAACGAATACAAAAAACCACATTCTGGCGAACCATTTAAAATTAATAGAGAAACACAATTACAGGTTATTCCTCTAGAAGAAGAAGCAGAAGAGTCAATACCAACTAATAACTCCCAAAATACTATTCCGCTTTAAAAATGTATAGACAAACAGATCGTTACTTTAAATTTGATTGGATAAGCATTATTTTGTTTTTCTTATTAGTTGCTTTTGGGTGGATAAACATAATATCTGCTTCGCATACAGGAGACATCACTAGTTATTTAGATTTGTCTCAACCTTATGGTAAGCAACTATTATATATTATATTTACTATAGGTTTAATTGTACTTATACTAGCCATTGACGCTAAATTTTACGAGCGGTTTTCGAGCATTATTTATATACTCTCTATGCTTTCTTTGGTTGGACTTCTAATTGGTTTAGGCAAAAATGTTAATGGAGCAACCTCTTGGTATGGCATTGGCAGCATGACCTTACAGCCTGGAGAATTTGCTAAAGCAGCAACAGCCTTAGCCGTCGCAAAATATGTTAGTGATTTAAATACAGACATTAATATTTTTAAAGACCAGCTTAAAACCTTTGCGATAATACTAATACCAGCATTTTTAATTTTATTACAACCAGATGCTGGAAGCGCGTTAGCTTATGGTGCTTTTTTCTTTGTTTTATATAGAGAAGGATTACCAAAACTATATCTTTTTGTGATTGCATTTATTGTGTTTTTATCGCTTTCTGCACTAAAATTTGGAGTACTAATTACTGTAATTATAAGTGCTGTAATTATTTTTACTTACCATTTTACACGAAAGAAAAAACCACCTTTACTAAAATCTGTTTTTTTAACTATTATGGCTTTAGCCATATCTTTTGGCGTAACGTTTTTTTATAATAATATTTTACCTTTTCATCAAAAAGACAGAATTACCATTTGGCTAAGTCTAGAAAAAGACCCAGTAAAACTGGAGAAAATGAAAAAGACCATTGCCTATAACCTTAACGAATCTGAAAAAGCAATTAGCTCTGGTGGTTTTAAAGGAAGAGGGTTTATGGAAGGTACTCGAACTACTGGTAAATTTGTACCAGAACAACACACAGATTATATATTTAGCACTGTTGGCGAAGAATGGGGTTTTATTGGCACTTCCTTAACGGTTATTGCTTTTGTATTTTTAATGCTTAGAATTCTTCATTTGGCCGAATTGCAAAAATCCCAGTTCAGTCGTGTTTATGGCTATTCGGTAGCTTCCATTTTATTCTTTCATTTTTTAATAAATATAGGAATGGTTATGGGACTCATCCCAACAATTGGCATACCTCTACCCTTTTTTAGTTATGGTGGCTCAGGACTTTGGGGTTTTACTATTTTACTGTTTATTTTTATAAAATTAGACTCTAACCGAATTAACGAGTGGTAAAATCTGGAGTGCTTTTAATTAATAAATACTAGAAATAAACTAATACTAATAATTAGATTTTTCAGTTGAAAAATTCTAAGGGTTTAACCTGAAGTTATTTTGGAATTTTCATTTGAGAATCATTACTATTCTTCTGTTATAACAACAAACTAGCCCTTAAATTTAATTGGCAAATGCACTATTTTTTTAGTTTCGAAAAATGCTTCAGTATAAAAATCTGAAATCGCATAAACGGTTGCGCTTTTATAATCCTGAAGCTCTTCAGTTAAATCACCACCTTTTAAATATATAATCCCATTTTTAAGCTCGTGGTTTTGTTTTTTAGCAACTTTACCTTTAATCCAATGCACAAAAGTGGGCATGGCTGCTACTGCTCTACTTACTATAAAATCGTAAGTATCTTTAATCTCTTCAACTCTAGTATGTGTTGTTTTTACATTGGTAAGCGCTAAACCTTCAACCACTTCATCTACCACTTTTAGTTTTTTAGCAATACTATCTACTAAATGAATTGAGCATTCCGGAAACAAAATAGCCAATGGAATACCAGGAAATCCACCTCCTGTGCCAACATCCATAATTTTACTTCCTGGCTTAAACTCAATCACTTTTGCAATTGCCAAAGAGTGTAAAACGTGGCGTAAATACAACTCGTCAATATCTTTGCGAGATACCACATTTATCTTTAGATTCCAATCTTTATACAGAGCTTCCAACTGCTCAAACTTAAGCTTTTGGTCTTCTGTAAGATTAGGAAAGTACTTTAGTATAAGCTCCATCTGTTTACAATTTGTGCAAAAATATGCTTTTTTAACACTATATTTTTACTCTTTTGGACTGTTTATTAATTATATTTGTAAAAAATATGATTCGTTAAATTTATACGTTATTATATAAAATTAAATTTATGACAAAGCAAACCTTATCATTCTCAAGAACGGATTCTGCTAAGTTTTTCCGCACATTAAACAAACGAGTAAACTCTTATTTTAAAGAAAATAATATAAAAAAAACAGGTAATTGGAAGTTGTACATTAAAGCTATAATAATGTTTACATTATTACTTGGCCCTTTAATATTATTACTAACTGTTGAGTTACCAACTTGGCTACAAATTATATCAATGATGGTTATTGGTGTTGGGATGGCTGGTGTTGGCATGAATGTGATGCACGACGCTAATCATGGATCTTTTTCTAGCAAAAAATGGGTAAACAAATTAATGGGAAGCAGCATACACATATTAGCTGGTAACGATTATAATTGGAAAGTACAACATAATGTTTTACACCATACATATACTAATATTGAAGGTCATGATGAAGATATTGATGCAGGTAGAATTATTCGTTTTTCTAAGCACTCTAAGTGGTTAAAAATTCATCAATACCAAAAGTATTATGCTTTTTTATTATATGGATTACTAACAGTAAACTGGGCAATTACTACAGATTTTAAGCAAACATACGTGTATTTAAAAAGAAAATTATCTTATGGTGATTTTCCAAAACCAGCAACACAATGGACTAAATTAATTATTGGTAAAATAGTGTATTATTCTATTTGGGTGGTTTTACCTTTATCTTTAGGTTATGCTTGGTGGCAGGTTTTAATAGGCTTTTTAATTATGCATTATACAGCAGGAATTATTTTAAGTGTAGTGTTTCAATTAGCACACGTTATGCCAAATACAGAAATGCCTTTACCAGACGAAAATGGCAATATGAAAAATACTTGGGCTATTCACCAATTATATACAACATCTAACTTCTCGCCAAAAAGCTGGTTAGTAGAGTTTTATACTGGAGGATTAAACAGGCAAGTAGAACACCACCTATTTGCTCATATTAGCCATATACACTATAAAAATATAGCTAAAATTGTTAAAGAAACTGCACAAGAATACAGCCTACCTTATAACGAATACAACACTATCTGGAAAGCAATCGCAGAGCATTACCAACAATTAAAAGTATTAGGTACAAAACCTAGTATGGCGTAATTACCTTTTTACATTTCTAAATAACAATTTACGATGAGTTTACTTTCAGACAGAATAATAAACATGTCAACGTCTGCAACTTTAGCAATGGCTGCTAAAACCAGAGAATTAAGAGCAGAAGGAAAAGATATTATTGGTTTAAGTTTGGGAGAACCTGATTTTAATACACCAGATTATATTAAAGAAGCTGCAATACAAGCTATAAACGATAATTATAACAGTTACACACCTGTAGATGGTTATGTAGAACTTAAACAGGCTATTATTACTAAATTTAAAAGAGATAATAACTTAAACTATACCTTACCGCAAATAGTGGTTTCCACAGGAGCCAAGCAATGTTTATATAATGTTGCGCAAGTACTTTTAAATACAGGTGACGAAGTGATTTTACCTTGTCCATATTGGGTAAGTTATTCTGATATTGTAAAAGTTGCTGAAGGTATTCCTGTAGAAGTGCAAACCTCTATAGATACCGATTTTAAAATGACAGCTTCACAATTAGAAGCAGCCATTACACCAAAAACAAAAATGCTTTGGTTTTCTTCACCTTGCAATCCAAGTGGATCTGTATATAGCAGAGAAGAATTAGAAGCTTTAGCTGAAGTCTTAAAAAAACATCCAAATATTTATGTCGTTTCTGATGAAATTTACGAACACATAAACTTTGTTGGTGGACACGTAAGTATGGCAGAAATTGATGGAATGTTCGATAGAACGATTACTATTAATGGTGTGTCTAAAGCTTTTGCAATGACTGGTTGGCGTATTGGATATCTTGGTGCTCCAGATGCTATTGCTCGTGCTTGCAATAAAATGCAAGGTCAAGTAACAAGTGGTGCAAATTGTATTGCTCAACGCGCTGTAATTACTGCTTTGAATGAGTCGCCTTCGCGAGTGCAATTTATGATCGATGAGTTTAAAGTACGTAGAGATTTAGTATTAGATTTACTTAACGACATTAAAGGCTTTAATAACAATATCCCAGAAGGTGCTTTTTATGTATTTCCGGATGTGTCTTATTTCTTCGGGAAGACATTACGTGGAAAAACGATAAACAACGCTACAGAGTTTTCTTTGTATTTATTAGAAGAAGCACTTGTAGCGACTGTAACTGGTGAAGCGTTTGGAAATCCTAATTGTATTCGTATTAGTTATGCAACAAGTCAAGAACAATTAAAAGAAGCGATACAACGTATTAAAGACGTTGTAAGTTAAAAACAATAGTTTTATTATATATACAAAAGACCTTTAGTTTTAAACTGAAGGTCTTTTTGTTTTAAATCCATACTAAAATAAATTTTAAAACGTCTCCTCGAGCGCAGTCGAGAAATTACTAATTATCTACATTTAAAGAGGTCTCGACTGCGCTCGACCAGACACATACTAATAAATTACATTTAATTTCTATTAAAATAATAATATAATTATAAGTATTAGAACTACAATAACGCTAATTAGCGATTGTATGGTTTCCTCTTTTTGGTCTATTTGTTTTTGTAATCTAATTTTTTCTAACAACTCTGGTGTTGCTTTTGGGAAATTAAAAAGTGACACGTCTTTAACGCTTCGTTTTCCAATAAAAGGGTTTAATAGCTTCTTTTTAAGTCGTATTAAATCTTTATTGTTTTTAAGCGTTAGTAGCATGGATTCTCCTAAAGGCATAGTTTTAGTTTTAAAGCGTTAATAATAGAAGCAAAACAGTACATAAAACAACAAATAACAACACACGTTTTAGTAGTCTGTTTTTGTTTTCTACTTGCATTTTTTTGCGAATACGAATCACTTCTTCTGGTTTAGACTCTGGAAACTCAACTTTTATATGAGCATAGATTCTTGTTAAGTCTTTGTCTTTTTTTCGCCTTTCAATTAAGCTTTTGTTATACTTATTCGATTGGTTCGCTTGCATCATCGCTCCTTCTACTCCCATAGTTTCTAGGTATTTTTTCCAAAGCACATTCGGAGTTAATTTGTTAAGTTTAGACAGTAGAAAGCTGTGACAAGAATTTGTGAATTCTCGCTTTCTGCGTAACATATAAAAGATGAATTTTGAGGTTAGCTCAAAGAGTATCAGTTAACAATCCAATAAAAGCTGCTTTATAGTATAAGTAGCCAATACGTTTAAATTGTTACAAATTATTCTAAAAAAATTATAGAAAGAAAGTAAATTTAATACAACGCTATTAAAGTAAGAATAACAAATAAAGTCACTTTTAAAAGTGTACTCATACTACAACAAGTTGCGTAGCTTTTGCTTTTTATGCGTTGCTTAATACCAAAAAGAGAGGTCTTCTTTGCATTAAAAAAGTTGTGTTTAACTTCTTCTTTATATTGCGAAGTTAAAAATCCTAAAGGTTGTGTTACTGTGTCGATTTCCTGTATGGGAAGTGGCTCTAAATCTTGTGGTGTAATTACTAATTCCATGATATAAAATTTAATTGGTTTGTATAATAAAGACGAACCAGATATTAAATTGTTACAGTGGTGTTACTTTTTAGTGTTGGGTTTTCTCAATTCTTTAATAAAAATCAAAACACTTATAACTATTGCAAAAAGTATTAAAAAACTAAAACTTTTAAGTTGAAAATTATTTTCAAATAATACTACAATGAGTCCTAAAGAAAGAGAAAGAAACAATACTAAAAATGCAATTTTATTAATTATAATCATAAAAATAAATTACCTATTCCTCCAGAAAAAAGGCGTTAATAATATTAATACAGTAAATAACTCTAATCGACCTATTAGCATTAAAAAAGAAGACCACCATTTGCCTATTGGTGGCAACGCGTCGTAATTATTTACTGGTCCAAAATCGCCTAAAGCTGGTCCAACATTACCTAAACTAGAAGCTGCTAAACCTATCGCAGATTGAAAATCTATTTGCATCATAGAAAATCCTAAAGCGCCAACAATAAAAGCAATCATATACAATATAAAAAACCCAAGAATATTAAATACAATCTCTCTTGGCACTGCTCTTTTATTGTAGCGTACTGGCAAGATCGCATTAGGATGTAGTGTGCGTTTAAATTCTAAAAAGCCATTTTTAATTAATACTAAATGGCGTACTACTTTTACACCACCAGAGGTACTACCAGCAGAACCACCTAAAAACATAATTCCAAAAAAGAACACCACTAAAAAAGGAGTCCACAACGTATAATCTGCACTTACAAATCCAGTAGTTGTTATTATCGCTATTACTTGAAACAAGGCATGCCTAAAAGCACTTTCGGCTTTACCAAACACCATTGGATGCTCTATGCTAGACAATCCTAAATCTGCTCTGTAATAAATAATAATAGCTGCTACAATTGTAAAAAAGGCTATAAATTTAAAGTAGAGTTTAAACTCTTCGTCTCTAAAAATTTTCTGTACTTTTCCTTTAAACGCGTAATAACTTAGTACGAAGTTTGTACCTGCTAAAAACATAAATACAATTATAATGTATTGTATTATTGGCTTATCGTTCCAATGTGCAACACTTGCATTTTTAGTGGAGAATCCTCCTGTGGATAAGGTACTCATCGCATGATTTATAGCATCGAAAAAAGACATTCCTGCGACTTTAAGCAAAATAGTTTCGGCAGCAGTATAGCCAAAATAAATAAGCCATAAACGTTTGGCTGTGTCTGTAATACGAGGATGTAATTTATCTGCACTTGGGCCTGGAGCTTCTGCAGCAAACAACTGCATACCACCAATACCTAATAAAGGTAAAATAGCAACTGCGAGTACAATAATTCCCATGCCACCAATCCAATGTGTTGTACTACGCCAAAACAAAACGCCTTTTGGCACAATTTCTATATCGTTTAAAATAGAAGCTCCTGTGGTGGTGTAACCAGACATGGTTTCGAAAAAAGCTTCGGTAAAATTAGGAATCGCATTAGTAAAAACATAAGGCAAAGCGCCAGATAATGCCATAACTATCCATCCAAAGGTCACTACAATGTAACCTTCGCGTTTATTCATTTCTTTTTTGTGATTACGCGTGTTTAACATCGCAACTGCTCCTGCAAAAATAGTAGCTAAGCCTGCTAATGCTATTTGTATAGTTACACCATCTTTATAAATTAAACTTATTAATGCAGACAGGAGCATAAAACCTCCATTAAAAATTAGGAGCAATCCTAAAAAGTGAAATATAATTTTATAGTTAAGTTTCATTTAAATAAATTATAAAAACACTTTTTCTACGCGTTTGATAGAACGTGGTAAGCAACATACAACCACTTTATCGTTTTCTTGCACTCTAAAATCGCCTAAGGCAATTAATCCTTTTCCATCTCTAACAATACCTCCAATAATTGCAGAACGCGGAAAATCTAAATCCTTTATATATTTATTACAGATTAATGAGGTTGACTTTACGTTAAACTCTAACAATTCGGCATTCATATTGTTAAGTTTTGTCATGGCTATTACTTCTCCTTTACGTATATATCTAAATATATTATTTGCTGCCAGAAGCTTTTTATTAATTAAAGTATCAATACCTATGGAATGTGACAATTCATGGTAATCCATGTTTTCCACTAATGCAATGGTTTTTTTAACGCCTTTAGATTTGGCAACTAAACAAGACATTATATTGGTTTCGGAGTTTCCTGTAACTGCAATAAAAGCATCCATATCGCTTATGTTTTCTTCGTCTAAAAGATCTACATTTCTACCATCTCCATTTATTACTAGTACTTTTTCAAGCTCATCTGCAATATCAAAAGCGCGTTCTTTATCTTTTTCAATTAACTTAATATTAAAGCCTGTTTTAGATAATTCTCTAGCGGTTTTATAACCAATTTTACTCCCTCCAAGTAGCATTACATTTTTTAAATCTGTATTGCTTTTACCAGTCATTTTACACAACTCATCTCCTCCACCTTCGCTAGTAATAAACACAACATTATCACCTTCTTTAAATTGTGTATCTCCTCTTGGTATAATGGTATATTGTGTTCCAAAACGCTGAATGGCGATTGGCACAAAATGTATTTCGGAAAATAATTGTGCTGCTTCTTTAACTGTTTTGCCGACAAACGATGCTGTTCTAGACAAACTTAAGCCTACCATTGTTAAAGCACCTTCATCAAACTCATAACTATCGTTAAAAGCAGATTGATTAAGTAGTAACGAAATTTCCGAAGCAGCTAATGCTTCTGGCGAAATCAATTCATCTATACCAAACCTAGTAAAACCTACTTCGTCTTTATGTGTAATAAATTCAGTATTAGAAATCCTTGCAATGGTTCGTTTAGTGCCTAATTGTTTGGCAAGCACACACACTGTAATATTTGTAGTTTCGGAAGCCGTTACAGCAATTACCAAATCACTACTATCTATTTTAGCCTCTTTTAACATAGCAATACTTGTCGCATCTCCACGTATAACTTTAATATCCAAGTGATTATCTGCATACGCTAGACTTTCCTTATCTGTATCTATTAAAGTAATTTCTTGTGATTCGTACGACAATAATTTTGCTAAATGAAATCCTACTTCACCAGCTCCAGCAATAATTATTTTCATTGTGTGTATTAAATATTAAGAAGCACAAAGATAACTGTTATTTAAATGATTACAAATATTTAGCATTCGAGTTTCTTAATACTACGTAATCCTTATCTTTGCAAAAAAAAGAACATTGACAAAAGTAAAACCATACAAAGACAGTACGCTTGGTAAAAAAGAGCAGGTCACTAAAATGTTTGATACTATTTCTGGAGATTACGATGGTTTAAATCGTGTGATTTCCTTCGGAATTGATATTAAATGGCGAAAAAAAGTAGTAAATATTATTAAAGCTGCTCAACCAAACACAATTTTAGATATTGCCACAGGGACTGGAGATTTAGCTATAAATCTTGCCGAAACTAATGCAGAAAAAATTGTAGGTTTAGATATTAGTAGTGGCATGCTAGAGATTGGAAAAGAAAAAATTTCTAGAAAAAACTTAAGCAATAAGATTGAAATGGTTATTGGTGATTCTGAAAATCTTCCTTTTGAGGATAATGCTTTCGATGCCATAACAGTTGCTTTTGGAATTCGCAATTTTGAAACCTTAGATACTGGTTTAGCCGAAATATATCGTGTACTAAAACCAAATGGTACGTTTGTAATTTTAGAAACGTCTGTGCCAACACAACCACTTTATAAAAGTGGCTATAAATTTTACACAAAAAACATTTTACCACTTATTGGGAAAGCCTTTTCTAAAGACAAAAGTGCTTATAAATATTTAAGTGATTCTGCCTCTGTTTTTCCTTATGGTGAAGAGTTAAACAATATTTTGCGTAATATTGGGTTTATTAATGTTGAAGATCTACCTCAAACTTTTGGTGTGGCAACAATTTATAAAGCATCAAAATAGAGTATAGTATTATTAAACCGAATATGAAAAACGCCTTATTTCTATTAACCTTTTTAGTGATTTCCCAAACGTGTTCTGCACAATTATTTAGTAAAGAACGTGTGCAGAATAATCAAACCTTAGATAAAGCCAGATTAAGTTGGGGTTATTATTTAGGATTTAATAGCTACGATTTTAATATTGATTATAACGAAAACCGAAAGGATATACAAGTTGAAAAAACAATAGGTTTTAATGTTGGTTTAATAGGAAACTTACGTATTAACGACTATGTAGATTTACGTTTAGAACCTGGTTTAGTAATTTCGGCTAGAAATTTAATGTACGACGAGAGTTATTTTTCAGGACTAGAATTTAATGACCAAGATTTACTGCGAGAGGTAAAATCTACGTACATACATATTCCGTTATTAGTTAAATTATCTACTAAACGTGTAAATAATATAAAACCGTTTATTGTTGGTGGTATTTCTACTGCTTTAAACCTGTCTAGTAACGAGGATAATCCAGACGATAATAGCAATAATCAATTTAGAATGACCAAAAACAATACCTTTTACGAGCTAGGCGTAGGTATAGATTTCTATTTGTACTGGTTTAAATTTACACCTTCTATTAGAGGGATATTTGCAATTAACGACGAGCTTGTACCAGATGTGGATCCAAATAGTCCATGGACAGGAAACTTAACAAGCATGAAAACTAGAGGCATTTTTATAAACTTTACGTTTCAGTAATTACAAGTTTCTTTTAAACTCACTCAACAAAATAGCAGTTGCAGTAGCTACATTTAAACTTTCGGTAGCTTGAAGTTCTCCAAATCTTGGAATACTAATTTTTTTAGTCACTAAGGCTTCAATAGATTGAGACACACCCTTTGCTTCATTTCCCATTACTAAAATTCCTTCTTTTGGTAAGTTTGTTTTGTACACAGTTTCACCTTCCATAAAAGCACCAAAAACATTGTACTTATAGCTAGTTAAAAATGTTTCAAGATTTACATAACTTACATTAACGCGCTTTATAGAACCCATTGTCGCTTGTATTACTTTTGGATTATAACAATCTACAGTTTCTAAATTACATACTAAGTCTTTAATTCCAAACCAATCGCAAAGACGTATTATAGTGCCTAAATTCCCTGGATCTCTAACATTGTCTAAAGCAACAATTAAGCCTTTAGAATCTATTGGTTTTTCTTCAGGCATTTTAAATACTGCAAGTGCCTGATTTGGCGTTTTTAAAAAACTTATTTTTTTTAATTCGTTTTCGGTAATTATATTTTCTTCAATGGCATTGTTATTGAAAGACTTCGTAGTAAACAAAAACTGTAGTTTAAATGAAGACTCTAAAAGCTCATTAATAGTTTTAACGCCTTCAGCAACAAAAAATTGGTGTGCTTGTCGGTATTTTTTTTGCTTTAAACTCGTTATTAGTTTTATTTGACTTTTTGATAACATTTTATTAGTGTATTTTTGGTCGTCATTGAGAATAATGCATCGTAGTCTATAATCAATTTAACACATCTGTTTGAAACAACTGTTGGTAAAAATAGTATTAATTATTGTAATTATTGGGTGTTTTTCGTCCTGTAATACAGTTAAACGAGTATCTGAAAATGAGCACTTACTTGTTGATAATACTATTATTGTAAATGAAACCAAAAATAATAGCGAAACGATTAACAATCTTATTTACCAAAAACCAAACAGAAAACTACTCACAGTTCCTTTGCGTTTACATATTTATAATCTAGCAAGACCAAACAGAGACTCTATTTTCGAAGCTTGGTTAAATAAAGGAAACAGACGCGAACGCTTAACAAAATCACTCTCAAAAAAACAAGTAAATAAACTAAAACAATCTGCTATAGGCTTTAATAATTGGTTAAAAAAAACTGGTGAAGCGCCAACAATTTTAAGCGATACTTTAACAAAAAAATCTGTAAAACGATTAAAATCTTACTATTGGAATAATGGTTGGTTTAATGTTGAAGCGTCTTCAAAAACCACAAAGTTAGAAGATAAAAGAGCAAAAGTTAGCTACACAGTAAATACAGGAACCCCTTTTAAAGTAGATACTATTACTACTAAAATTGCTACACCAACAATAGACACCATTTACAAACAAAAAATTAAGCAGAAGTCTCTAATTAAAAGCAATACGCAATACAAAACCGAAAATTTTGTGAATGAACAGGACAGAATTACCGACGTTTTAAGAAACTCTGGCATGTACCATTTTAATAAAGAATATGTTTATTTTGAAATGGATACCATTAACAATAACCAAAAAGTTGATGTCGAAATACAAATAAAAAATAGAGCAATTACCTCTAACGATTCTATTATTAAAGTCCCTTTTAAACAATATAAAATAAAGGAAGTAAATATTTTTACTGATGGCTCTTACAATAACAGGAATAAAACGATAACAGACTCCTTAAAATATAGAGATTATAATTTATATAGTGTAGATAAAATGCGTTACAGACCAAGAGCGTTAACAGACGCTGTTTTTATCACAAAAAATGAAGTATTTAGAGACATCGACAGAGCAAGATCTTACAGGCACTTAAGCGAATTAAAAACCTTTAAATATCCTAATATAGAATACATTGAAAATGCAGACACCACACTTACAGCAAATATTTTTTTAACACCTTTAAAAAAGTTCGCTTTAGGTTTTGATGCCGAAGTCTCGCAAAGCAACATCCAAACTATTGGTTTGGCTTTTAATCCAAGTTTAAAAATACGTAATATTTTTAGAGGTGCAGAAACGCTTCAGCTTTCAGGTATTGGATCTATTGGAGCTTCCAAAGATGCTGCAAATGAGCGCGATCAGTTTTTTGATATTAATGAGATTGGTGTAGATTTAAAATTAACTATTCCTAGACTTTTTTCACCTTTTAAAACCGATAAGATTATCCCTAAATACATGCTACCAAGTACACGAATAAGTATTGCTGCTACTAGTCAAACTAATATAGGATTAGACAAGCAAACATTTCAAGGCGTGTTTAATTACCAATGGAGACCTAGTAAAAAAGTATCTAATAGACTAGATGTATTTAATGTTCAATATGTAAAAAACTTAAACACAGGTAATTATTTTGGTGTTTACCAAACCTCCTACAATCTTTTAAATTCTATAGCACAATCCTATAACGTAAACCCAAATTATTTTAATGATAATGGAAACTTAACGTTTCCTGATGGTACAAATGCTTTTATTGCAGATGCCACAATAACTCCAACTGCAGTAAGTTTAACCAATGCCGACTTAGTAGATGTTATTAATATTGAACAAAGACGACAACGATTAACTGAAGATAACCTAATATTCTCCACCAATTTTAACTTTGTTAAAGATGGAAGAGAAACCTTATTCGACGAGGACTTTTCGATTTTAAGATTGCGTTTAGAATCTGCAGGAAATGTATTATCCTTAGCGTCTAAACTGTTTGGTGTGGACAAAAATAATAGCGATCGTTACGAAATATTAGACGTTGCCTTTTCTCAATACATAAAACCAGAAATCGATTATATTAAACATTGGGATTTTGGCAGAAAAAACGTGCTAGCATTTCGCTCCTATTTTGGGATTGCAATACCTTATGGAAACTCTACAAACATTCCTTTCGCAAAAAGTTTTTTTGCTGGTGGAGCTAACGACAATCGTGCTTGGTCTGCATACAATCTTGGACCAGGAAGCTCTAAAAATAATAATGAATTTAACGAAGCTAATTTAAAATTAGCCTTTGGCGTAGAACAACGGTTTAACCTTTTTGGCGATGTTCATGGAGCTATTTTTGTCGATGCAGGAAATATTTGGAATGCACTAGACGACACCGAAATTGAAGGCGCAAACTTTACAGGCTTAAAATCTCTACAAGACATTGCTGTAGGTTCTGGCTTTGGCATACGTTACGATTTTAGCTTTTTCGTGTTTCGATTTGATATTGGTTTTAAAACCTACGATCCTGCATACAACCTTGGAAACCGATGGTTTAAAGATTACAACTTTAATAAAGCAGTCTATAACGTAGGAATTAATTATCCTTTCTAATAAAAATCAATCGATTAGCTAAAACGATTGCGTGGTTTTATCAATTATTATTTATAAAATAGTGCAATTTTCATTACTTTTGAAACGATAACAATTCAACTAAAAAAAACAAAATGGCTCACACTATAAAACCAGGAGTTGCAACCGGAAAAGAAGTACAAGAAATTTTTAAATTAGCTAAAGATAAAGGGTTTGCTTTACCAGCTGTAAACGTAATTGGATCTAACACCATTAATGCCGTTTTAGAAACAGCAGCAGCTTTAAATGCTCCTGTAATTATACAATTCTCTAATGGAGGCGCACAATTTAACGCAGGAAAAGGGTTAAGTAACGAAGATCAAAGAGCAGCTATTGCAGGTAGCATTGCAGGCGCAAAACATGTACATTTAATGGCAGAAGCTTATGGTGTTCCTGTAATTTTACATACAGACCATTGCGCAAAAAAACTATTACCTTGGATTGATGGTTTATTAGATGCTAGTGAAAAACATTTTGCCGAAACTGGCAAATCTCTTTACAGCTCGCACATGATTGATTTAAGTGAAGAACCTCTAGAAGAAAACATCGAAATCTGTAAAAACTATTTAGCCAAAATGAGCAAAATGGGAATGACTTTAGAGATTGAGTTAGGCATCACAGGAGGCGAAGAAGATGGTGTAGATAATAGCGATGTAGATGAGTCTAAACTCTACACGCAACCAGAAGAAGTGGCTTATGCTTACGAAGAGTTAATAAAAGTTAGCGACCAATTTACAATCGCAGCAGCATTTGGTAACGTACATGGTGTTTACAAACCTGGAAACGTTAAATTAACACCAAAAATTCTTAAAAATTCTCAAGAGTTTTTATCTAAAAAACATGATCTACCACACAACCATATCGATTTTGTCTTTCATGGAGGATCAGGCTCTACAGTCGAGGAAATTCGCGAAGCCATAGGCTATGGTGTTATAAAAATGAATATCGACACAGACATGCAATACGCATTTATGACAGGAGTTAGAGATTACATGGCTGAGAAAACAGACTATTTACAAGCACAAATTGGTAGTCCAGATGGACCAGAATCACCAAACAAAAAACATTACGATCCACGTGTTTGGTTACGTAAAGGCGAAACTGCATTTGTAGAGCGACTTAAAAAAGCATTCGAAGATTTAAATAACATAAATACACTATAAAATAATTTTGGCGTTACCCAAAGGGTCAGGCTCTCATTACTCGCTCTCTGCGAGGAGCTCATACAGGCCATTCGATCCTTAACGCAAGCCAAGGCTATTTTATAAAACAAAACTTCCGTTTTAGCTGCATTTACACAGTTCTAAAACGGAATTTTTTTTATTTAAAAACAATAATAAAGCAGATAGCTAAAACAAATTTTGAGTAGTATTAATAAAATGAGTAATTTTGTATGCTTATAAAAAAGTAAAACAAAACTAACTAAACAGATTTTTAGAACACCTCTAAAATATAAATAGTAAATCGACTTATGGCTTGGTTTAAAAGAAAAGATAAAGGAATACATACCTCCACAGACGAGAAAAAAGACACACCAAAAGGGTTGTGGTATAAATCTCCAACAGGAAAAATAGTAGATACAAAGGAACTCGAAAAAAACTTTTTTGTAAGTCCAGAAGATGGCTACCACGTAAGAATTGGAAGTAACGAGTATTTTCAAATTTTATTTGACGACAACAAATACAAAGAATTAGATGCCAATTTAACCTCAAAAGATCCACTTAAATTTGAGGACACTAAAAAATATCCAGACCGTTTAAAAGCAGCACAAGAAAAAACAAACCTTAAAGATGCAGTACGTACAGCAGTAGGTAAATCTAAAGGTAAAGATTTAGTGGTGTGTTGTATGGATTTTAGTTTTATTGGTGGCTCCATGGGAAGTGTTGTAGGAGAAAAAATAGCACGTGGAGCAGCACATGCTTTAAAACACAAAATCCCTTTTATGATTATCTCAAAATCTGGAGGAGCGCGTATGATGGAAGCAGCATTATCTTTAATGCAATTGGCAAAAACCTCTGTAAGATTAGCACAATTAGCAGATGCTGGAATTCCATATATTTCTTTAAGTACAGATCCAACAACAGGAGGTACAACAGCCTCTTTTGCAATGTTAGGAGACATTAATATTAGTGAGCCTGGAGCACTAATAGGTTTTGCAGGACCTAGAGTAGTAAAAGATACAACAGGACAAGAATTACCAGAAGGATTTCAAACCTCCGAGTTTTTATTGGAGCATGGTTTTTTAGACTTTATTACACACCGTAAATTTTTAAAAGACAAAGTCAATCAATATATCGATTTGATTACAAATCAGCCAATTAGAGAGTAATTAACAACATTTTATAAAACAAAAACCTCATTAGTGCATACTAGTGAGGTTTTTTTATTTGAGTATTTTAAAACTTTAATTATTCTCTTTGAGCATCACTTATTTCTTTTTCTAAATGATCTAAATATAAAATGCCATTTAAATGGTCTATTTCATGCTGAAATATCACTGCTGTAAAATCTGTGATTGTTTCTTTTATATGTTTACCATTCAGTTTATCGTATTCAATTTCAATTGATTTTGAGCGACATTTTAAAACATCACTTCTATCTGGTATCGATAAACAACCTTCTTTACGCGTCTGTTTTTCTTCAGAATAAAAAACAATTTTTGGGTTTAAATACACTTCAAAAGGAAACTCGTCTTTATCAAAACGTTGTACCCAAATAATATTTTTTAAAATACCTACTTGTGGAGCAGCTATACCAACACCTAAAGACATGCTGTCTCTTACAGTAGCATAAAGTCTGTTAACAAATGTGTTTAAAACCACATCTGTAGTATCTGGCTTTACATAAGTGCTTTTGGTCCTTAATAAAATGGAGTCTTTTTTATTAGTAATTTTAAACACTCGCATTGGATACTCAGCCTTAGCAGACATAATTAAAGCTAATTGTGCTTTCGTAAAATTTTTAGAACTTTTAGTTTTGCTGCTTGCACAACTAGAGCTAAAAAACACTAGCACAATAACAGTAAAACAAGATTTAAGGAGGTTAGCTTTCATATAAAAACATAATAATTAATAAGTTATCAAAAAAAACAACATAAGAAACGCTTCTAAATTTACTAAAAAAACAGACTTGCTTTTAATAAAAAACACTATATTTGCGCCTCGAAAGACAAGCTTTCGTTTACATAACAATCATTTACAATAATATTAGAATGTATTTAACAAAAGAAAACAAAGAGAAACTCTTTAAAAAGCATGGTAAAAATGCAAAAGACACAGGTTCTGCAGAAGGACAAATTGCATTATTTACTGAGAGAATTAACCACTTAACAGAGCACTTAAAAAATAATCGTAAAGATTATAATACAGAGCGTTCTTTAGTAAAATTAGTTGGTAAGCGTAGAGCATTACTAGATTACTTAACTAAAAAAGATATTTTAAGATATCGTGCTATAGTAAAAGAATTAGGATTAAGAAAATAATCTTTATATATAGACCACGCCTAACAGCGTGGTTTTTTGATATAGAATATTAATGTTACAGGTATTACGAACAAAGTAACAAAGCTGTATTAAACACAGTTAAAGTTTGGTTATCTCTTTAAAATAAAGATAGCTAAATCTAAACCAAAAAGTTTAGAAGCGTAATGCCAACAAATTGATTAAGCAAATTCTGAAAATAATTTCAGGATAAATAGTTTTTCATTGGCACACAACAACTACACAACACAACTACCAATGTTTAATTAGTATTAAAACTTATTTATGATTCCAAAAGTATTTAAAGAGGTTATAGACCTTGGTGATGGTAGAGAAATTTCTATCGAAACCGGAAAACTAGCAAAACAAGCGCATGGTAGCGTAGTTGTGCAATCAGGAAAATGTATGTTATTATGTACAGTAGTTTCCAATTACAAACAAAGTCCTGTTGACTTTTTACCATTAACTGTAGATTATCGTGAGAAATTTGCAGCAGCTGGTAGATATCCAGGAGGTTTCTTTAAAAGAGAAGCAAGACCAAGTGATGGTGAAGTTTTAACAATGCGTTTAGTGGACAGAGTTTTACGTCCATTATTCCCAAAAGATTATCATAGTGAAACACAAGTTATGATTCAGTTAATGTCTCATGATGATGATGTTATGCCAGACGCAATGGCTGGATTAGCAGCTTCTGCAGCAATACAATTATCAGATTTTCCTTTTGAATGTCCAATATCTGAAGCAAGAGTTGGTCGAGTAAATGGTGAATTCATTATCAATCCTACTCGTGCTCAATTAGCAGAATCTGATTTAGATATGATGATTGGTGCTTCTGCAGACTCTGTAATGATGGTAGAAGGTGAAATGGATGAGATTTCTGAAGAAGAAATGGCAGAGGCTATTAAGTTTGCTCATGAAGCAATTAAAGTACAATGTGCTGCTCAAGTACGTTTAGCTGAAGCTTTTGGTAAAAAAGACGTTCGTGAATATGAACCAGAAAGAGAAGATGAAGATTTAGCCAAAAAAATTCATGATATGGCTTATGATAAAGTGTATGCAATTGCAAAAGCTGGATCATCAAAACATGAAAGAAGCGCTGCTTTTCAAGAAGTTAAAGAAGAAATCACAGCTACTTTTTCTGAAGAAGAATTAGAAGATTATGGAGATTTAGTTTCAAAATATTATTACAAAGCAGAAAAAGCTGCAATACGTGATTTAACATTAAACGAAAGTTTACGTTTAGATGGTCGTAAAACAGATGAAATTAGACCAATTTGGTGTGAAGTAGATTACTTACCATCAACACATGGTTCTGCAGTATTTACACGTGGAGAAACACAAGCACTAGCTACTGTAACTCTAGGTACATCTAGAGATGCAAACCAATTAGATATGCCTTCTTTTGAAGGTGAAGAGCGTTTTTATTTACACTACAACTTTCCTCCTTTTTCTACAGGAGAAGCAAGACCAATACGTGGTACATCAAGACGTGAAATAGGACATGGTAATTTAGCACAACGTGCTTTAAAAGGCATGGTACCTGATGAAAGTCCATATACAGTTCGTGTGGTTTCAGAAATTTTAGAATCTAACGGTTCGTCTTCTATGGCAACAGTTTGTGCTGGCACAATGGCACTTATGGATGCTGGTGTACAATTAACAAAGCCAGTTTCTGGAATTGCAATGGGATTAATTTCTGATGCTGACTCTGGAAAATACGCTGTATTATCTGATATTTTAGGAGATGAAGATCACCTTGGTGATATGGACTTTAAAGTAACTGGAACTGCAGATGGTATTACAGCTTGCCAAATGGATATTAAAGTAAAAGGACTTTCGTATGAAATATTAGTAAATGCACTAAAACAAGCACGTGATGGACGTTTACATATTTTAGAAAAACTTACAGATACTATTGCTAAACCTAATGCAGAAGTTAAAGAACATGCACCAACAATGGTAACAAGACGTGTACCTAATGAATTTATTGGAGCATTAATAGGACCTGGAGGAAAAGTCATTCAGGAAATGCAAAAAGAAACAGATACTACTATTGTTATAAACGAAGATCCTGTAACAGAAGAAGGTATTGTTGAAATTTTAGGTGTTGGTAAAAAAGGTATTGATGCTGTATTAGCAAAAATTGATGCTATTTTATTTAAGCCTGAAGTTGGTAGTGTTTACGAAGTAAAAGTAATCAAAATGTTAGATTTTGGTGCTGTTGTTGAGTATATGGATGCTCCAGGAAACGAAGTATTATTACACGTCTCTGAACTTGCTTGGGAACGTACAGAAAATGTAAGCGATGTGGTAAACATGGGAGACGTTTTTGATGTAAAGTACTTTGGTATAGACTCTAGAACACGAAAAGAGAAAGTATCTCGTAAAGCATTGTTACCAAAGCCAGAAGGTTATGTAGCAAGACCACCAAGAGACGACAAGCGTTCTGGTGGACGTGATAACAGAGGTTCTCGTGACAATAGAGGTCGTGATAACAGACGTGACGATAGAAAACCAAGAGAAGACAAAAAAGAAGATTAATTTTCTTAACGTTTTATAATTAAGAGCCCAACAGAGATGTTGGGCTTTTTTATTATATAATTCTTAAATTGCAATTCTATTAGATCCCAATCTATACTATTATGAATACAAAATCAATTCTACTTATTACTTTTTTACTAGGCATAAAAAGCTGCTTTGCCCAAAACTATTTTATAACCACATGGGAGACCACACAAGCTAATGAGAGTATTACTATTCCAACTTATGGCACAGGATATAATTATGACATAGACTGGAATAACGATGGTGTTTTTGACACTATTGGAGTTACTGGAAATGCCAATTACAACTATCCAACTCCAGGCCTATATACTGTTGCTATCCGTGGAGAATTTCCTCGTATTTATTTTAATAATTCAGGAGATAAATTAAAAATAAAATCTATTAAAAAATGGGGAGATATAGCTTGGACTTCAATGGAAAATGCTTTTTATGGTTGTAATAATTTAACAGTAAATAGCACAGATGCACCTGACTTATCTAATGTTACAAATATGGCTAATATGTTTAAAGGCGCTATTACTTTTAATCAAACAATAAATAATTGGGATGTAAGTAATGTAACAAATATGAGTGGTTTGTTTAGTGGAGATTTTCCAACTTTTAGCTTATTTAATCAACCTATTGACAATTGGAATGTGAGCAACGTAACCAATATGAGCAAGATGTTTTTATGGTGTATTGATTTTAATCAACCTATTGGTAATTGGAATGTAGGTAATGTAACTAATATGGTCGAAATGTTTCATGGTGCTCAAAACTTTAACCAACCAATAGGAGGTTGGGATGTAAGCCAAGTAACTCTTATGTATTATATGTTTCAAGGTGCCGTAGATTTCAACCAACCTATTGGGAATTGGGATGTAAGTAATGTTATACACATGAGGTCTATGTTTGAATATGCGGTTTCTTTTAATCAACCTATTGACAATTGGGATGTAAGTAATGTGACATCTATGCTCTCTATGTTTGATGGAGCGCAAAATTTTAATCAGCCATTAACTAATTGGGATGTGAGTAATGTTACGCACTTTAATTGGATGTTTGATAATGCGACCTCTTTCAATCAACCACTTGAGAATTGGGATGTAAGTATGGCCATTAAAATGCAGGGAATGTTCAATGGTGCTATAAGTTTTAATCAACCCATTGGAGATTGGGATGTGAGTAGCGTAACAAATATGTCATATATGTTTAAAAACACTCAAAGTTTCAACCAAAACGTAGAGAATTGGGACGTAAGTAATGTACAACAACTCCAAGGGATGTTTCAAAATGCATCTGCATTTAATCAGCCTATTGGAAACTGGGATGTTTCAATTGTATTTAATTTAAGCAACATGTTTAATGGCGCGACACTTTCTACAGAAAATTATGATAACTTATTAAACGGGTGGACTACTTTAACTTTACAAAATAACTTGAATTTTCATGGAGGAAATAGCAACTATTGCAATGGTGAAACTGCGAGAAATAATATAATTAACACTTTTGGTTGGACAATTACAGACAATGATTTAGATTGTAGTGATTTATCTGTTGATGATTTTCAAACAAACGTTGTTGAAGTTTTTCCTAATCCTTCAACAGACTTTATATTTATAAAAAACAGTCCATCACACTCATTTATTATTTATAATATGAATGGACAGAAAGTTTTATCTATTAAAACAGATATAAATACAAGCTTAAAAAAGATTGACATTAGCGCTTTACAAACTGGTGTTTATTTTATAAAAATTGACGATACGCAAAAGAAAATTATAATTAATTAATTTTTTAGAATTGAAATATAAACCCACTAAAAGTCCATCAAAATTTTGATGGATTTTTAAATTAGAAACTATACATAATTCTTGGTGTTAAACTAATAGAACCTATATTTTCCTGAAGAGCACCTTCTATTTTATAAGGAGAATAATGAAAGCCTAAGCTAAAAGTAAGCTGTTCGTTATTATTAAACGTTTTTACATAATCTAATGTTGGAGCCACTAAAAAGGCTGTAATTACCTCATACTTTTCATCGTCGGAATCGCTTCCTGTATAAAAAGGATTTCTAGCGTCTGTTTTAATTACAGATGCTCCTAATCCTAATCCAATATGTAATTGCGTCGCCTTAGAAGCACTTAAATTCTTTTTAAACCTCAGCATTGGATTAAACAAAAAAGAAGCTTTAGCATTAATAGTATCTGTACTTCTCACATAATTAAAAGTGTCTTGCTGATTTGGTATTACAAATTGCAAGGCTAATTCTAACGATTTTGTTTCGGTTACAGGGAAATCCACACTAAGCTCTATTAATGGAGATACACCAAAATAATTTTTTAAAACGCCTTGTGGTAATAATACTCCTCCGCCTAGCTTAAAGGTTACTGTCTTAAAATACTCATTATACGCTGTATAATATTCGCTACTATTTTGAACTTCTAAACTATTTTTTTGTGCAGTAACACATTGTAAAGTAAAAATTAAAATGAATCCTAAAATTAAATTTTTCATAAGTTTATGTTTTAAATTTAATTCAAAATTATTGCTATAAACGCATTTTAAATAGAATAAATCACGAATACCGAAACTAATTTTTGTGATTATCACAAATTATAAGTAATATTGAAGATGTTTCAATCCGAATTTCTTATTCATTTAAAAAAAGAATTACCAGAAAACACCTCTACAATAGAAGCAGTTGCAACTGCTTTAGATATAAGTTATGATGCAGCACATAGACGCGTAAGTTTAAAGAGTAAATTTTCTTTAGACGAAAGTGTAACCTTAGCCAAATACTATAACTTATCCTTAGACAGGCTATTTGAAACTACCTCTAATGAGTTTATTACCATTGAAAAAACTAAACATATTGAAAATGAAGCAGAATTAAAACGTTATTTTGAGGATTCTTACAATTCACTTCTTCCTTTATTAAAACAAAAAGGGAGTTCCATTTTATATTCGGCCAAAGACATTCCCTTGTTTTATAATCTTAATGGAGATACTTTAAGCCAGTTTAAATACTACGTATGGCTCAAATTACTAAATCCAAAATTAGCCACTCAAAGCTTTAATAGTTTTGCAGTACACTCCTCATTAATAGAAGCTGGTAAAAAGCTAGGAAGTTTGTATAATGATTTAACGACTTCAGAAATTTGGGACATTACCTCTGTAAATAGTACGTTAAAACAAATTCATTTTTACCATCTTGCAGGACAAGTTAGTACTAAAATTGCTTTAGAATTATGCGATTTATTAAAAGATTTAATGCAACGTATTTTAGATAAATTGGTTGCTAATCCAACATCCTTTAAACTGTATTACAATGAATTGCATTTAATGAACAACAATGTTTTAGTAAGCACTACCAATACTCAAATGTTATATGTGCCATTTACGTTATTGTCGTATTATAAAACTAGCGACAATTATACTTGCAAAGAAGCCAAAGTATTTTTAAACAAACAATTACAAAATTCAAAATTATTAAATACTACTGGCGAAAAGGAACGCAACAGTTTTTTTAATAAAATTAACGCTAAAATTGATGCCTTACAAAGTTTAATTAAAGCAAAACATATATTGGATTTTGAGTAAATTATTTAATAAAAGCCAAGACGTTAAAGCCATACTTAAACATAAATACATGCTCAAAAACTTGCATATGTGCTCTATTTTCTTATATTTTATAGTATGATTAAAGCAGATAAAGAAAAACACAAGGACATTTTAAAGGATTCAGTTAACTATTTAGAACTTCGAGGTTTTGAGAATATAAAAGCCGATACAGAAGGCTACGAAACTCCAAAATCGTACACAAAAAAAGGAAGTGACATTTCTATTACACCAGACATTGTTGCTACTAAAGAAGGACGAAAACACTATTTTGATATTAGTTTAAAAAGCGAAAAAACTAAATTATTAAAATCTAAGTGGTTGTTTTTAAATACGCTAAGCGCATTAAAATCTCATAAATTTAGATTAATTACAACAAGAGGACACTTTAAATTTACTAACGACATGTTAGAAGATATTAACCTATTTGATAAAAAATTAATTAAAATTTAGATCCATATACTATTACAGATATAAAAGCTTAACAGAGATGTTAAGCTTTTTTTATACAATATTTCTAATTGGTTATACCAAGTAAAATTCGAAAAACTTTTAGGTATTAGACGCAACCTTTTTAAAGTTTACAGACTATAGGTAAATACTAAAAACAAAAATCATGAAATCTATACTTAAAATTTTATCAATTTTTATTTTAATAACAACAGTACATAGTTGCCAAGATGAGCCTGTAGGCTCAACTATTAATGCTGAGGATATAATCGAAGTCGATTCAGAATTATACAATCTATTAGATAGAGTGGCAGATATTGAAAATACTGAAAACGAATTAACGTGTATAGAGTTCTTGTATCCAGTGGCTCTTTACGTATTTAACGAAGATGTACAATTATTAAATTCGCAACAAATAACTACAGACCAAGAATTTAGTGACTTTTTAGGAAGTCTAGACCCTAATTACTCTATAAGTATAAGCTATCCAATAGCTACTACTTTAAATGATGGCTCTGTATTTACTATTAATACAAATGAAGAATTAAAAGATGTAATAGATAATTGTATTGAAGAGTTAGAAGAAGAGGAAGAAATTTATGACTGCGAGCAATTAATAAGAAATTGTGTTTGGAAAGTAGGCTATATTCACAATACAGACAACACATATTTAGGAGCTGTATTTAATGAAGCAGATGGAGCAACATCATTAATATTTGATAATAGTGTTTATTTTGGTTCTTGGAACGCGTTATTTATTGAAGGAGAATTACATATAAATATTAGTTTAAACACCCAAAGCGAAGTTGGCACAGACATGAATTTTGATTGGAAAGTCCAATATCTTAACGGAAGTTCTATTAAACTTACTAATGGAGACAAAACAATGGTTTTACACCAATATTGCGACACCGATTATGCGCTTTGTAGTACTTTTGATTTTGAGGCTTGCGAAATGGAATCCGTTCCTGGTTATGCAGAAATAACAACAGAAGATTACACATATTGTATTAAAAATATTCTTAGAATTGATGAAGAAGAAACATTTACCATTGGTTATTTTGAAACCTATGAAGACGCTAATACGCAATTAAACGAAATACCTCAAGACCAACCTTATGTTAATAGTACACCAAATGTTCAATATCTATATGTAAGAATTACTAATACCGAAGACAATTCGTTTTTTATAATACAACTCACAATTACAATAGTTAATTGCTAATATTACAGTAAATTAAAACCCTTTTTTTTGAAATTAGACCAGTTAATTAAGGCCTGTAAAAAGAAAAATATTAAGGCACAAAAAGAATTATACGAGACTTACAAAGACGCGTTGTTCTGCCTGTGCCTTAAATATTGTAAAAATAAAGAGGAAGCAGAAGACAATCTCCAGGATACTTTTATAGAAGTATTTAAAAACATAAAAAGGTATAATGGCAAAGGCTCTTTTGAGGGTTGGCTAAAACGCATTACCATTAATAAAGCTATTGACAAATACAAAAAAGAAAGCTATATAAATATTGTAATTAACGATGCTATATTAAAAGACCAAACTATTGAAACTTCGCCAATTAATCTACCATTACACACCATTTTAAACTTAGTGCAAAATTTACCAAGTAGATATAGAATGGTTTTTAACCTCTACGAATTAGATAATTATACACATAAAGAAATTGCATCATTACTTAGTATTAGCGAAGGCACCTCTAAATCTAATTTACACAGAGCAAAAACTATATTAAAAGATAAAATTGAGCAAATCAATTTCTCTGAAACAAAAAAAAATAACCAAAATGGATACTAAAAAAGATATAGGTAAAGCCATAAAAAACAGTCTCTCTCAATTAAATGAAACTCCTAGCGAAAACGTATGGGAAAACATTGAGCTTGAATTAAAAAAAGAAGAAAAAGACGATTACATTATCCCTTTTTGGTTTAAATACGGAAGTATTGCTGTTGCATTACTATTAATTTTATTTTTAATCTTTAATACAAATTCTTCAATTAAAAATAATATTAAAAAACAACCCTCCCAAAATATAATTGTTGATCAAAAACTTGAAAACAAAGCAAAGTCTAAGATCTCTAATCATAACACTCAGCTTAATAATACTATTATTAATACATCAGTTTCGACTAAAAAAATAACGCACACAAATAGTAATAAAAACACTACTTCAAATTCTATAAAACGAAATAATTTTTTATTTAATAGTGTTTCAAAAAACAGTAAAAACGCTTCTATAAACAATAAGCCAAATACAATTGTAGCTTCTGAGAACGTTAATAGCTCTAATACATTAAATAATAATGTTCAATTAGAGAAAACAAATAAATCAAATTCATTAATCAACTCTAAAACTCAAATTACTGAAGAATTAAAAGTGGAAAATGATACAGTTGTAACACATAAAAACATTGTATTAAATCAAGACGAAAAAACACAAGAAAAAGAAACTAAAAAACAACAATCTAAAAGCAAATGGCAAGTAATGCCTTTTGTATCTGCAGATTATTATGGAAGCTATAATACTGCCAGAAAAAAGAATACCACTTTTAATTATGGTGTTTACCTAACTTATAAAGCAAACGAAGATTTATCAATTAGACTTGGTGCTAAACCTGTAGTTTTTGAGTTCACAGAAAAACAAGAAAGTACTACCATAAATAAAGTTATTAAATATACCGAAATTCCATTAGAAATAAAATACAGATTGTATGATAATTATATAGATACCTCTGTTGTATTTGGATTAAGCTATTTACTGTTGGAAAAAGATGAAACGTATTCTAACAACGTGCCAATAACAACATACGACCAACCCTTTTCTACCACAAACATCTCATTAAACGCTGGGTTTAATTTCGAAAAATCAATCACAAAAAGATTTAGTATTAATGTAGAACCAACCTTTAAACTGCATCTAAACACGTTTAAAAAACCCTCTAATAATGGAGCGTTTAATGTTTCTGTTTTAACAGGAATTCAATATTCTTTTTAAAAAAAACATATTTTTTGTAACAAAAAATAGTTTTTAAACGTATAACAAGTGATAGCAATTTATTCAATACAATAAAATCACTTATTTATTAGATGAGACAACTTAAAATTACGAAGCAGGTTACTAACAGAGAAACCGCTTCCTTAGATAAATACCTCCAAGAAATTGGTAAAGTTGACCTTATTACAGCTGACGAAGAAGTAGAGTTAGCACAACGTATTAAGGCTGGTGACCAATTGGCTTTAGAGAAGTTAACAAAAGCAAACTTACGTTTTGTAGTTTCTGTAGCAAAGCAATATCAAAATCAAGGATTAACCTTACCAGATTTAATTAATGAAGGTAATTTAGGTTTAATTAAAGCTGCGCAACGTTTTGACGAAACGCGTGGTTTTAAATTTATCTCCTATGCTGTTTGGTGGATTAGACAATCTATTTTACAAGCATTAGCAGAGCAATCTCGTATTGTACGTTTACCTCTAAACAAGATTGGTTCTATTAATAAAATAAACAAAACGTTTGCTTTTTTAGAGCAAGCGCATGAGCGACCACCAAGTCCTGAAGAAATTGCAAAGGAATTGGATATGACAATTAACGATGTGAAGGAATCTTTAAAAAATTCTGGTCGTCACGTTAGTATGGATGCACCATTAATACAAGGTGAAGATTCTAACCTTTACGATGTTTTAAACTCTGGAGAGTCACCAAATCCTGATCGTGAGCTTTTACACGAATCTTTACGTACTGAGATTGAACGTGCTTTAGAGACATTAACACCTCGTGAAGCAGATGTTATTAGACTTTATTTTGGTTTAGCAAGTGAGCATCCAATGACTTTAGAAGAAATTGGCGAAACGTTTGATTTAACACGTGAGCGTGTAAGACAAATTAAAGAAAAAGCAATTCGTAGATTAAAACACACATCGCGTAGTAAAATATTAAAAACATACTTAGGCTAATACCTAAGTTACAGTAACAAACAGTTATTCATAACTGTTCGTTTTTTGATTGATGAAAGAACCCGAAGCTGATTACTTCGGGTTCACTCATTTTATAATCCCAACTCTAAATCTCTTCTTAAAGGGAAGAGACTTAAAAAAGACTTTTCTATATTTGTGCAAACAACACAAACTACTCTACAATGGCTTCAAAATTAATTGCACCTTCCATGCTTGCTGCCGATTTTGGCAACTTACAACGTGACACAGAAATGGTTAATAATAGTGATGCCGATTGGTTTCATATAGACGTGATGGATGGTCACTTTGTACCAAACATATCGTATGGAATGCCTGTAATTGCAGCTATTAAAAAACACGCTACAAAGCCGCTAGATGTGCATTTAATGATTGAGAAACCAGAACGCTACATAGAAGAATTCGCAAAGGTTGGTGCAGATATTATTACTGTGCATCATGAATCGACTGTACATTTACACAGAACGTTAAGACAAATAAAAGATGCTGGCTGTAAAGCTGGCATAGTACTAAACATTACTACTCCTGTATCTGTTTTAGAAGATATTTTACCAGAGTGTTATATGGTTTTATTAATGTCTATTAATCCTGGTTTTGGAGGCCAAAAATTTGAAGAAGTAACTTACCAACGTATTCGTAAATTGCGCAAAATGATTACTGAGCAAGGTTTAGACACTAAAATAGAAATTGATGGAGGTGTTACAGATAAAAACATTAAAAAGTTAGTAGAAGCTGGCGCAGATGTTTTTGTTGCAGGAAGTCATGTGTTTAAGAGTAATAATCAAACAGAAACGATTAAACGCTTAAAACAATTAGCAAATTCATAACATTAGGCTTCAAATTATTTGAAGCCTAATTAATTTTATTAAAACAGTAGTTTTAAAATTGTTGAAGTAAATAATTAATTAAGTCTGTTGTAGTAACAATACCTACTAAAGTATTATTCTCTAAAACTGGCAATGCATGAAACTCTTTTGTAGCTAATATTTCTGCCACTTCTTTAATAGTTGTATCACTAGAAACAGTAACTAAATTTTTTGCCATTACCTGCTCTATAGTAAACATATTATAGACCATTGTTTCCACATTTTTTGCATCTTCATCTACGGCATCTGCAAAGCTAATTCTTAACAAATCTGTATAGCTTAACATTCCAATTATAACTTCTCCACTCACAACTGGAATATGTCTTATCTTATGGAGTTTAAACAACTCTTCCGCACGATCTAATTCATCGGTTTTGTTTAATGCTATGACGTTTTTTGTCATTATTTCAGAAACTGGTGCTCTTTTTTTCATCTTAATAGGGTTTTAAATTCACTATTAAAGTTAGACTAAAAACACTTCTAATAATATGATAAAAGTCAGTTATAAAAAAAAATATTATCTAATTGAAGTCCCAATCAGATTTAGAATAAATTTAGGGGAAACAATTAAATTATTTGTTAAATATTCTTCTACCAGCAGACACAAAATTGGTTAACCAGTAATCATCTGTTAAATCACCAATTTTAATTTTTTGAGTTGATTGGTTTGATTTATAAACAAATTTATTGTTATGCAAATACACACCAACTTGTGTGATTTGAGAATCTGATCCGTTTTTTTCTTTAAAAAACAACAAATCACCTTCTCTTAAATAGGCTTTACTAGTAAATTTGTTTGTTAACTCCGAATTATATAAATCCATTATTGAGGTTTCAATAGAAAGCTCATATCCATTAATATACAATCCTTCTAAAAACAACAGTCCATCGCTATCATCTTCAAAAGTTTCGTTATACCATTGGTCGATATAAGAGTACAACTCTACATTTGTCAAATTTTCTACACTAACATTAAATAGCTTGGCATATTTATATTGTAAATCACTAAAGAGAGTAGATTGATTATTAATCTCATTAGATGAGTTGTTTTGCAAGGTTGGCTTTGTTTTTTCAATATCCAATTCTGCATAAATTTCTTGTTCTAATAACTCTTTTCTTTCTTTACTAAGTTTCTTTTCTTTCCTCCTAAGTTCTTTAAGTTTTTTCTTCCTTAATTTAGCTAATTGAATATCTCTTTTTTGGTTTCGTCTTTTTCTCTTAAAACCTTCTTTATAAGTGAGTTCTAGTTTAATGTTTTCTACTTTAATGGGCTTGCCTTCTATAAATTCAATTAAAAACCCTTTGGTTATGTAATTTTTATGCGAAACCAAACCAACAAAAAGACCTGAGGTTGTATCAGTTTTAATAGTAAACTGTCCCTTTAAATCAGACTCTACATTAATACCTAAGTCTTTAACCTCTATAATTGCTTCTGAAATAGGTTTTGAATTTTGTTTATCTAATACAAAACTTTTAAAGTCACTACTTTGTGAAAAGCCAACAAAGAAGCTAAAAAAAACAATTATTACTATATATATATTTTTTTTCATAATTAGGATTGATTGCGCTAAAAATAAAAAAAATAAACAATTAAAATATTGGTTAACACAAGTTTAATTTAGATAACGAATTTTAATGCTTTTAAACGTTTTATTTTTATTATATACGTGTATAGTATCTATCTTTAATTCTTTTAAATGTAAGAAAACTAAACTCCTTAAATGAGAAAAATAATACTCGTAGTCATTCTTATTACTAGTTTTAAAGCAATTGGACAAAATAATGATTTTTTTCAATACTCATATCGATCTCAAGGAGCTAAAGTAGCAGGTGCTTATTATAATATTGGCGAAAATAGTTTTGGTTACAATGCTTTTTTAGGATTTCATTTTTTAGATGGGTTATCGTTTAATGCTATAGTAGGAAAACGAAAATTTGAGTTAAGAAATTACTCTGAGAATATTCTGGAAGTAGGAGGCGAGATTAATTTAATGGTTTGGAGTATAAACGAGCGACGTTTAACTTCTTCTGTATTGTATGGATTTAATGTATCTGTTAGTATTGGTGGCATGACAGAGTTTGTTAATAATTCATCACAGGTTATACTTGCAGATCCTTATCCCAAACTTAGCTATATTACAGGTGGTATATATTTAGAATCCTCCTTAATAGAAACCTTAAAAATCGCAGCTTATGCAAGACAATGGTATGGGTTTGGACAAGATACAGTAACTATAGGAAACAAAAGGTATGATATAGGCTTAGGTCTTAGATATTACTTTTTATAGAACATTATTTTTATGAAACATTTTACAATTATAATTTTATTATTGTTTGGCTTTACTATATATGCTCAAAATTCTATTATTATTCCAAATACTATAGAATATGGTGTCGCTTTTACACCTACACCCAATATTGATTATGATTCATTACAAATTTATTGCAATCCAGATAACAGTTGTGGGACTGCTGCATACGGTTATAATTTATTTGGATACTCAGTAATAGATCAAAATGGTTTTGTTGTTAGTGGCCCTACACCTCTCGATGGAAATGGTCAAATAACACTTACGTGTGATAGTGTACCTGCAAATGGTGTATTTAAAATAAGAGCTAATATTAGTGTTTATTACGAATGTGCTAATTTTCCTGAACTTGTACTTTGTAATAATGATAATAATAATGTTTTTATAGAATCTAATTTTCGAACCTTGCAAACTCCTGCTCCAACTCTTATTTCTCCAGTTATTAGCTCATTCTGTTCTGATAGTGATTTAACATTTGCAGCTAACGCGCCTTCAGGTTTAAACTACGTCACATATTATTGGTATAAAAACGACTTTACCACTCCTGTTAGTACCACAACAATTAATACGTTTCAGTTTAATAATTTACAAAATGGGGATGTAGTTGGTGTTTCAGGTAGTTACTTTTGTACATCTGAGTCTGAAATAACTACTAATATTATTAACAATCATAATTTTAATCCAGAAATAATATCGGTTATAGAACCTAGTGTTACATCAGTTTGTTTTGGAGAAACCCTAACATATACTGTTAATGCCATTAATGCAACTGGCTACCAGTATTTTATCGATGGTGCATCACCTGGACCTAGCAATAGTAATGTTTATACTACTTCATCAACTTTAGCTCCTGGAAATCATACTTTAGAGATTGTTCCTACAAATGGAACTTGTATTTCTAATGTTTATACAACTAGTTTTACAATTATAGAAAAACCTACTATAAATTCCATTTCTCCATTAAGTTCTCCAGTTTGTATAGATACAGATCCTACAACAGATAATTATATGCCTATTGATATTGATGGAGAACATTATAACATTATATATTCTTATGCAGATGCGGCTTTAACAGAATTTTTAGGATACTCTTCTAACGTTAATATAACCACGCTAAATACAGGAGCAAACACTATTTATATACAGTTAGGGCATGATCTTAATAACTGTTTGTCTGATGTTTATCCATTATCATTTACTATAAGCGAAGAACCTGGTCCTATATCTTTAAATTATTCAGGAAGCAATACTATTTGTGAAGATGAATTAATTGTAAATGTAAGTAGTGATAATGCTACAGATTTTAATTTTCAATTATTACAAGGTAATAATAATATTAGTTTTACTCCTGTTATAATTAACAACAATGACGGTACAGCACAGGCTACATTTGATTTAAATAGTTCCGTTTTGTCGCCATCTATAGTTTATACAATAAGAGTTGGCGCATTTAATGACTGTGGCAACGCTACATCACAAACATTTAATTTTACTATTGGAGAAGCGGTAGAGAATTTTAACGTTACACCAACATTTACAGAAGTCTGCCAAGGGGAAATTATAAATATTGAGGCATCAACAACAAACACAGCTAGTTACGGTTTTTTTTCTGATGCAGCTGCGACAATTCCTATAACTTACGGACAATTAATTTATGATACCCAGCCTGGATTAGCGGTTTTAACTATAGACTCTAATAATTTAACTATTGGAACAACTACAATTTATGCAAGCGCTACAACTGGAGATTGTAATTCAAACATTATAGCTATTAATATAACAGTAAATGCATTACCTAATCTTCCAACAGTTACTTCTAACACATCGGTCTGTTCTGGTGGAGACGCTGTATTTATAATAAATGGAGATGCAAATAGTGAAGTAAGCTATTTAATTTCAAATTTATTTACTACACTACCAGGCACAGCAATTATAAGCTCTAATGGCACAGCAGAAGTTACATTATCAGGCATTACAGAAAACACAACAATAATGCTATCTAGTGTTTCTGAAGATAATTGTAGTTTAATAATACAAGATGTTAGTGCTGTTACCTTAATTTTAAGTGCACCAGAAGTCGATTCGCTTCCTAATCAAATAGAATGTGCAAGTTTTACACTTCCTTCGCTTTCTCCTGGTAATAACTATTACAATGGCAGTTTGCTAGATACAACTACCACTCCTGTTTTACTTAATGAA
>NZ_JBSHNP010000036.1:0-528 GCF_053604675.1 Lacinutrix salivirga
AACACAACTATCAATTTACGTCAGTTCGAGTCATTCGACAAAGGAGAATTGTATCGAGAACTCTTTAAATACTATTGCTTCTCGATACAAAATTCTAAAAAAAAGAATTTCACTCGAAGTGACATTTCATTTCATATCTACTTATAAGTATTTATAAATTGGCTAAAATAAAACAACGCAACTATCAATTTACGTCAGTTCGAGTGATTCGACAAAGGAGAATTGTATCGAGAACTTTTTAAACGCTAATGCTTCTCGATACAAAATTCTAAAAAAAAGAATTTCACTCGAAGTGACATTTCATTTCATATCTACTTATAAGCATCTATTAATCAGTTAAAATAAAACAACGCAACTATCAATTTATGTCAGTTCGAGTGATTCGACGAAGGAGAATTGTATCGAGAACTCTTTAAATACTATTGCTTCTCGATACAAAATTCTAAAAAAAAGAATTTCACTCGAAGTGACATTTCATTTCATATCTATTATAATTATCTTTACAACTAAAATAATAAACCATGAGTA
>NZ_JBSHNP010000037.1:0-528 GCF_053604675.1 Lacinutrix salivirga
TGTTGCAGTGTATGATGCACCAGTAAAGATCCAAGTCTCGGAAGGATCTAGGATACTGTCGTTGTTAGTATCACCATCAAGAGTAAGTGTTGCAGTAATATCACCACCTAATAAATCATCAGTAATGGTGATGGTGTTTAAAAGTAAATCACCAGGGTTAGTTACTGTAAATGTATAATCTATAACAGTACCAGCAGTCACACACTCTTCACCATTAGGCAATTCTGCAGATTTTACAATGTTAAGGCCAGGTACACCATCAACAGTGATATAAACAGTTGCAGTATCACAAGCTTGGTTAGGGTTATCATCACAGATAGTATAGACAAAGGAGTCAGTTCCAGAGAACCCAGCATTAGGTGTATATGTAAACTCACCAGTATTAGGATCTATAGTTACAGTAACACCTTCGGCAGTAGTTACAGTTGTTGTTGTAACAGTTTGAGTATCGCCTTCGATATCATTATCATTAGTTAATACGTTTCCAGCAACAGGAGTTGTTGGTGTTGTATTATAAGCATCGTCGTT
>NZ_JBSHNP010000038.1:0-343 GCF_053604675.1 Lacinutrix salivirga
CAGGCGAAGGTTGGGACGGAACCTTTAATGGTAATCTAATGCCAACAAGTGACTATTGGTTTACGGTAGAATACAGAGAACCAAACGACCCAAACACTACCAAAAAACAGTTTAAAGCGCACTTTACATTAAAACGCTAAGAACAAAAACGCAATAAATAAAAAAACAGTAAATAAAACACAAGTAAAAATTATATTAAAAACAAAACAGCCTGAACAAAATGTTCAGGCTGTTTTATTTACTTTTAGTTGAAACATAAGCTAAAAAGACAGATTATATATTTAATTTAGTAGTCCAAAATAATAGAAGTTATATTATTCTAAAATTAATAATGAGAAAGAAA
>NZ_JBSHNP010000039.1:0-61957 GCF_053604675.1 Lacinutrix salivirga
AAAATAGGCAATACAGAGTCGCCAACCATAACCATACGCTCAGACCAAGATGTGGAGATGAAACACGTAGTTTACATCATGGACATCGCAAACAGAAATAAAATTAAATCTACTTTAGCCGTAAAATCGCAGTAGTAAATAAGTATCCTTAAGTAGTAAAAATAAAATACATGTTTAGTGTACCTGTTAGAATCTTATTAGTTGTACTTATACTTTTCGTTATAGTATGGAAAGTAAAAGGACTTACACATAAAAGACGATCTAAAATATTAACAACAATAGTTATGTTGTGTCTTTTGGTCTTGCTTTTCGTTGTAGGTCAAACTTATATGGATCCTCCTGAAGAATATGGAGTTGCAGTAAACTTTGGAAACACAAATTTTGGTAGCGGAACTATTCAACCAGATAAACCTGTAAAATCTGAAGATTTAAATATTAATAAACCTCCACAAGAAACTCAAGCTGAAGACGCTCAACCAGAAAACAGTAAAGCAGAAGAAGTGGCTGAAGATATTTTAACACAAGAAAGTGCTGAAGCTATTAAAATTAAAAAGCAGAAAGAAGCTGAAGCTAAAGCAAAAGCTGAAGCAGATAGAATTGCCAAAGCAAAAGCGGAAGCTGAAGCAAAAAAGAAAAAAGAAGAAGAAGAGAAAAAACGTAAGCTAGACGAAATGATGGGAGGCTTAAACAACTCTAATGGAGAATCTTCAGGAAGTGAAGGTGATGATGATAAAGCTGGCGATAAAGGCCAATTAGATGGCAATCCTTACGCAACAAGCTATTTTGGAGATCCAGGAACAGGAAGTGGAGGAGTAGGTTATGGCTTAAATGGACGAGGAGCACCAACAAAACAAGTATTTAAGCAAGACTGTAATGAGTCTGGTTTAGTAGTTGTAAGAATAGAAGTAGATAAAAACGGACGTGTAGTAAAAGCAGAACCAGGAGTAAGAGGAACGAAAAATACGCATCCTTGTTTACTAGAACCTGCCAAAAAAATTGCGCTATCTCATAAATGGAAACCAGATTCTAAAGCGCCTGCACGCCAAGTTGGGTTTGTGAGTATAAATTTCAAATTAGGGCAGTAAAACATGACATATCAAGATACTATAAATTGGATGTTTTCTCAATTGCCAATGTATCAAAACCAAGGTAAGTCTGCTTATAAAAAAGATTTATCAAATACCATAAAACTTGCTGAACATTTAAATTTTCCGGAACAGCAGTTTAAATCTGTACATGTTGCAGGTACAAATGGTAAAGGCTCTACTAGCCACATGTTAGCTTCAGTTTTACAAGAAGCAGAATATAAAGTAGGATTATATACATCACCTCATTTAAAAGACTTTAGAGAACGAATTAGCATAAATGGTCAAGTTATAAGCAAGCAAGCTGTAATAGGTTTTATTAAGAGCAACAAATCGTTTTTAGAGGCTAATAGATTGTCTTTTTTTGAAATGACTGTGGGTTTGGCATTTTATTATTTTGCAAAACAAAAAGTGGATATTGCGATTATTGAAGTAGGATTAGGAGGACGATTAGATTCTACAAATATTATAACTCCAGAAGCTGCTGTAATCACAAATATTGGACTAGATCACACGCAGTTTTTAGGAACTACTTTACCAGAAATTGCTAAAGAAAAAGCAGGTATTATTAAAAAGAATATACCAGTAGTTATTGGTGAGACTCAAAAAGACACAGAATCCGTTTTTAAAGCTATTGCAAAAAAACAAGAAGCTCAACTCTTTTTTGCAGATAAAAATGTAAAACAAAATTACGACAGTGGTCTTAAAGGAAATTACCAAAAGCATAATATAAAAACAGTTTTACAAACTATTGAAGTGCTTAAAAATAAAGGCTATAAAATATCAAAGCAAAATACAGTTAATGGCTTGCAAAACGTAGTTAACAACACGAATTTAAAAGGAAGATGGCAAGTTTTACAACACCAACCTAAAGTTATTTGCGATACTGCTCACAACAAAGAGGGTTTAGCCTATACTATGAAGCAACTTCTTTTAGAAGCGCATAAAGAACTCCATATTGTATTTGGTGTAGTTAACGATAAGGATTTAGAGTCTATAATGCATTTACTACCAAAAAACGCGACTTATTATTTTTGTACACCAAATATAAAAAGAGGTCTTGCAGTTAATTTATTAAAAACTTTTTTTAATAAAAAAGGATTTGTAGGCGAAGCCTATAACTCAGTAAAAGACGCATATCTTACTGCTTTACAATGTGCTACGATTGATGATGTTATTTATGTAGGTGGAAGTACATTTGTTGTTGCAGAAATAATTTAAAATTTTTTTAAAAAAGCTTTTGCAGAATCAAAAACTACTCTATATTTGCAGTCCTAATAATTAGGGCGCGTAGCTCAGTTGGTTCAGAGCACTTGGTTTACACCCAAGGGGTCAGGGGTTCGAATCCCTTCGCGCCCACAACAAAAAAGCCACTCAAATTGAGTGGCTTTTTTATTAGTTTTTTCTATAGGTCTAAAATGCGCTCTAATGCCATTCCTCTAGAGCCTTTTATAAGCATAGTTTTGTTTTTAGGCATTTTAAAATTCTTTTTAAAGTGGTCAAAAGAATTATACTTATATGTATTTGCGTTTTCTTTAGTGATTGCATTAAAGTGTTCTCCAATTAGGTGTAAATTTTCAAAATTGAAACTTTCTGCTAATGATGCAATGTATTGGTGTTCTGTAGCTGCTACTGCTCCCAATTCAAACATATCGCCAAGAATTACAACTTTATGTTCGTCCTTTAATTTAGAGAAGTTATCTAATGCAGCTGCCATGCTAGATGGATTAGCGTTATAAGCATCTAATATTATGTTATTAGAATTGGCGTCTTCTATAAGTTGAGACCTATTATTTTTAGGTGTGTAACTTTCAATTCCTTGTTTAATATTGTTAATATCAATACCAAAGTACTTACCAATAATTATAGCTCCACAAATATTTGTAAAATTATATTCTCCAAGTAAGTTTGATTGTATTTTTGTGTTTTCTACTTTTAATTCTACAAAAGGTAAGCTAGTTAATAACTCTATTTTAAAAAAGTTAGAATTGCTTTTAGAGAATCCAAATTTTTTGATGTAACTGCTTAGTTTTTCTAATTGGATATCGTCGTCTGCATTTAAAAATATATTCTTATTATTTTCTTTTAAATAGGTATAGAGTTCCGATTTTCCTTCAATTACACCTTTTATTCCTCCAAAACCTTCGAGGTGCGCTTTTCCAAAATTAGTAATGTATCCAAAATCTGGTTGAGCAATTTTGCATAAAAACGCTATTTCCTTTTTATGATTTGCTCCCATTTCAACTATACCAATTTCTGTTAATTTGGTCATAGAGAGTAAAGTTAAAGGCACTCCAATATGATTGTTTAAATTGCCTACAGTTGCTGTAGTATTATACTGTTGTTTTAAAACGGAGTGTATAAGTTCTTTAGTCGTTGTTTTACCATTACTACCAGTTAAAGCTATTATAGGTAGTTTTAAATAATTTCTATGATAAGTAGCTAATTCCTGTAACGTTTTAAGAACATCATCTACAAGTAATACGTTTTTATTGGTTTTGTACTTCGCTTCATCAATAATAACGTATTTAGCACCTTTTTCTAATGCTTTTTGAGCAAAGGTGTTCCCATTAAAATTATCCCCTTTTAATGCAAAAAACATGGAGTGTTCTTTAATTTTTCTGGTATCAGTAGAAACTCCATTACAATTTAAGAATAGCTTATGTAGTTTATTTATTTCCATAAAATAAATGTATAAAAAAAGCTCTAATTTTAATTAGAGCTTTTAGTTTATTTATTGTGTAAAAATTAGTTTTTACTTTTATTTCTTCCTTTAGTTTTTGATCCAATTCTAGAGATTGCACATCTAAACCCAATATAGTCTGTTGCCATATCTTGAGGGAAGTAGCGACGTTGTGCTGGATCTAACCAGTATTCTCTATCTCTCCAAGAGCCTCCTTTATATACGCGAACTTCGTCGTTGATTAGAGAAGTCCTTTTATTAGACTTATCATATTCTTTTACAAAGTTTCCAGCAGAATCAACTTCTACGTTATGCTTTGGAGAATTATACATTTTTCTTGTGTTAGAAGCATCTTCTTCTTCATCAAAACTTGTATCGTAGTAACGAGAAGAGCTAATGTCTCCATCTCTAAAGTTTCTATTATCACTTTTATCAAAGTTAGTTCTTAAATAGGTTTCGTTTTCATCTACTCCAACTTTAGCAACTTCTCCAGGTAGGTTTCTTGCTACAACTTTTCCGTTAGATAAGGTGTCGTAAACAATTTCATCTGTTGTTACAATTTTAACAGTTCCATCGTCATTAATTGCGTTTTTAGTATAAACATTACCTCTGTAATAGTTAAAATCATTAAATTCATCATCTACAATAGGTCTGTAAACATCTGCAACCCATTCTGCAACGTTACCAGCCATATCATATAATCCATAATCGTTTGGTTCGTATTTTTTTACTTTTGCAGTAATATCTGCTCCATCGTCAGACCAACCAGCAATTCCGCCATAATCTCCTTTTCCTTGTTTAAAGTTAGCCAATTGATCACCACGTACTTTTCTGTTTCCAGAACGTGTGTATTGACCTTCCCAAGGATATTTTTTACGACCTCTATAGCTATTGTAACTTCTAATATCTGATTGACCTAACGCAGCGTATTCCCACTCTGCTTCTGTAGGTAGTCTGTATTTTGGTCCAATAATTCCTGTTTCGCGTGTAGCAAATACATTAATAGTATCTCCAGCAGCAGTAGTTTGTACTCTTTTACGTGACTTAGCAGGTTTAATAATACTATCGTTCCCACCATACGTTTGTGTTGGTGCATTTATATAGGTATCTGTACTAAAATTAGCATCTGCAGTAGCACCTAGTTTAGCATCTTTTGCTAAGTAACCTTCTTTTTCTAAATTAAGTTCTTGTACTCTGTCTGATCTCCAATTAGCGTACTCAACAGCTTGAATCCAACTTACACCTACCACAGGATATTGACCATAACCAGGATGACGTAAGTAGTTTTCCGTCATAACTTCATTATATCCTAAACGGTTTCTCCAAACTAAAGTATCTGGTACAACACCTTCGTAAATTTTTCTAAAATTTTCATCTTCTGGTGGATACACTCTTTTTATCCAATCTAAATACATTAAATAGTTTTGGTTGGTAACTTCAGTTTCATCCATATAAAAGGACTGAACGTGTTGTTGGTTTGGAGTATTATTCCAATCATGCATAACATCATCCTGAACTTTTCCCATTGTAAAAGTACCACCTTCAATAAATACCGTTCCTGGAGGCGTTTCTTGTTCTTTAAATTTAGTGTTGTATTGAAATCCTCCATCTTTAGAGTTGATTTGCCAACCAGTTGCACTATCTACATTAGATGAACCTGATCTCTTACATCCAACTAAGACAATTGAAAGTGCCAATAGCATTAATACCTTTGAGGCGATTGATTTTGTTACGTTTTTCATTTTCATACGTTTAAGTAAGCTAATATTTTAGTCTCGCAATATAAGGATTATACCGAATAATACAAGGGAAATAATAAAAATTGAGTAAAAAAATTATGCGTTTTACCCTGTTTATTTACTTTACATCGATGTTATTTAAGCTGTTTGACGATGTTTTGTGTTCTATTAACGCTGTATTTTCTATTTTATTATTGTAATTTTGATTCCTTGTTAAGTTTTTTTTTAATTCTTAATAATATCCTAAATATAATTGCGTTATTTAACAATGAAAAAGATTCTAACACCACTATTATTACTGGCAACAGTATGCCTTTTTGCGCAGCAAAAACAGTACTCTATTAATTGGGAAGGTGAAGAACTTATACTTACAGAGAGTTTTTCTACTACAGTACCTGCTTTTAAACCCAAAAAGAATTTTGGCTATTCTTTTAGTGAAGGTTTACAGTTTTCCGACCAATGGAAAATTAGTAACCTTATCGACGAGCGTTCGGTAACTTTAGAAAATGTTACTTATTCTAGTATATCATCTGAAGATTTAAAAGGAATCGATCGTTCTACAATTCCTTCTTCAATAAAATATTCATTAAAAAATTCTATTGATAGAAACAAAAAATCCGCTTATTTAAGTGTAAGTCCTATAATTAAATCTAGTAATAATGTTTATAAAAAAGTAGAGTCTTTTACAGTAAAATATACTAACTATAGTGGAAGGTCTAGCGCAGCTGCTCAGCAACCATTAGTTAATTCGGCTTTGTTAAATGGCTCTTGGTATAGGTTTTCTATTAATAAATCTGGTGTATTTAGACTTTCAAAAGACTTTTTAAGTAGTATTGGCGTTAATGTAAATACAGTAAATCCTAAAACCATTAAATTATATGGAAATGGAGGAAAAATGATTCCTTACTTGAATTCTGAGGTGTCTTTATTTGACATTACAGAAAATGCTATACAATTTGTAGGTGAGGAGGATGGAGTTATTAATAATGGAGATTATATATTGTTTTATGGACAAGGGCCAGAGGGAGATATCGATAATCCTTTAATAAACACCAATTTAAATCCATACATCGATAAAGCATATTATTATATAAACGTTAGTGCAGGTAATGGAAAGCGAATAAATACTGCATTACAACCTTCTGGAAATGCAGATTTAATTATTGATGAGTACGATGATTTTCAGTTTCATGAAGTTGACGAATATAATTTAGCTTCTGTTGGAAGACGTTGGTTTGGAGATAAATTTGACATTGAAAGTACTAAAACCTTCGATTTTAATTTTCCAAATTTAAAAACAGAAGAACCTATAAACTTTAAAACTTTTTTAGCTACTGCATCTAGTGAAACATCAACTATGGCTATAAGGATTAATGGGACTGAAATTGTTAATGTAAATTTAGCAGGAGCTTCACCTCCAAATTTGTTAAATGATAATAGTTATCAAGATGATATTATAGTGAATTCGCCTACCATTTCTGTAGAATATATTCATGATAATTTTGGAAACCCAAGTGCAACTGCTTATATAGACTATATCACAATTAGAGCAAAAGGAAATTTATCCTTTTACGGAAGTCAATTTAAATTTAAGCTTAACGAAACGGCTAATCTTTCTGGTATTGCAGAATATACAATTAGTAACGCTTCAAATTTACCAGAAGTTTGGGATGTGACCGATATTCATAATGTAACCACCTATCAAAACACAAATAATGATGCTGCATTCTCATTTAAATCAGAAATGGGTACGCTCAAAAATTTTGTAGCTATATCTCCTTCAGATTTTTATAGTCCAACTATAGAGAGTAATTCTCTTGTAACAAACCAAGATTTAAAAGGGAGAATATTTTTAAATGAACAAGGTAGCTTCCAAGACGTAGATTATCTTATAGTTACTAAAAGTAATATGCTTACTCAAGCTAATAGGTTGGCAGAAATTAATAGAAATCAATATAATTTAAATGTTAAAGTTGTTACACTAAATGAGATTTACAACGAATTTAATACAGGTAACGCAGATATAGGTGCTATTAGAAATTTTGTTAAATATATTTATGATAATGCGAGTACACCAGAAAATAGAATAAAGTATTTATGTCTCTTTGGTGATAGCTCCTATGATTATAAAGATAGAATTGAAAACAACACCAATATTGTGCCTTCTTGGCATGCATACATTAGTAAAAACTTAACCAGCTCTTTTGTGTCTGACGATTTTTACGGGATGATGGACTTTAATGAAGGGACTATGGAGTCTTCTAATAAATTAGACATAGCAGTAGGAAGAATTTTAGCAGACACACCGCAAAGAGCTAAGACATTAGTAGATAAAATAGAATCTTATTATGCTCCTGATGCTTATGGTAGTTGGAGAAATAAATTTTTAGTAATCTCTGATGATATAGATGAAGAATGGGAAAAAATATTACAAAATACAACAGACGAAATAGGCGATGCAGTAACCCAAGAAAAGCCATTTATTAATGTGGTAAAACTACACGCAGACGCCTTTCAACAAGAAGCCTCTGCAGGAGGAGACCGTTATCCACAAGTTACTGAAGAAATTAGCAATGTTATAGAAAGTGGTGTATTGGTTGCAAACTATTTTGGTCATGGAGGTGAAGATGGATTAGCAAAAGAACGTATATACCAAAAACCAGAAGCGCAAAACCTTAGAAATACTTGTAAACTAAACTGTTTTGTAACCGTTACTTGCGAATATACGAGATTCGATAACCCATTAAGAGAAACTGCGGGTGAGTTTATTTTTTGGAACGATCGTGGAGGAGCCATATCCTTAATTACAACAACTCGACAAATATTTGTAACTGCAGGAGTAGATTTTAATGTTATTTTAGAACAATATTTATTTTCTTTTAATGATGAAGACGATTATGCGGACCACGAGTATCCAACAATGGCTGAAGCGTTAAGGTTAGCAAAAAACGATCCTGAATTACTAGTGTCATCACAAAGTCAAAAATCTTTAATATTTTTTATTGGAGATCCAGCAATGAAGCTCGCCTTTCCAAAACCAAACATAAGATTAACTAAAATTAATGATGTACCAATAGACCAAGAAACAGATGTATTGCAAGCATTAGGCTTTGTCAAACTCGCAGGAGAAGTAACAGATGTGTCTGGCAACATACTCTCCAATTATAATGGTGTGGTATCTACAACTATTTACGATAAAGAAATACAAAGACAAACTCTAGCAAACGATAATATTTGTATAGGTGGAGGAACAAATTGTGCACAGTCACAAAAAATTAGATTAGATTTTAATACACTAGGAGAAATTGTTTTTAGAGGTCAAGCTTCAGTAGTAAATGGAGAATTTGAATTTGAATTTGTTGTACCAAGAGACATTAGTATTCCTGTAGGTAATGGTAAAATAAGTTTTTACTCTAAAGCCACTAATGCTTTACTAGACCAAACAGGAGCAAATACAGATGCAATTAAAATTGGTGGTATTAATGAAAATGCAGCCGAAGACAATATTGGACCATTAGTTAACTTGTACATGAATGACGAAAACTTTGTGTCTGGTAGTATCACAAATAGTTCACCGACACTTTTAGTGAAATTAGAGGACGATAATGGAATAAATACTGCAAGTGGTATTGGCCATGATATTGTAGCAATCCTAGATGGAGATGAAACTAATCCATATATACTTAATGATTATTACCAAACAGAAGTAGATGACTATAAACGAGGAGAAGTAACCTTTCCATTTAGAGATTTAGAACCAGGATTACACACCTTAACGCTAAAAGCTTGGGATGTATATAATAACTCTGGTACTGCCGAAATTCAATTTTTAGTAGTGGACGAAAATCAAGAGCTTGTAATAACTAATGTGCTAAATTACCCTAATCCCTTTGTGAGTTATACAGAGTTTTGGTTTAACCATAATAGTTCCGATGCTTTAGATATAACAGTACAAATATTTACCATTACAGGTAAATTAGTACGTACCTTAAATGGGCAAACAGAAAACGGAACAAAAATAACTAGCTCAGTGTCTAGAGATATTATGTGGGATGGACGCGATGATTTTGGAGACAAAATAGGAAAAGGCGTCTATGTTTATAAGCTAAAAGTGCACTCAAACGCTACAAATAAAACAGTCGAAAAAATAGAGAAACTTGTAATACTCTAATAAAAATTTATATTTGCTAAATAAAATAAATACATGAATAATAAAATTTTAATACTAGTCGCATTATGTTTTGCATTTAAAATGAATGCGCAAACTACTGTAATACCAAACGATACAGACTCTAGAGTAATCACAACAGGAGTGCCATTTATATTGATTGCACCAGACGCAAGGTCTGCAGGTATGGGAGACATGGGAGTGGCAACAGCACCAGATGCCTTCTCACAACAATGGAATTCCTCTAAATATGTGTTTTCAACCACCAAATCTGGTATTTCACTTAGTTATACACCATATTTAACCAAACTAGTTAATGATATTGGTTTAGGTTATATCACTTATTATAACAGATTAAATGAGCAAAGTGCTTTTGGAGCCAGTTTAAGGTATTTTGGTTTAGGAGAGATTGAGCTTAGAAATAATGCAGAGGAAACTCCATTAATTCAAAAACCGAGTGAATTTGCTGTAGATGTGTCTTATGCTTTACGATTAAGTGATCAATTTGCAATGTCTGTTGCTATGCGATATATTTCTTCAAATTTAAAAATTCAGGCTATTGATGCAGATGCTAATGCAGCAAATACTTTTGGAGTAGATATTAATGGATACTACCAAAGTGAAGAAAATGCTTACGACAGTTTTAATGGACGTTGGAGAGCTGGTTTTGCCATTCAAAATTTAGGGCCAAAATTTAAGTACGATGAAGGTGGAAAAGAAAACTTTCAGCCAACCAACTTACGTTTAGGTGGAGGTTTCGATTTTATCTTTGATGAGTATAATAAATTAGGAGTAACTGCTGAAGTTGCAAAACTATTAGTCCCTACACCTCCTAGATACGGAAGCGAATTTGATTATACAGATAATAACGGAAATGGAGTTTACGACGAAGATGTAGATGATTTAGCGTCTAGTCCTAATAGAACAGATGTTATTATTGAAGGTAGTGATCCTGATGTAAGTTTTATTTCTGGAGTGTTTCAATCTTTTGGAGATGCACCAGGAGGATTTAGCGAAGAGCTTAAAGAATTTACCTATGCCTTAGGAGCAGAATATTTATACCAAGACTCATTTGCATTTAGATTAGGGTATTTTAACGAAAATGAAACTAAAGGTGCACGTAAGTTTTTTGCACTTGGAGCAGGTTTTAAAGCAAACGTAGTAAATATTGATTTATCGTATTTATTCTCTTCTGGAAAAGTACAGAATCCATTAGAAAACACGCTTCGTTTTTCTTTAACATTTAACTTAGGTGTTGATGAGTATAATGAGTATTAATACCATTTAAACATAAATTATAAAAAAACTATTGCTATTTGTAATAGTTTTTTTGTCTAAAATAATAACTATGAAGGAAGTTATAATCGAAACAAAACTAAAGGTTTACAATACTCTAAGTGAACTGCCAGAACAAATACAATTATTAATGCAAAAAGCTTCTGAGGTAAGGGATAATGCGTATGCACCATATTCTAACTTTGCTGTAGGAGCTGCTTTAATTTTAGACAATAATCAAATAGTAACAGGTAGTAATCAAGAAAATGCATCCTATCCTTCTGGTTTATGTGCAGAGCGTACAGCAATTTATTACACAGGCGCGCAATATCCAGATGCTAAAATATTAAAAATGGCTATTATTGCAGGTTCTAAAATAACACCTACAACAACACCTATTCCGCCTTGTGGAGCTTGTAGGCAAGCCATTGCAGAATACGAAGTAAAGCAAGATTCGCCAATTCAAATCTATTTTATGGGAGAAACAGGCAAAGTTGTGTACTCAGAATCCTTAGCTAATTTACTACCATTAATTTTCGATAAGTCGGTTCTATAACGATATAGTTATTTTTATACTATAAATCTATTTTACACTCTTTTTTATTCCTAACTAAAGTATTACTTTTGTTATTCGCTTGTTTTCAATTTTAAATTGAAAACTCTTGAAAAATTATAAAATCGTTTTTCAAGAATATTATTTTACTTAATAATAATTTTAGATGCAAAAAGTAACTAAAGAGGTTTACCTAAAGTGGTATGAAGACATGTATTTTTGGAGAAAGTTTGAAGACAAACTAGCTGCAGTATATATTCAACAAAAAGTAAGAGGATTTCTTCATTTATATAATGGTCAAGAAGCAGTGTTAGCAGGTGCTTTACACGCTATGGATTTGACTAAAGATAAAATGATAACCGCTTATCGTAATCACGTTCAGCCAATAGGTATGGGAGTTGATCCTAAACGGGTTATGGCAGAGCTTTATGGTAAAGCTACAGGAACGTCTCAAGGTCTTGGAGGCTCCATGCATATTTTTTCTAAAGAACATCGTTTTTATGGAGGTCATGGTATTGTAGGAGGACAAATCCCTTTAGGAGCAGGAATTGCATTTGGCGATAAATATCACGATAGTGATGCTGTTACTTTATGTTGTTTTGGAGATGGCGCAGCACGTCAAGGTTCCTTACACGAAACATTTAATATGGCAATGCTTTGGAAATTACCAGTAGTTTTTGTTTGTGAAAACAATGGTTATGCAATGGGAACTTCTGTAGAGCGTACAGCAAACCACACAGATATTTGGAAACTAGGTTTAGGCTACGAAATGCCTTGCGGACCAGTAGATGGTATGAACCCAGTTAAAGTAGCCGAAGCTTTTGACGAGGCAATTGCTAGAGCAAGACGAGGAGATGGACCAACGTTTTTAGAGTTAAAAACGTATCGTTACAGAGGTCATTCTATGAGTGATGCTCAGCATTATAGAACTAAAGATGAAGTGGCAGAATACAAAAAAATAGACCCAATTACACAAGTAAAAGAAGTTATTTTACAAGAAAAATATGCAACCCAAGAGGAGCTAAAAGCAATAGATAAACGCGTTAAAAAATTAGTTAGCGAATGTGAGAAGTTTGCAGAAGAGTCTCCATATCCAGATATTAACGTTATGTACGATGCCGTTTACGAGCAAAAAGAGTATCCATTTATAGAGCATAAAATAAAATAAGCTATGGCAGAAGTAATAAATATGCCGCGTTTAAGCGACACAATGGAAGAAGGAACTGTTGCAACTTGGCTTAAAAAAGTAGGCGATAAAGTTGAGGAAGGCGATATTTTAGCCGAAATCGAAACAGACAAAGCAACTATGGAATTTGAGTCTTTTAACGAAGGCGTCTTATTGCATATTGGTATTCAAGAAGGAGAAACTGCAAAAGTAGATACGCTTTTAGCAATTATTGGAGACGAAGGAGAAGATATTTCAGGATTATTAAACGGAAGTGCTTCTAATGAAGAGGATGATGAGGCTAATAATGCAGAAAATAAGTCTGAAACTTCTAATACAGAATCACAAGAAGGTAAAGAAGAGAGTAACTCAGAGAATGATAAGGAAACTTCCACTAACGAATCTCAAGAATTGCCAGAAGGTGTAACCGTTGTAACCATGCCACGTTTAAGTGATACTATGGAAGAAGGAACTGTAGCAACTTGGCTTAAAAAAGTAGGAGATACAGTTGAAGAAGGAGATATCCTTGCAGAAATTGAAACAGATAAAGCCACAATGGAGTTTGAGTCTTTTCAATCAGGTACTTTATTACATATTGGTTTAGACGAAGGCGACACAGCAAAAGTAGATTCGCTTTTAGCCATTATTGGTCCAGAGGGAACAGACGTGTCTAATATTGCAAAAAATTTTAAAGCCGAAGGCGATTCACCTAAAAAAGAAGAAGCAACAAAAGAAGCAGCGCCAAAAACGGAGACTAAAAATAAAGAAAAGACAACTTCGAGCGTAGCCGAAGAGTCTAAGAAAGCGCAATCTAAGCCTACAACTTCAGAATCTAACGGAAGAATTTTAGCATCACCTTTAGCCAAAAAAATGGCTGAAGAAAAAGGCATAGATTTAAATCAAGTTAGTGGCACTGGAGAAAATGGTAGAATTATAAAACGAGATATAGAGAATTTTACACCATCAGCTCAGTCTGCAGCAACTGTAGGTAAATTTGTACCTTCAGGACAAGAGGATTTTGATGAGGTTGTTAATTCTAACATGCGCAAAGCGATTGCTAAAAATTTAGCGAAATCTAAATTTACTGCACCACATTATTATTTAAATGTGGAATTTGACATGGAAAATGCAATGGCATTTAGAGCGCAGTACAACTCAATTCCAGATATTAAAATTTCGTATAACGATATGATTGTTAAAGCTTGTGCTTTAGCTTTAAAGCAACATCCACAAGTAAACTCTCAATGGTTTGACGATAAAATGAAACTAAATAACCATGTGCATATTGGAGTTGCAGTAGCAGTACCAGATGGTTTACTAGTGCCTGTAGTTCGTTTTGCAAATGACCAAAGTTTACCACAAATTGGAGCAGCTGTAAGAGAATATGCAGGGAAAGCTAGAAATAAAAAACTAGGACTTGACGAAATGGAAGGGAGTACGTTTACAATTTCTAACTTAGGAATGTTTGGTATAGAAAGTTTTACTTCAATAATAAATCAACCTAACTCTGCAATATTATCTGTTGGAGCAATTGTAGAAAAGCCAGTGGTTAAAAACGGACAAGTAGTGCCAGGAAACACCATGAAATTAACCTTAGCTTGCGATCACAGAACTGTAGATGGAGCAACTGGAGCACAATTTTTACAAACCTTAAAAGGGTATATTGAAAACCCTGTAACAATGTTAGTGTAATACTATTGTTATTCAGAGCAAATACAAAGCATCTTACTATAATATAATCCTGATTTGATAATATTTCAAGTCAGGATTTTTTTATCTTTAAACACAATAAAATAGTAATCTATAATACAAGCTCAATTTAAGAACAATACTTATGAAACAAATACTAGCAGTACTAAGTTTAATCGTAGCTTTTAGTTGTCACTCTACTAAAGTAGTTTCTACTAAAAATGCTACTAAAGAAACGGTCTCAGAAAACACAAATCAAGTAAATACTAATTTACCTAAGGAGCTATTGATTTCTGCAGAATCAATTAAAAAAAAGTATGGAGTTTTTAGCTTCAGATGAATTAGAAGGAAGAGCAACAGGAAGTGCAGGTATTGAAAAAGCTGCTGTTTATATAGAAAGGTTTTTAAAAGCGAATAACATAAAACCTTATTTTGATACTTACAGAGATTATTTTGAGTTTGAGCACCGAAAATCTAGAGATAGCGACGTTTTTGAAACTATAAAAGGAGTTAACATTGTTGGAGTTGTAGAAGGAAATGACCCAAAACTTAAAAACGAATTTATTATTCTTGGAGGTCATTACGACCATATTGGAACTGCAAAAGAAGTGAATGGAGATGCTATTGCTAATGGTGCCAACGATGATGCCTCTGGTACTATTGCAGCAATGGAATTAGTTGCCTATTTTGCAAAAACTAAAACAAATAAACGTAGTATTCTTGTTACACTTTATGATGCCGAAGAATTAGGATTAAAAGGGTCTTCTCATTTAGCTAAAAGACTAAAAGAGGAAGGGTTGGATGTTTACACAATGATAAATTTTGAGATGATTGGTGTGCCAAGAGCTACAAATCAATCGATTGCTTATATGAGTGGTTATGAACGCTCTAACTTTGCAGAAACGTTAAATAAATATGCTGGAGAAGAAGTAGTTGGGTTTTTCCCAAAAGCAAAAGAGTTTAATTTGTTTATGCGATCTGATAATTTTCCGTTTTATGCCGAATTTAAAATTCCTGCGCACGCTATTTCTACTTTCGATTTTACAAATTTCGACTATTATCATCATGTAGATGATGAAGCAGATAAAATGGATTATAAACACATGTCTAATTTTATAAATAAAATGATTCCTGCTCTAAAAGGCATGATCAATGCACCAACTAAAGAAGTTATATTAAAAAATGAGTAAAAACATAATTATTACAGGAACAAGTAGAGGTATTGGATTTGAGTTAGTGCATTTATTCGCTAATCAAGGTCATAATGTATTAGCATTATCCAGAAATGCGCAACCAGTAAATAATCTAAACTATGAGAATATTACCTCTCTAGCTTTTGATTTGTGCAACGAAAAGGATTACGAAAAAGTAGAAGCGTTTATAAAATCTGAATGGAAACATGTTGATGTTTTAATTAATAATGCTGGTATGATTATTAATAAACCTTTTGCAAACACCAATTTTAAAGATTTTACAAAAGTGTACCAAACCAATGTATTTGGTGTTGCCGAAATGACTCGTGTAGTTTTACCTTTTATGAAAGCAAATAGCCATGTTGTGACTATTAGCTCAATGGGAGGCATACAAGGCAGTATGAAGTTTCCTGGTTTAGCTGCTTACAGTTCTAGTAAAGGAGCAGTGATTACATTAACAGAATTATTGGCAGAGGAATATAAAGACATTGGTCCACAATTTAATGTATTGGCTTTGGGTGCTGTACAAACAGAAATGTTAGCAGAGGCATTCCCAGATTATAAAGCACCAACAACAGCAAAGGAAATGGCAGAATACATCTGTGATTTTTCGTTAAATGGGAATAAGTTTTATAATGGTAAAGTGTTACAAGTGTCTAACTCTACACCTTAAATGTTGTCTAAAGCTGTATAAGCTTCAGCAATAGAAAAATCTTTGTTAGAGAATACATTGTACTCTAAAACATCCATAATTTTAATCATTTTATTAATGTCTTTCTTTTTGTAGATGGTTTTTAAAGTATCATCAAATTTAAAATACATTTGAGAGATTTTCTTTTTTTCATCTTTACCATAAAAAAATAAAATTTCATTTTTCTTTGGTTTAAAATAGTGGTAGTCCTCGGTAATACTACTTTTTTCCTTATAATACACTTTTATATATACTTTATCTTCAGTAAACTCATCTTGAAGATTTAATTCCTCTGGAGAAATCATATATCGTGTTACTTTTAAGAGGTCGTTAGGATTTGTTGTATAACTGTATTTTATTAAGTTGTTTTGTGCAGACTTAACAACTTGAGGTGTTTTAAGCTGTGCTTTATTTTCTTTAATGCTTGGAGATATAACAGTGCGCTTCGACTCTTTTTTTAAAGGAACTTGGACTACTTTTTGTGATGATTCCGTTGTAATTTTAGTTTTACTAGAAACCGTAGGTCTTTCCATTTTTTTTAAAGGAGCTTCTACTATTTTTAACGATAGTTTTGAAGTGTTTTCTGCTTCGCTAGAAACAGTTGGTCTTTCAATTTTTTTTGAAGACTTTTTAAATATTTCTGGTCGTTTTATTGTGTTCTGAGATTTCTTTGAAGTTTTTGTGTAGTCTTGAGCTTGGATTGTACTTAGGGAAAGTACAAACAAGAAAATTAGGGATATTTTCATTAGTTGCTATTAATGTTAGGGATAATTTATTTTCGCTGAGCAATAATAACATATTTTATATAATATTCAAAGCTTTTTTTATAATTATGTAACAATTAGTTTTCTGCACTAATAATCTTATAATTTTAAGCAACTTTTACTAAGATTTTAGTAATTTCTAATTTAGTGGATAGAGTAAATAAATTGTACGCTCTACAGTATCGTATTTCTATTTATTTAGATTAATTTTGCCAAACTAAATTTTAAAGTCATGCAACAAACCACCAATACGATACTTATGATTCGCCCTATTAATTTTAGGATGAACGAGCAAACAGCTGTAAATAATTATTACCAAAAAGTATTGGATAATACTTTACCAGAAACGGTAAATAAAAAGGCTCAGCAAGAGTTTGATGCTTATGTAGAAAAATTGCGTGTTATTGGTGTTAATGTTATTGTAGTTGACGATACAGAGGAGTTTGATACGCCAGATTCTATTTTCCCAAATAATTGGATTTCTTTTCATGAAAATGGTAACGTAGGTTTATATCCAATGTTTGCCGAAAATAGACGTTATGAAAGACGTGAAGACGTATTGCATAAATTGGAAGACGAAGGGTTTGTAATAGAACATATCTATGATTATAGATCTGCTGAAGACGAAGGCTTGTTTCTTGAAGGAACAGGAAGTTTGCTTTTAGATCGTAAAAACAGAAAAGCATATTGTGCTTTATCTCCTAGAGCAGATGAAGAATTATTTATAGAATTCTGCGAAGATTTTGAATATACACCTGTTGTGTTTACTGCATACCAAACTGTAAATGGCATACGTAAACCAATTTATCATACCAATGTGATGATGTGTTTGGCAGAAACTTTTGCGGTTATTTGTTTAGAGAGTATAGACGATAAAAAGGAACGTAATAGTGTTATAAAAAACCTTGAAAATGATGGCAAGGAAGTAATTAGAATAACAGAAGCGCAAGTCAGTAATTTTGCTGGTAATATGTTACAAGTAAAGGGGAAAGACGATAAATTATATATAATAATGAGTCAGGCTGCTTATGATTCTTTAAGTGCAGCACAAATTAAAATAATAGAAAAGCATTGTGAAATAGTATCGAGTTCGCTAGATACTATTGAAGCTTGTGGTGGAGGTAGTGCTCGTTGTATGATGGCTGAGGTGTTTTTGCCAAAACGCTAGTTCATGTGTTAACTGGTACGTTAACTTTGTTTTTTGGTAGTTCTACATAAAACGTACTGCCAATATTTTCTGTACTATCTACCCAAATTTTTCCATGGTTAAGCTCTACCAATTCTTTGCAAATTGTGAGGCCTAATCCTGTACCTTTTTCTTCTTTTGTACCAATGGTAGTAAATGCATCTTTTTTGAATAAAAGCGCTTGATTTTCTTTAGATATTCCAACACCAGAATCTGCAATACTAATAATACAATTGCCATTACTTATATGGTTTGATACCGAAATAACATCGTCTTTTTTAGAAAACTTTACTGCATTGGCTAACAAATTTTGAATAATAATTTCTACCATACTTCGGTCTGCATATACAAAATCACGTAGCGTTTTATCTTTTAAAATAATACCTTTAGTTTCAATTTTGTGTTCTACGAGTTTTAGCTTTTCGGCAAAGACTTCTTGTATATCAAACAAGCTTGGATTTGGTTCTAAAGATTGCATTTGCGATTTAGACCAATTTAATAGATTAAACAATAGCAAAGAAGCGTTATTAGCGTTTTCACTAAGTTCAGGAAGCATTCTATTAAATTCTTCGTGAGAGAGAGACCCTTCTTTTAATAAATCTATAAAGCCTTTTGTTGAGCTAAGCGAATCTTTTAAATCGTGAGATACGATAGAGAATAATCTATCTTTTACTTTGTTAATTTCTTCTAAGTGTTTACTTTGTTCTAAAATAGCGTCGTTTTGTAATTCAATTTTTTTGTTTTTTTCTTCTAATTCGCGCATGTATTTTATTCTATTATTGCGCTTTAGGTAAATAAGTAATAAAAATGTAGAGGCTATTAAAAAAGCGCCAAGTAAGGCATAAGTTATAAGTGTTAACTTGTCTATTTTTGCTTGGTTTTCAGCTTTATTAGTGTCTTTAATTGGAGTGTCAACTATAGGAGTTTCAATTACTTCATCTATAATTGAGTTTGTAGAAACTCTAGATTGAGTTAGTTGTTTTTTCTGCTTTAGTTTTTTTAAATCTATTTTTTGTTTTAAGGCGTAGTATTCGCGTTGCCATGCGTAAGCCTTTTCAAATTTATTATTACTACTATCTATTGTTTTTAATAGTTTATAGGTTTTTAAAAGGGAGTGGTCATCTTTTAAAAATCTTGCAAGAGAGCCTGCTTCTGTTAATTGGCTTTCGGCAGTTTTTAAATCACCTTGCTCATAATTTAATTGTGCTAAACTATTTAAAGAATGTACAATGCCAGATTTATTTTCTGCATTCCTGTTTAATCGTATAGCTCTAGTTAAATAAAAAGTTGCTTTTTTGTATTGTTTTTGGGTAAGATATTGTTTTCCTAATTTTGGATAGACTATCGTTTTTAAGCTGTCTGAGTTAGTTGTTGGATAAATAAGTGCTTTCTCTAAATAATCTATTGCTTTATTGTGTTTATTATCCTTAGCATATAAATTTCCAATATTATAATTAGCTAATATAATGGCTTCATTATTTTTTAATTCTTCTTCAACTTCTAACACTTTTAAATTATACTCTAAAGCATTATTTAAAGCACCAGTACTAAAATAAGCTTCGGCTAAACCTTTATAAGCTTTAGATAAGTCTTTTTTAAGACCTCTGTTTTCTAATTCATTAATAGCTTTAAGAGAAAAGTGTAATCCGGTTTCAAAATTTCCATTTTCAATTTCTAATACACCAATATTATTGTTAATTTTTGCAATATTAAGCGTGTCTTTTAAAATTGTATATAATTCTTTAGAGCTATTAAAGTTATTTAGTGCATTAATATAGTCTTCGTTTTCTGCATAAATAAGACCTTTGTATTTAAAGATTTCTGCAGAACCTTTTGTGAAATTTAAATTGTTAGAGAGAATTTCACTTTGATTAATAAAACGCAATGCTCTATCGTAGGATTTTGCATTGTAAAGGTGTTTTATAATTTTTATTGAAGTATTTACCTTAGTAGTATCTGGATTTTGATAAGCTAATTGAATAGTTAAACTGTCCAATTCCTCATTTTGTGAGAAACCAGAGAACACACACAGAAATATTATTAGGGCAAATAATTTATTCATTATTGATATAGCGTTTCCAAAAGTAACAATTTATACTTTAAACTTGTATAAAAAGTATTACTTTAAAGCTATTGTGTTATAGTTAGTTTAGTTTTTTGTGAAAATTTTTAAAAAAATAGCAACATTTCACAATAGACAAAAATTGGAAAAAGCATTTAAAAAATCTAATTTTCAGGTTTTATAACCTATAAATTAGATTAAAAGTAACTAGATTTATTCTATATTCTCGACGAACAGATTAAAGGTAAATAATGAGGAGAAAACGACTTTAATCGAATAATAATCAACATTCTCGATAAATGAATTATAGCTGTGTGTCTGTAACTTTTAACTAAAAAGTTGCGAATTAAAATCTTTTAAAATAGAAAATAAAATTCGAATTTATTTATAAAAAATTCAGCAAGTAAAGACCAAAAACTAAAAACAAAGAATAATAAAAAATTGTACCTTTGCCACCTTAAAATTTAAACAAAATGACGCTTCAAGATTTGCTATTACCACAAGTAAAAAATGCTGTTAAGAGTATTTACAATGCTGAGTTAAATACAGTAGAATTTCAGGCTACTCGAAAAGAGTTTGCTGGAGACGTTACTGTTGTAGTTTTTCCTATGTTAAGAACAATTAAAGGAAACCCAGTACAAATTGGTGAGCAAATTGGTGAGTACTTATTAAAAAATGTAGAGCAGGTAAAAGCGTTTAATGTAGTAAAAGGCTTTTTAAATATTGAAATACACGACGCCTATTATTTAGCGTTTTTTAATACTATTAAAACCAATAAAACATTTGGTTTTGAGCCTACAAACACATTGGAAAAAGCGATTATGGTAGAGTATTCTTCGCCTAACACAAATAAGCCTTTGCATTTAGGACACGTTAGAAATAACTTGTTAGGTTATAGTGTTGCAGAGGTTCTTAAAGCGTCTGGTAAGCAAGTTTACAAAACACAAATAATTAATGATAGAGGGATTCATATTTGTAAAAGTATGTTAGCTTGGCATCGTTTTGCACCTAATGGAAGTGATGGTAAAAAGGAAACGCCTTTAACGACATTAAATCCTGATTTATCAAAAGGCGATAAGTTAGTTGGTCATTATTATGTAAAATTTGATCAAGAATATAAAAAAGAAATTGCTCAATTAATAGCTAGTGGTAAAACTGAAGACGAAGCAAAAAAAGAAGCTCCAATTTTAATTGAAGCACAACACATGCTACAAAAATGGGAAGCTGGAGACAAAGAGGTCGTAGCGCTTTGGGAAATGATGAATAGTTGGGTTTACAGTGGTTTTGATATAACCTATAAAAATTTAGGAGTTGATTTTGATACATTATACTACGAAAGCCAAACCTATTTATTAGGAAAAGAATTTATTGCCGAAGGATTAAAAACAGGAGTGTTTTTTAAAAAAGAAGATGGTTCTGTTTGGTGCGATTTAACAGCAGATGGTTTAGACGAGAAAATTGTTTTGCGTAGTGATGGTACTGCTGTTTACATGACACAAGATATTGGTACAGCAATTCAGCGAGTAAAAGACTTTCCAAATGTTGGCGGAATGGTTTATACTGTTGGAAATGAACAAGAATACCACTTTCAGGTCTTATTTCTAATTATTAAAAAATTAGGCTTTGATTGGGCTAATAATCTGTTTCATTTAAGTTATGGAATGGTCGATTTGCCATCTGGGAAAATGAAAAGTAGAGAAGGTACAGTTGTAGATGCAGACGATTTAATTGTTGAAATGGCTGAAACTGCACAATCCATTTCGGAAGAGTTAGGTAAACTTGAAGGTTATAGTGAGGCTGAAAAACAAGAACTTTATAAAACAATAGGCTTAGGCGCATTAAAATATTATATTTTAAAAGTAGATCCTAAAAAACGTATTTTATTTGACCCTAAAGAGTCTATAGATTTTCAAGGCAATACAGGTCCTTTTATACAATATACTTATGCCAGAATACAGTCTATTTTACGAAAAGCTTCAGCTGAAAACAAAGCGTCTTCTGTTGATGTAGAAGTACAGTTACATGAAAAAGAAAAGGAACTATTAAAACAATTAGAGTTTTTTCCAGAGGTGATTCAGCAAGCTGCAAAAAACCACAGTCCTGCTTTAATTGCTAATTATACTTACGATTTGGTAAAGGCGTTTAATTCATTTTACCAAAACGTACCTATTCTTGGAGCCGATTCTAACAACGACAAAGTTTTTAGAATACAACTTTCTGGAGTTGTTGCTAATACCATTAAAAACGCCTTTAGCTTGCTTGGTATTAATGTACCAGAACGTATGTAATTAAAAATGAACTCTAAAATTAATGTTTGGTGTAATGCCTAAAGCATTGTTATCTATTCTAGAAACCGAATTGTCATTAAGGTCTAAACTTGAGTAGGTATTCAGTCTGTTTTTTGTATTTAGAATATTCCATATCGATACACCAACTTTAGCGTTAACAGCCTCCGAAAATTCAAAGTTGTAAGTGGTAGAAAAATCTACGCGTATATAATTATTTAAACGACTGCTATTTGGTAATTGGTAATTAATTAATCCTCCAGAGGTGGAGTTTTCTGGTTGTGGTAAAGTTGTTGGTTTTCCTGTTCGCCAATTTACGCCAATTGCAAATTTAAAATCGTTGTATTTATAAGTATTTGCGAGAGTAATAATATGGTTTAAGTCCACATTATTGGCAAACGGTTTTCCTTCATTAAAAGGTTTAAAGGTATAATTGTTATTACTATAAGTGTAACTTAGCCAGCTATTTAGGTTTTTAAATTGTTTGTGAATTAAAAAATCGATACCTGTTATAGTATAGTTTCCAAAGGCATTAATAAATTGAAATTGGTTTTGAAATCCTTGGCTTCTAGCAGTAATGTTCTCTACTTTTTTATAGTAAGCTTCAGTACTTATTAGAAGTTTGTTTTTATTATAATGTAAGCCTAAAGACGCTTGTTTACTTTCAATAATTGGCACATCTTTATCATTTGCCAAAACCCATCGTCGTTTTTCTATACCTAAAAAATCGTTTTGTAAATCAATAGATTGTGAGGTCGATTGGCTTTTAAATTCTCCTAAAACTTCTACTCTAAAATGGTCTAAAAATTTATGACTAAAGCTTAGTCTTGGTTCTATAAGAAGCAAATCGAACTCCGAAAAATAATTACTTCTAACACCTATTTTAGCTGAAGTTATTTTGTTATTAGATACATATTTTGCTTCGGTATAAGTGTGTTGACTTTTAAGAACATTTTTTATAGAACTTCGAAAAATAGGATTATTAACATCTTCAAAATCTTTGACACCAACTTCAAAAAACTGAAATCCTCCTTTTAATTTAAAGTTTGTGTTTAATTTATACTCTGCATCTAAAAAAATACCAGTATCTAAAACCGTATTTTGTTGTATTAAACGTTGATTACTTATTAAGTCGAAATTTGTAGCACTTAATTGATAATGCGAAAAATATGCTTGAACATTAGTTTTAAAACGTGGATTCCAATCTCTATAATAATTAATAGTTCCTGCAAAATTTCGCTGTGTAATACCGCTTTGTAATGCTTGTTGTGTGTTGTTTACTGTAGCTTCTTCTAAATAATTTAGTGTGTTATATATGTTTATAGCCGAAATGCTTATTTTATCTTTTTCCGAAGGATTATATATTAATTTTCCTGTAATATCATAAAAATAAAACGCTTCGTTTGTAGTTACAGTATTGTTTGTTTGCGTTTTATTATTTGTTAAATCGGTATCCTGAAAAATACGTTTAAAATAAGAAGTGTAAGTTGGTGTTTCTACAAGGTCTGTAAGGGAACGTCGTGCAGAAATTTGTAACTCTAACTTATCACTAAAGGGTATTTTTGCAAAACCATCTGCATGTATTAAATTAAATCCACTTCCTCCAGAAAATTGTGTATTCACATCTTTATCTAATTGCATGTGTATTGTGCCAGAAACGCCATCTCCATATTTAGCCGACGTTCCATTTTTAGTCACATCAACAGTATTAATTACATAAGGATTAAAAGCAGATATTAACCCAAAAAAATGACCAGATTGGTACATTTTAACGCCATCCCAAAGTAGTAAATTTTGATCGTTTGTACCACCTCTAATATTAAGGTTAGACACTGTTTCATTAACACTAGTAACGCCTGGTAATGCTTGTACTGTGTGTAAAATATCTGGTTCTATTAAGCCAGGTAATATTTCGAAAGTTTTAGGTTTAATCGTTATAGAGCCTAAGGTGTTTAGTGCTATTCCTTTAGTTAAGTAAGAGGTGATTAAAACATTTTCTAAAGTTTCAAAATTAGGCTGGTAAGAGTCATTTTTTTTTCTAATAACTATTATGTTATTATCTAATAGCCTAAATTCTAAATTACTAGTATTATTTAAAAACACTAGCGTTTCGTGTAAAGTAAATGTAGTATTAGGTGTTTGGTAAGTTGCGTTTTTAAGACTGTCGTCTGCATAAGAGAATGTGACGTTATATTGCGTTTCTAAAGTAGTCAATAATTGAGCAAAAGACATCTTGTTGGTTTCGTTTTGTGCAATGAGATTAAACGTTGAAACCAAAAATGTAATAAAAAGTAAAACAGTAAAAACGGATTTACTCACGTGTTAAAACTATAGTATTTTTGTTAGTGTCTTTATATTTTAAACGTAATGGTATAGTTATAGATTTAAGGGCATTATTTCTATTCGTATGTTCAAAACTACCAGTGAAAAGAGTTTGCTTGTCAATATTTTCTGCTTTAATTGTAACATTAAATTGGCGTTCAAATTCCTTTAAAACTTCAAGGTAAGGTACGCTTTTAAAACTACTTACATTAGTAATCCAAGTAGGTTGTAAAGTGCTGTTGTTTTCTGAGTGTATTACTTTGTTGTTATAAACCATAAAAATATCTTGTGGTTTTAGCACTTTAGAAACTGTATTGTAATCTACTTTTACAGAACCTTCGTAACACACAACCTCAAAATAATTATTGCGTTGCTTCACATTAAATTGTGTCCCTAAAACAGTAATGGTCCCACTATTTGTAATCACTTTAAACGTATTGCCTTTTGTGACATTAAAATAAGCTTCGCCTTTTAAGTTTAGCTTGCGCTCTGTTTTCCAATCACTTTTATTATAAGTTAATTGTGATTTTGCATTAAGTGAAACTTTAGACTGATCTGGTAATTCTAAGCTTGTTTTTTGGGAGGCTAAAGTTGAAATTGTAGTATCTAAACCAGTTGTATATTGGTACACTCCAAAACAAATTAATACTACAGCAGCAACTTTAAAAAATGATTTTATCCAGTTGTTTTTAGTGCGCTTTTCCGATTTTATTTTTTCTAAATTTACTTGTAATTCCTTTTCAGTATCGAAATCTTCAGCTTTAAAACGTTTAGAAGCTTCACTTAACTTAATAAAATCGTTATACTCCTCAAGTGCTTTAAAAGCCTCAAATTCTTCTGCAGACAGTTCGTTGTCTAACCACTTTTTTATTAGTATTTCTTTGTCCATAATCTACTATATAACAAGTAAAGTCTTAAAACTCCTACCTTGGTTGTCAGTTATCAGTTGTCAATTATTAGTTATCAATTATCAATTATCAATTGTCAGTTATCTGTTTTATTTTTTTCATTTTTCACTTTTCACTCCTCACTATTCATTATAATTCTTCAATCTCTTTTCTTAACTTTTTTAGTGCTCCATAAATTCGTTTTTCAACAGCTTTACTACTTATGCCTAATAGTTCGGCAATTTCTCTATGTTTTTTTCCTTCGGTTCTATTCATTAAAAAAGCAACACGTTCAGCTTCAGTTAAATTGGCAATCGCTTTTTGTAGTTTTTGTAGGTATTCATTTTCCTGCATTAAAAACTCTGGTGTTTCATTGGTATAATGCTTAGGTTTCGTTTTTGTGTAATTTAAAACCACTTTTTGGTGTGCTACTTCATTCAACATCAAATTATTAGCGATGGTAAACACATAGCTTTTTGCTTTTTCTGGAGTTACTTTTCCACAGTTTTCCCAAAGCTTAATAAATGCCTCTTGCACTTTGTCTTTAGGATTTAGTCGATCTCCAAACTTGTAGTACAAGAAATTATACAAATTTTTAGCATGCTTTTTAAAAAGCGCACTATAAAGTTGGTCGTTGCAAATGTCTTTGTGTAGCGGTTTACTCATTAAAAATAATATACTAATTTATACAAAGAAGAGATAATTTTTTTAAAATATAAAGGTAGGACTTTTTTAAAGTATTTTGTTTTATGTGTGTAAAGCAGAAAAATCCTGCTAGCAAAATAAAAAACACAAATAATGAAACCAACCTTAAAGTTAAATTTTAGAAGCTTACTTTTTTTGCCATTATTATTTTTAATGCTAATTACGTCTTGCCAAAAAGAAGAAGTTGAAATTACAAACCCTGAAGAAGAAGAATTAGTAGTTGCGAATTCTAATTTAGCATCTTTAATGCTTCGAACTGCAACAAATGATGGCTCCAACGATAATATAATTGATTATGCCAATTGCTTAGAGGTAGAGTTGCCTGTGACTGTTGTAATTAACGATTTAGAAATTATTATAGATTCTGAAACAGATTTTGAAACTCTCGAAACCATTTTTAATGAGTTTGATAATGATGACGACCAGTTAGAAATCGTCTTCCCAATTACTATAATTTTAAGCGATTATACAGAAATAGTTATCGAAAATCAAGAGGCCTTAAACGTTTTAATTGCTGAATGTAATGGCGAAAATGAAGAGGATGATGATATAGAATGTATAGATTTTCAATATCCAATATCAGTATCTATTTACAATTCAAGCTTTCAAGTTTTAGAAACAGTAGTGATTTATAACGATGAAGCACTCTTTAATTTTATCGAAAATTTAGAAGGAGGCGTGTTAGCAAGCTTAGATTTTCCAATAAACTTAGTACTTGCCAATGGAGAAGTCGTTGTGGTAAATAATAATAATGAATTAGAAACAGCAATAGCAGAGGCAGAGGATGATTGTGATGAAGACGATGATTACGATTGGAATGACGACAACTGCTCTGAAGAAGCTATAGAGCTTGCCTTAAAAGAGTGCGTATGGGAACTTACAGCCTACTCAAGCTTTCCAGAATTTGTTGGTCTTGTTTTGCGATTTAATAGCGATTTTAGTTTCGAAATCATTGAAAACGGTCAAGTAATTGGAGATAATGCTTCATGGTCTGTATCGGAATCTAACACTACATTTGTATTAACATTACTAACAGATTTTGAAGACTTAGCAGGAGACTGGATAATTGAAAACTGTAACGATCAAGACGAATTTAATTTTATTAATTCGGAAACTCAAGAGACGATGCAATTAGAACAAGATTGTGACGATAATACTAATCCAAATCCATTTGAATGTTTTGGTGATTTTGTAATTGAAGCCTGCGAATTAGACACCACTAATCCTGTAATTGATGCCATTTTTAATCTTAATGAAAACACTATTGGACTCGTAGATTGTCAGTATTATTTTTTAGCAACATTTCATGAGACCATTACAGATGCAGAAAATAACACTAATGCTATTGCAAATACAGAAGCATATCAATCCATATCCAAAACTATTTATTTACGAATTGAAGCTGAAAACAGTGAATTCGAAATTTTTGAAATACAATTAATTGTTGAAGATTGTACTAATAATTCAGGATGCACAGAGGCTGAAGTTAATGCCTATTTATTAGAGTGCCAATGGAATGTTGTAAATTATAATGGAAGTGACGATTTAATAGTTTGGAATTTCGATTTTGAATCTAACGGAATAGTAGTTATTTACACACCAACCAACACTATAGATGCTTCATGGTACACCACTCAAACTAACGATGGAATTATGCTAAATTTTAGTGGTGTAAATGCTGCAAACATTCAAGTAGTAAGTGGAAGCTGGCTAGTTGTAGAGTGCGATTCAGACCGTTTGCAAATGGTACAAAACCAAGACATGATGGTTATGGAACAAGCGTGCAATACAAATGATATATGTACTGAAGCTGAAGTAGAAAATAATTTATTGGATTGTGAATGGACAATCTCTAGCTACAATAATGATAGTGGTTTTAATATTTTTAATATAGATTTTCAAAACAATAATGAGGCTGTAATTTTTACACCAAACGGCAATGAAGAATACACAGCAAATTGGACAGTCTCCTTAGATGGAGAGATTTACTTAGATTTTTCAAATATATCTGGAGGTAATATTCAGGTGTTAGAAGGTAATTTTATTTTAGTAGAATGTACGCCAAATCAAATGATATTTCATGACCCAAGTAATTCTAACATAGAGTTAGTTTTGGATAAAGACTGTGGTTAAGTTTTAGTTTTAAGTTGGTTATTAATTTAATCTATTAAAAGGTTGCTAATTTTAGTAGCCTTTTTTTATGGAATTAATTATAGCTTAAACTTCATAAATAAGCTTCAAATTCTTAAATTTGCGATTCTAAATAACGAGTCAGACTGCATACTGCAAACTTAATACTGAATACTAAAAGAATATGTTTAATAATTTAAGTGATAAATTAGATAAAGCCTTACACGTACTAAAAGGACATGGTAGCATTACAGAAGTAAACGTTGCCGAAACCCTTAAAGAAGTACGTAGAGCCTTATTAGATGCCGATGTTAACTTTAAAATTGCTAAAGAATTTACTAACAGAGTAAAAGAAAAAGCACTTGGTCAAGATGTATTAACCACATTGCAACCAGGCCAATTAATGGTAAAAATCGTTAAGGACGAGTTGACGCAGTTAATGGGAGGAGAGGCCGAAGGTATTAACCTTTCTGGTTCGCCAAGTATTATATTAATGTCTGGTTTACAGGGTTCTGGTAAAACCACATTCTCTGGTAAATTAGCCAACTTCTTAAAAAATAAAAAAACTAAAAAACCATTACTTGTTGCCTGTGACGTTTACAGACCAGCAGCAGTAGATCAACTTCATGTTGTTGGAGAGCAAATAAAAGTTGATGTATTTAGTGATAAAGGAAATACAGATCCAGTAGCAATTGCACAAGCAGGTATTGCACATGCAAAAGCAAATGGACATAATGTTGTAATTATAGATACAGCAGGTCGTTTGGCAGTAGATGAAGCCATGATGACCGAAATTTCTAACATCCATAAAGCCATCCAACCACAAGAAACCTTATTTGTTGTGGATTCGATGACAGGTCAAGATGCAGTAAACACTGCTAAGGCCTTTAATGATGTTCTTAATTTTGATGGTGTAATTCTAACAAAATTAGATGGAGATACACGAGGTGGAGCAGCAATCTCTATTAAATCTGTAGTCAATAAACCCATTAAATTTATTGGTACAGGTGAAAAAATGGAAGCGATAGATGTGTTTTATCCTTCGCGTATGGCAGATCGTATTCTTGGAATGGGAGATGTTGTGTCTTTAGTAGAAAGAGCTCAAGAACAATTTGACGAAAAAGAAGCGAGGAAACTTCAGAAAAAAATTGCAAAAAACCAGTTTGGATTCGATGATTTCTTGAAGCAAATTCAGCAAATCAAAAAAATGGGTAACATGAAAGACCTTATTGGTATGATACCTGGAGCTGGAAAAATGATGAAAGATATCGATATAGATGATGATGCCTTTAAAGGTATCGAAGCTATAATCCATTCTATGACACCAAAAGAAAGAACAAATCCTGCAATTATTGATGCAAGTAGAAAAAAACGTATTGGTAAAGGATCAGGAACTTCTGTACAAGAAGTTAACCAGTTACTAAAACAGTTTAACCAAATGAGTAAAATGATGAAGATGATGCAAGGCGGAAGAGGGAAAGCAATGATGAATGCTATGAATAAAATGAAGTAGCTCAGTAATCAGTAATCAGTAAGCAGTAAGCAGTCTTCAGTAGTTAGTAGTAGTCTGTAAAATGCAAAATATTAAATTTAAAAAGTAATTTTATAAATTTGGCTTTGCGCCTTAGCGACTACTTTGCAAGAAAACCAACAAAACATGACCATTTTAGACGGAAAAAAAGTAAGTAACGATATCAAAAACGAAATTAAAGCGGAAGTTGATAAAATGAAAGCTAATGGTGAGAAAGTCCCTCATTTAGCTGCTGTTATTGTTGGTAACGATGGTGCAAGTTTAACCTATGTTGGTAGTAAAGTAAGAGCTTGTGAGCGTGTAGGTTTTGAATCTACAATGGTAAGATTATCTAATACCACTAGCGAAATAGAATTATTAGATAAAATTGAAGAGTTAAACGCTAACGACGATATCGATGGCTTTATCATTCAATTACCATTACCTCCACAAATAGATACTCAAAAAGTATTAATGGCTGTACATCCAGATAAAGATGTGGATGGTTTTCACCCTATGAATTTTGGAAAAATGGCATTAGATATGTCCACTTTTATTCCTGCAACTCCATTTGGTATTTTAGAATTGTTAGACCGTTACGATGTGTCAACTAAAGGAAAACATACTGTTGTAATTGGACGTTCGCATATTGTAGGAAGACCAATGAGTATTTTAATGGGTCGTAAAGGCTTTCCTGGAAATTCTACAGTAACATTAACCCATAGTCACACCAAAAACATTACGCAAATCACCTCACAAGCAGATATTATAATTTCTGCACTTGGAGTCCCAAATTTCTTAAAAGCAGAAATGGTAAAAGACGATGCTGTAATTATAGATGTTGGTATTACTAGAGTTCCAGACGAGTCTCACCCAAAAGGCTACATCATTACTGGAGATGTCGATTTTGATAATGTTAGTAAAAAAGCAAGTTTTATTACACCAGTTCCTGGAGGAGTAGGACCAATGACTATTGCAATGTTGTTAAAAAACACGTTGTTAGCAAGAGAGCGTCACAGACTGTAAGATGTTAGCTAGTAATAGTTTATTAAGTAAAGTTTCAATAGGCAGTTTAGAACACCTATTGCCAATTGGTATCGCTTTAGTTTTTGCTATTGTTTTTATTAACTATTCCAAAAATAAATGGAATGCTTCGCAACAAGTAAAAGGATTTATCTACTTAAGCTATTTTGTAAGTCTTTCCGTTGTAGTATTTCATTTATACAGTATTGGTAAAGGGACTTACAGTCTCTCAACAGATTTACCATTATACTTGTGTAGCTTTTTAGCACTAATAATTCCCGTTTTTGCGCATTATAGAACATATTGGATGTTCGAAATTTTATTATTTTGGATTATTGCTGGCACTTCGCAAGGCGTAATTACACCAGATATTTCTGAAGGGTTTCCTGGTTTAGATTACCTTAGGTATTGGATAGTACATTTAGGGTTGTTAATCATTATTTTTTACGCAGTATTTGTGTTTAAAATGACACCTAAATTTAAAAGTGTATTTAAATCCTTTTTAGCTTTACAGGTTTATATGTTAGGATTATTTGTTGTAAATTATGTGTTAGATGCTAATTATTCTTATTTAAACAAAAAGCCTTCTTCAGCTTCGGTTTTAGACCATTTAGGCGATTGGCCAACCTATATTTTAATAGTCGAAATCTTTTTGATTCCTTATTTTTTAATCATTTATTTCCCATTCTTCATTTCAGAAAAAATAAAGAAGCACTAATTTTATTTAGCAAATAATTGATTGCTATTTTTAAAGGCTTTAAATTCTAGTGCATTACCAGCAGGATCTTTAAAAAACAGAGTCGCTTGTTCGCCAACTAAACCTTCGAATCTTATATAAGGTTCTATAATGAATTCAACGTTTTTTAATTTTAAATAATTAGCAAATTCATGGAAATCATTCCAATTGAGTACAACACCATAATGCGGAACTGGTACTTGTTTTCCATCAACTTCATTTGCACTATCATCACTTAAAGATTTTTCTTTATAATGAATGACTAACTGGTGACCAAAAAAATTAAAGTCAACCCAATGGTCGCTACTTCTACCTTCTTCACAGTTTAAAACATCACGATAGAAAACGCGACAAGCTTCTAAATTATGAACAGGAATTGCAATATGAAAAGGAGAAAGCTGAGACATCTTTTATGTGATTTACTTGTTTTTCTTTAGATTTTCTTCGTAGGTTTTAGTCGAATTTTCTAAAAGTAAATTTAGAGTCTTAAACTCTTCATCTGTAAACTCTCTATATTCTCCAACTGGCACATCTAGCTTTATATTCATTATTCTGGTGCGTTTTAAGGAAGTCACTTCGTAAGTTAAATATTCGCACATTCTACGAATTTGCCGATTTAAACCTTGCGTTAAAATAATAGTAAATGTATGAGAGTCTATTTTTCTAACTGTACATTTTTTTGTGGTTTTGTCTAAATCTTCAAGATAAATACCTCCAGCCATTCTTTTAATAAAGGTTTGTGAAATGGGTTTATCTACAGTAACTAAATATTCTTTATCATGATTATTACTTCCTCTTAAAATTTTATTTACAATGTCGCCATCATCGGTTAAAAATATCAAACCATTACTCGCTTTATCCAAACGACCAATTGGAAAAATACGTTTTGGATACTTTATAAAATCAATAATATTATCTTTTTCAACACTTGTATCTGTTGTGCAAACAATGCCAACAGGTTTATTAAATGCCAAATAAACGAAGTCTGATTTACGCTCAGTAATTGGTTTTCCATCTACTTCTACAATGTCACCTTCTTTAACTTTGGTTCCCATTTCTGGTACTTCGCCATTAATTGTTACTCTACCAGCTTCTATTAAGCGATCACCTTCGCGACGCGAGCAGTAACCAGCTTCACTTAAAAATTTGTTTAATCTTGTTAGTTTTTCGCTCATTTTACAAAGTTACAATTATGTAGTGATGAAATCTAAAATATGCGTGTTTACCTCGTCGTTTCTTAAGCCATGTCCAAAACCATTGGTACTTACAAATGTGGCATTTTTATGGCTGTTTGCAATAAGTTCGGCATCATTATAAGGTATAATCTTATCGTTAGTATCGTGTATGATTAATGTTTTGGTATCTATTGCTTTTACAAAATTGGCAAGCGAAAAGTAAGACGGTTTAAATTTAAAACGTTTTAAAACTAAACTATTTAATCCATTTTCAATACGCTCGTTATAACCCATCATATCTACATAGCGTTTAAATACACCAGTAAATTCTGAAGGAGCTCCTAATAAAATAAGCTTTTCGAGATTTTTATTTTGATAGTTATATTGGTAAAAACCTGCAGCCATTCCGCCAACCGAATGGCCAATAATTATTTGCGGATTAAAGTGTTTTGCAACTACATTTATACATTCTGAATATAAAATTGCATTAAACTGTTTTCCGCCAGAAGCACCATGAGCAGGAGCATCCATTGCAATAATATTATACTCGTATTTTTTTAACACATTAATTAAAGGTTCCCAACGTTGCGAGTTGCTCTCCCAACCATGTGCTAATAAAATGGTTTGTCCACTTCCTTTCCATTGGTAGGTGGCGATGTTGAGGTTTTTGTAATGTAACTGAAATGCTTCCGAAGTATCTAAGAATGTTTTCTGACTTTCAGAAACACGACCTTTTCGAGGTGTGGCAAATAAGTTTAGAGCTTGTTTTGAAGCATATCGTGGCGAAATATAGCTTATTGCATTTAAAGAGTTTCCTATAATTTTAATAATTGGGTTTGCCATTACGCTTCTCTGTTTACTTTATCTATAGAAAAGGCTGGTGTACATATTGAAATGTATTCGCAAGCAATTGTAAATGGATTAGAATATTGAACACGTGTATGGCGTTCAATCTTTATGGATTGTCCAGCTTCTAAAATAACTTCTTCATCTTCTATAATAAATTGTTTTTTGCCTTTAATGATGTAAGTGTACTCGTCAAATTCTGGAGTTTGAAAGGGTTCGCTCCAACCTGCTGGAGCAACCATGTGAGCAACGCTAATTTCTTTATTTCCATTGGTTGCTTGTCCAAAATGTTCTTCAATTAATTTGCCATCTGTTGTTGGTACAACAAAGGGGCTGTTTTGTATGGTGTATTTTTTGTTTTTCATCTTAATACTATTTCATGGGTTTTTTCTTAATCATTCCACCTCTTAAATCCTTTACGATTCCCATAATTATAAAGGCTTTTTTATCTATTTTATCTATTTCTGTATGCAGTTTGGCAAGTTCTAATCTAGTTACTACAGTATAAATAATGTCTTTATCGTAGCTTTTTCCGTTTTTACCATAGCCACCTCTACCTGCGTAAATAGTACAAGCACGACCAAGTTTTTCGATTATCATAGCTTGTAAAGCATCGTGATGTTCAGAAATTATTGTGACGCCAACATATTCTTCAACACCATCAACTACAAAATCTACTGTTTTTGCTGCAGCCAAATAGGTTAAAATGGCATATAAAGCAGTTTCTATAGAAAGGATGTATGCTCCAAAAGAAAATATAATTAAGTTAATTAAAAATAAAACGTCTCCAATGGTAATGGATAGTTTTCGGCTTATAAAAATAGCCAAAACCTCTGTGCCATCAATAACGCTTCCTCCACGCATAGCCATTCCTATTCCCAAACCCAAAAAGAACCCTCCAAAAATGGAGATGAGTAATTTGTCTTCTGTGATTATTGGATAGTCTATAAAGTGAACCACTAAAGCGAGTAAGGTTATTGCTACAATACTTTTTAAAGCAAATTTATTTCCAATTGTTTTTGCCGCTAATATTAAAAATGGAATATTTACAATAATCAACAAGTAGCTAATGGATAGGTTTGTAATATTCTCTAATAGTAATGAGATACCAGTAGCTCCTCCATCTATAAAATGATTAGGAAGTAAAAATCCTTTTAGTCCAAACCCAGCAGAAAACACTCCAATTATAACAAAAATTGCCTCTTTTATGGCATGTCTTATTTCAACTTTAATGTTGTTAACTATTGGCTCTATGTCTTTTTTAGAATTAGGGTCGCCATTTTTAGACTTAATTCTTTTTTGAGCAATATCAACTAATACTTTGGATATAAATGGATTCATACTTTTTTAATTAGTTGTTATAAGGTTATTACCAACCTACCATAAAATATTTAATTTTTGCTGTTTCAGGAATTTGAACAGCTTCAATTTTTGTATTAATATCAAATCTTAATTCTGGTGGTAATTGATCTTTACTTATTGTGTAAAACGTGTTGTTTTCGTTTATAAAAATCACAATATTATTTAATGTATTTTGAATACTTGATATGTTGTAATTGTTTTGTAAATCGCCAAAAGTGCTTAAAGTAGTGATTCCTTTTTTGGTTTTAAAACGCGAGTCTATAATTTTAATGGTTTTAATTGTTGCTGTAGAATCTAAAGCTTGAGTAGGTGTAAGGCTTAATAAGTGTTTTCCGCCTTTCTCAAAAATTTCTATATCGTTTATTCTGCCTGTAAACTCGTCTCCAGCAATGGTTTTTACAATAGAATCTTTAATAAAAACGGCTTCTAAGTCTTTAACTTGTGTAGAATCTGTAAGTAAACCAATATTTTGTTTGCTTATTAAAAAAGTATCGACTTCTTTAGTGCAAGAAGTTAATAGTATTGAAAGGGTTAATAGGGTAAAAATTAGTTTTTTCATATTTATTTTCCGAGAAAGCGGAAATCTTATTTTAATTTAATATTCGAGTTATAGTACTGTTAATTGAAGACAGATTACTGGTAACAGAATTACATTACCTTTTTTAAAATGCCAAACACACTACGAATAAATGTAGCACTGGTTAAGACTTTAACTATTGGGTTTTGTGCAGTACTACGACGTCTAGTTGATGTTTTTCTTGATTGCTTAGCAGCTTTAGCTTTGGCTTCTTTTTCTTCTTGCTTTGCTTTTACTTCTTCGGCTTTTTTAATTTTATCATTAAGCATTTCATAAGCACTTTCTCTGTCTATTTCCTCATTATATTTTAAGACTAATTTGCTATCGTCTAAAAGTGCCTGTAATTCGTTTTGCGTTAAAATATCCATTCTACTCATTGGAGCTCGCATCATTGTTGCTGCTAATGGAGTTGGCCTTCCTTTTTCGTCTAATGCAGAGACTAGTGCTTCTCCTGTGCCTAGTGAGGTTAGTATTTCGGCAGTGTCGTAATACTCTGTATCTGGATAGTTTTGTGCTGTAAGTTTTATAGCTTTTCTATCTTTTGCTGTAAATGCTCGTAGTGCATGTTGGATTTTTAAACCTAATTGGCTTAACACACCTTCTGGCACATCTGTTGGGTTTTGAGTTACAAAATATAATCCAACACCTTTACTACGTATTAGTTTTACAATACTTTCTATTTGATTTAAAAGTGCTTTGCTCGCTTCGTTAAAAATTAAATGTGCTTCGTCTATAAACATAATAAGTTCTGGTCTGCCAGAGTCGCCTTGTTCTGGCATAGTCTCATAGATTTCGGCAAGTAAGCTTAACATAAATGTGGAGAATAGCTTAGGCTTATCTTGGATATCTGTTAATCTAATTATGTTGATGTAACCTTTGCCATCTCTAGTTGTGCGCATTAAGTCTTCGACTTCAAAACTCTTTTCTCCAAAAAACAAATCGCCTCCTTGTTGTTCTATTTCTATTAGTTTTCTAAGAATAGCTCCTGTAGATGCTGTAGAGATTCTTCCGTAGGAATCTTCAAACTCTTTCTTGCCTTCGCCAGTTGCATATTGTAAAATCTTTTTAAAGTCTTTTAAATCTAAAAGCGGTAGTTTATTATCGTCACAGTATTTAAATATTACAGAAATTATACCTGCTTGAGTTTCGGTAACATCTAAAATTCTTGAAATTAAAACAGGTCCAAACTCACTAATGGTTGCTCGTAAACGCACACCATCTTGTTCCGACAAGCTCATTATTTCCACAGGAAACCCTTTGGCTTCAAAAGGTAAACCAATTTTGGCGTGTCGCTCGTCTATTTTAGGATGTCCAGGACTTGGTTTTGCAATACCACTTAAATCTCCTTTTATATCCATTAATAATACTGGGACACCTTGCTCACTTAGGTTTTCGGCTAAAATTTGTAATGTTTTTGTTTTTCCTGTTCCTGTTGCACCAGCAATTAAACCATGTCTGTTCATAGTTTTTAATGGTACTTTTACAAAGGCATCTTTAATAGTTTCGCCATCTAACATTGCAGATCCTAAGGTTATAAACTCTCCTTTGGTTGCATTTCCTTCTGTTATGTGATTAAAAAATTCGTCTTTTCTGCTCATTGATATAAAATTTGCATAAAAATAGTAATCTTAGCTTACATTTCTTTAGAACTTTTCAACTTTAAATAATCATAATTTTAAACTTATAAGATTATCTTTGCAAACTATGACGAGAAGCGAAAAACAACAATTAATTGATAAAGGGTTGCTTTTGCCATTAATGGAAGAGTTTTACACCATTCAAGGCGAAGGTTTCCACAAAGGAACAGCCGCTTATTTTGTAAGAATTGGAGGTTGCGATGTGGGTTGCCATTGGTGTGATGTTAAAGAAAGTTGGATAGCAGAATTGCATCCTCCAACCGAAACTCACAAAATAGTAGAAAATGCTGCTAAGTATAGCAAAACTATTGTTGTTACAGGAGGCGAACCCTTAATGTGGAACATGGACGAATTAACTGCACAATTAAAGGCAAAAGGAATGCAAGTGCATATTGAAACTTCTGGTGCTTACGAGCTTACAGGACAATGGGATTGGATTTGTTTATCGCCTAAAAAGTTAAAACTCCCAACACAAGCGGTTTACGAAAAAGCTAACGAATTAAAATGTATTATTTATAATAAAGACGATTTTAAATTTGCGGAAGAACAAGCCGAAAAGGTTAACGCAGACTGTATTTTATACATGCAGCCAGAATGGAGTAAGCGCGATAAAATGATACCTGAAATCGTAGATTATGTGATGGCCAACCCAAAATGGAAAGTCTCTCTTCAAACACATAAGTATTTGGATATTCCTTAGGTTCAGTATTCAGTATTCAGTATTCAGTATTCAGTTTTCAGTATTCAGTAGTCAGGAATTTGTATATAGTTTCGTCACTTCGAGTGATTCGTGAAGCATGAGCAAATTGTATTGAGAAGTAATAACAAACCAACAACTTAAAAATCTTAATTCATTTCCAGTATTTTAGTCGCTATAGATTCATTTAGATGCTTATTATCCTTTTTTAGTTTAAATATGTAAGTGTTTTTGTGTTTAATGTTTTAATATTGAAACTTTAATCACATATTTGCTATGTAATTATTAATAAAAGAATTAAAAGATATAAGTTATGTGTGGAATTGTATGTGCCTTCGACCTTAAACAGAAAAGTGAAGACTTAAGACCTCAAGTGTTAGAAATGTCTAAAACCATTCGTCATCGTGGACCAGATTGGTCTGGTATTTATAGTGATGATAAAGCGATTTTAGCTCATGAACGTTTAGCAATTGTAGATCCAGCTTCTGGAAAACAACCCTTGTTTAGTCCAGATAAAAAATTAGTATTGGCTGCTAATGGCGAAATATACAACCATAGAGATTTACGTAAGCAATTTGAAGGGAAATACCAATTCCAAACGCAAAGTGATTGCGAAGTTATCCTGGCATTATACCAAGAAAAAGGAGTTGATTTTGTAGATGAAATGAATGGAATCTTTGGCTTTGCTATTTACGATACCGAAAAAGACGAGTACTTTATTGCTCGCGATCACATGGGAATCATTCCTTTATACATTGGTTGGGATCAAAACGGAACCTTTTACGTAGCCTCAGAATTAAAAGCTTTAGAAGGAATTTGCACTAAAATCGAACTATTTCCACCTGGTCATTATATGTCTAGTAAAGATGGAAAGTTTGTAAAATGGTACAATAGAGATTGGAGTGAGTACGATGCAGTAAAAGACAACGAAACAAGTATTGCAGAAATAAAGGAAGCTTTAGAAGCTGCAGTACACAGACAATTAATGAGTGATGTACCTTATGGTGTTTTATTATCTGGAGGTTTGGATTCTTCTGTAACTTCTGCAATTGCAAAAAAATATGCTCAAAAACGTATTGAAAGTGACGATAAATCAGAAGCTTGGTATCCGCAACTACATAGTTTTTCTGTAGGATTAGAAGGCTCTCCAGATTTAAAAGCAGCAAAAGAAGTTGCCGATTTTATTGGTACTATTCACCACGAAATAAAATTTACTATACAAGAAGGGTTAGATGCCATAAAAGATGTTATTTATAATATTGAAACTTATGATATTACTACAATACGCTCTTCTACACCAATGTATTTAATGGCAAGAGTTATTAAATCTATGGGAATTAAAATGGTGCTTTCTGGTGAAGGAGCAGATGAAATATTTGGTGGTTATTTATACTTTCATAAAGCACCAAATGCACAAGAGTTTCATGAAGAAACAGTGCGTAAATTAGAGAAATTACACATGTACGATTGCCTTAGAGCAAACAAAAGTTTGGCTGCTTGGGGAATTGAAGGCCGTGTCCCATTTTTAGACAAAGAGTTTATGGATGTTGCCATGCGCATCAATCCAAAAGATAAAATGATTAATGGCGAACGTATGGAAAAATGGGTTGTACGTAAAGCCTTTGAAGACATGTTACCAGAAAGTGTAGCGTGGAGACAAAAAGAACAATTTAGTGATGGTGTTGGTTACAGTTGGATAGATACATTAAAAGAAGTTGTAGATGCAGCAGTAACCGATGAGCAAATAGAAAATGCAAAATTTCGTTTTCCAATAAATACACCATTAAACAAAGAAGAATTTTACTATCGTTCTATTTTCGAAGAACATTTTCCAAGTGATGCAGCAGCTTTAAGTGTACCGCAAGAAGCAAGTGTAGCTTGTAGTACTGCAATTGCTTTAGAATGGGATGAAGCCTTTAAAAACATGAACGAGCCTTCTGGTCGAGCAATTGCTAATGTGCATGATAAAGCTTATGCAGAATAATAAGTTTTGAATTTTTTAAAAAAGACCAATGTATATAAATATTGGTCTTTTTTTTATACCTAATTATAGTGTAACTTTAGTACTTTAAACTACACTATGCAACTGCCTAATTTTAAAACGTTTTTAATAGAAAAAGGAGGATTAACAGAAGAGGATTACACTCAAATCCTTCCTTTTGTTAAAACAAAACAACTCTCCAAAAATGACTTTTTGTTAAGAGCAGGTGACGTATGCTCGCATTCCTTTTTTGTAGAACAAGGGTTGTTGCGTTTTTATGCTATAAATGAAGAAGGAAAAGAAAACATTTTGCAATTTGCAACAGAAAACGGGATAGTAAGCGATCGAGGAAGTGTGTTTTTTCAAGAACCTTCTACCTATTTCATAGATGCTTTGGAAAACACATTAGCAATATTCATTAACGAAGAATTTATAAATACAGTTGCTACAATCAACCCAAATTTTAGAGCAGAAAACGAAAAACTTTTGCAAAATCATATTCGTCATTTATACAAACGCATCAATCTGTTAATTGGCGCGTCAGCCAGAGCTCGTTATTTAGAGTTTGTAGCCATGTATCCAGATATTATGCTACGTGTTCCGCAATTAATGATTGCTTCTTATTTAGGCATCACACCAGAAAGTTTAAGTCGCGTTCGTAAAGCTTTAGCAAACAAAAATTTTAAGCCTCAAAACAGATAAACTCGCAGTATTAATTGGTGTTTTGCTTCTTACCAAATGTCAATGCATACACTTTCTTTTTGCAGTAAATTTACAGTAATTAAAAAAAGAAAGGAAAATCATGAAACATTTAGAAGTGTTAGTACTTACCGAAAAAACAACAGTCCCAAAAATTTTAAACTGGAAGGTTTCAATAGTTAATACAATAGAAACTGCCATCGAAAAATTACAACAAAAACCATATAAAGTGGTTGCTGTTTCTAAGGCTATAGATGCAGTAGAAATACGTAAATTAATTCAGCTATTACCTATTATAACAAGTGATACCATTTTAGTAAAATATAATAGTGATAAATCGTTGGAAGAAGTAGTTAAAACTGCTTATTGGAGCAAAAACAAGCCAAATGCAAAGCGTAAAGTATTAGACAATTCCTTTGAAATTAAATTGGCAAATTCAATTCAATTCAATTACTAATTAACAAGAAGGTTAGGCGAAGTAAATTTGAAGCCTATCTTCTTTTAAAAAGCAATATTACTATGAAAATAAGAAGCATAGAAAAAATAACACAACCAGGAACGCCACATTTTGTAGGCGACGGATTTAGAGTGCATAATTTTATTCCAGGAACATCCACAATGCAGCGTATGGATCCGTTTATTATGCTAGATTACAATTCAAAATATAATTTTCCAGCAACAGATACACCCAAAGGCGTTGGTGTGCATCCACATAGAGGTTTCGAAACTGTAACAATTGCCTACAAAGGTCGTGTAGAGCATGGAGATAGTGCAGGAGGTGGAGGGATTATAGGAGAAGGCGATGTACAATGGATGACAGCAGCCTCTGGAGTGTTACACAAAGAGTTTCACGAAACCGAGTGGAGTAAAAAAGGAGGCGAGTTCCAAATGGTACAACTTTGGGTAAATTTACCTGCAAAAGATAAAATGAGTCCACCAAAATACCAAGCAATTTCCAATTCGGATATTACAAAAGTAGCATTGCCAGATCATGAGGGAGAAGTAGAAGTGATTGCAGGGAATTACAGTGGCAATAAAGGTGTAGCATCCACATTTTCACCTATTCACATGTATAATGTAAAGCTAAAAAAAGGGGCGAAAACGCAATTAACGTTTCCAGAACATTACACAACATCTCTATTAATGGTAGAAGGTAACGCTAAAGTTAATAATGAAACAGAAGTGCATCAAGACCACTTCGCCTTATTTAACAACAATGGAGATACCTTTACAGTTGAAGCTTTAACAGATGTCATTATTTTAGTATTAAGTGGTGAGCCAATACAAGAGCCTATTGCAGCACATGGACCATTTGTAATGAATACCGAACAGGAATTAATTAAAGCGTTTCAAGATTACAATACAGGAAAGTTTGGGTATTTAGAAGATTAATAACTTTAAAAAGTAGTTCAAAAATTTGAGCTACTTTTTTTATATATTTAGACAATGAGAACAGAATTTGAAAACACTTTTCTTTTTAAAAATGAAGACAAGAAGCGTTTTAAAATTTGATTAAATTCTTGCTATGCATTTATAGATTAATAATTTAAAAATAAGTACAAAAAAGAATGAAAACAGGAAGATTAGAAGCTTTTAGCGATGGTGTTTTAGCCATTATTATTACAATTATGGTACTTGCAATGTCTGCTCCAAAAGACACATCAATAGAGAGTTTACTTGCCGTAGCGCCAGTTTTTATAAGTTATTTATTAAGTTTTATCTACGTTGGTATTTATTGGAACAATCATCACCACTTAATGCAAGTTTCTAAAAAAGTAAATGGATATATTTTGTGGGCTAATTTGCATTTATTGTTTTGGTTGTCGTTAATCCCTTTTGCTACAAGCTGGTTAGGTGAAAACGAGCATTATACAGTTGCTTTGCCTGTGGCAACGTATGGATTTGTCCTTTTTATGTGTGCAGTGGCTTACCATATTTTAGAGCGTTTGTTAATTAAATACCATGATGAAAATTATGCATTATCTAAACTGTGCTCTAATAGTACAAAAGATTACATATCTATAGCCATTTATATTGCTTCTATACCTTTAGCTTATGTTAATACGTGGATTGCTATAGCGTGTTATGTGATTGTTGCTTTAATGTGGTTAATTCCCGATAAAAATCTAGAGAAATTAATGAATGAGTCTGATTAAATTTAATTGGCAAAAGCATTAGAAATTGCAACATCTGGTGTTAAATGCTCAATCCTATCAATTACTCTAAATAGTTTAGCTTTATCTAGTGGCTTAGTAACACAATCTATAAATCCAGCGTCGTAAACTTCGCTATTTATTTCTGCAGAAGAATATGCTGTATGTGCAATTACAGGTAGATATGGTTTAAATGTTTTAATAAGTTGTCTTGCTTCTAATCCACCCATTTTTGGCATTTTCATGTCCATTATTATTAATTGTATGTCATCATTTTTTTTGCAAATCTCTACAGCTTCCTCTCCATTTCTTGCTCTAATAATAGTGTAGTTTCTAATCTTCATTACTCTTTTAATAAGCATAAAATTAATATCATCATCTTCTGCAATAAGAATAGTTAAGTGTTTTATTTTATCTGCTGCTTTTAATGGCACTTCAGTAATAGATTGGGCCGCAAGACTGTTTAGTTTTAACGGAATGGTAAAGTAGAACGTAGTCCCAACATTTTCAACCGATTCTAGTGTGATTTCTCCTCCTAACATTTCTATATAAGCCTTAGAAATAGCTAGACCTAAGCCTAAGCCACTTAAGTTAATAGTTTTATCGTTTTGGATGCGGTTAAACCTGTTAAAAATGTTTTTTATGTCCTCTTTAGACATTCCAATTCCTGTATCTTTTACGTAAAATTCTAAGGCATTTTTTTCTGCACTAATTGTATAACTAAAATTAACAGTCCCTTTTTCACTGTATTTAACAGCATTATTTAAAAGGTTTACAATTATTTGTCTCAGCTTTGTTTCGTCACTTATTAATTGAAAAACTACAGGAAGTTTAGGCTTATCAAAAAACAACCGAAGTGGTTTATCTTTTGCAATTGTAATCTCAACAGTTTGTTTAATCTCGTTTAGTGTTTCATCTAAATTAAAAGCATCATAATTTGGTTTTACTTGGTTAGTGTCAATCTTAGACATTTCAATTAAATCGTCGATAATAGAAACTAAATTTTTACCACTTCTTTTTATAACATTAATATAATCTACGCGTTCAGATTCTGAGGTGTTTTGTGTACTTAACAAATCCGAGAACCCTAAAATGGCATTCATAGGTGTTCTGATTTCGTGAGACAAATTGGTTAAAAAGGAGGTTTTTAAGATTTCACTTTCTTCAGCTTTTTCTTTGGCTTTTTGTAATTCTACTTTTTGAAAATGATTTTTATATAAAAAATCGCTAATTTGAGATAACTCTCCAATAGATTCATTTAATTCTATAATTTGATTTAAATCATTAGACTGGATTGCTTTAGAAATTAAATCTAAAGGATCTTTAATCGCTTTTTTATAAAAGTAAATGTAAGTGGCAATAAGAGCAGTTATGCTTAAAGCAAGAATAACAATTAATGCTGTTTTAGAGTGGTTTAAACTATATATAGCAATACTATTTATAAATAGAAGTGTAATGCTAGAAATACCTATAAGTTTAAGAAACTTAACGTAAGTAGGATTAAGGTCTTTAGTCATTTTGTTAGTAGTTTGGGATTACAAATTTATAAAAAAAAATGGCAGAATATGGTTTTAAAGAAAACGTTTTAAAAATCGCCTTATTTACAGAATATTTATTTTCCACTAAGTCTTAAAATTTGAGTTTTAAGCTGCGTTGTGTTTATTGCGTTATTTAAAATAAAAAAAACAAGTTAAAATCGATTTTAAGCTGTGTTTTAATCGTTTTAAGCCACTTTTATGTTTTTAACAAATGTTAATAATTTTTAATCTCTCTGCTTAAAATAGCTTGAATAACCTTTATTATTTCGTATATTTGTATGTATTCAAAAGGATGCTTAATCGCATCTTTTTTTATGCCATTAAATCGAGATTTAATAAACAAATTAAAATAGTAAGCCGCAACAGTGTCCTTTCCTCTGGGAAGGAATCAGGAAAGGCAAAAAACATTTAAATATGAGCGAAAAAAAAGAAGAGTTTAATAAGCACAATTATTCGGCAGATAGTATTCAGGCACTTGAGGGAATGGAGCATGTACGTATGCGTCCATCCATGTATATTGGAGACGTTGGTACAAGAGGTTTACACCATTTAGTTTATGAGGTTGTCGATAACTCTATTGACGAAGCTTTAGCAGGACATTGTGATAATATTACAGTAACAATTAATGAGGATAACTCCATAACCACAGAAGATGATGGTCGTGGTATTCCTGTAGATTTACACAAAAAAGAAGGGGTCTCTGCACTAGAAGTTGTAATGACTAAAATTGGTGCAGGTGGAAAGTTTGACAAAGACTCGTATAAAGTTTCTGGTGGACTGCATGGTGTAGGTGTAAGTTGTGTAAACGCATTGTCTGATCACCTTAAAGCAACTGTATTTAGAAATGGTAAAATTTGGGAACAAGAATACTCTAAAGGAAAGCCTTTATATCCTGTAAAAGCTATTGGTGATACAGATAAAAGAGGTACAACTGTAACTTTTAGACCAGATCCAACAATTTTTACTCAAACTTTAGAGTATAATTACGATACTCTTGCAAGTAGAATGCGTGAATTAGCGTATTTAAATAAAGGAATCACTGTTCACTTAGTAGATAAACGCTCTAAAAAAGAAGATGGTTCTTTTGAAGGTGAAACGTTTCATTCTGAAGAAGGATTAAAAGAATTTATAAAATTTTTAGATGGTAATAGAGAGCCTTTAATGAAAGATGTCATTTCTTTTGAAGGCGAGAAGAATGGAGTGCCAGTTGAGGTTGCCATGATTTATAATACTAGTTATGCTGAAAATTTACACTCTTACGTAAATAATATTAATACACACGAAGGTGGTACACACCTTTCTGGTTTTAGACGTGGTTTAACACATACATTAAAAAAATATGCAGATGAGTCTGGCATGTTAGACAAGTTAAAATTTGATATTGCTGGAGATGATTTCCGCGAAGGTCTAACAGCAATAATTTCGGTAAAAGTACAAGAGCCACAATTTGAAGGACAAACAAAAACTAAATTAGGAAACAGAGAAGTTTCTGCAGCAGTAAGCCAATCGGTTTCAGAAATGCTTACCGATTATTTAGAGGAACATCCAGACGATGCTAAAACTATAGTACAAAAAGTAATACTTGCAGCACAAGCACGCCACGCAGCACAAAAAGCGCGTGAAATGGTACAGCGTAAAACAGTAATGAGTATTGGTGGTTTGCCTGGTAAATTATCGGACTGTTCTGAGCAAGATCCTGCAAAATGTGAAGTATATCTTGTTGAGGGAGATTCGGCAGGTGGAACCGCAAAACAAGGTCGTGACAGAGCATTTCAAGCCATTTTACCATTACGAGGTAAGATTCTTAATGTAGAAAAAGCCATGACACACAAAGTGTTTGAAAACGAAGAAATTAAGAACATTTTTACAGCTTTAGGTGTAACCATTGGGACCGAAGAAGATAGTAAAGCACTTAATCTTTCAAAATTAAGATACCATAAAATAGTAATTATGTGTGATGCTGATATTGATGGCTCTCACATTGAAACGCTAATTTTGACGTTTTTCTTTAGATATATGAAAGAACTAATTGAAAATGGTCATATATACATTGCAACTCCACCTCTATATTTAGTAAAAAAAGGAGCTAAAAAGCGTTATGCTTGGAGCGATGAAGAGCGTATAGAGATAATGGAAGAATTTGGAGAATCCTCTAAAATACAACGTTACAAAGGTCTTGGAGAGATGAACGCAGAACAGCTTTGGGATACAACAATGAATCCTGAGTTTAGAACCTTACGTCAAATCCATATAGATAATGGTGTAGAAGCAGATAGAGTTTTCTCAATGTTAATGGGAGATGAAGTACCACCACGTAGAGAATTTATAGAGAAAAATGCAATTTATGCTAATATTGATGCATAAATAATTAACTTTATAATCCGAATAAAACACCCTCAATAAAACTTTTGAGGGTGTTTTTTCGTTTATAGTGTATAAATTAAATTTAAAAGTCCAAAAAATGTTAAAAAAGAGTCTATTAGTTATGTTAGGAGTAAGCTTTTCTATAGGAAGCTTTGCTCAAGAAAATTTAAACGATTTATTAGCTGCAGGTATTGAGGATGCTAAGCAGTTTTCTCAAAATTATGTAGCTCCAGCAAACGATGGTTTAGCCTACGCCATCAATAATGGATGGTTTGATAATGCAAAATCGCCAAAACAACATGAATTTCAATTGTCTATTATTGGTAATGCTTCCTTTATAAAAGACGAGAGTAAATCTTTTGAATTTAATGTTTCAGATTACGAAAACATAAGATTTTCGGATAATAGTCCTTCAAAAACTGTAGCAACAGCTTTAGGCCATAACACTCCAGAAATTAATGTTATTGTAACTTATGACGATCCTATTTTTGGAAATCAAGAGTTTGAACTTACTTTGCCAACAGGAGTAGGAGCAGAGAATGTAAATCTATTACCAACGGCATATTTACAAGGGAGTTTTTCAGTATTTAAAGGCACACAAGTTAAAGCCAGATTTTTTCCAAAAATTAATACCGAAGATGTTGAAATTGGCTTGTATGGATTTGGTATTCAGCAAGAATTTACAGCCTGGTTGCCAGAAGATAATAATTTCCCAGTAGCACTATCTGGTTTAATAGCCTATACGCATTTAGATGGTAATTATGATTTTACTAGCACTAATATTGTGGATGGAAGCAACCAGCAAGTTCAAACTAAAGTAAACAGCATGCTATACCAATTAATTGCAGGCACAACATTTAAAAAGCTTAATGCTTATGCAGGTTTGGGTTACTTAAATGCAAACACAACTACAGATTTATTAGGAACCTACAGAGTGTCCGATGGTGTATTGTTTTCAGAAGAAATTGTGGACCCTTTTTCTGTAGATTACGAAACTAGTGGAGTAACAGCTACATTAGGAGCAAATTTAAAACTAGGTTTCTTTGGTTTAAATGCATCTTACACACTTGCGGAATTCGATAGTGCTTCGTTAGGAATACATTTCATGTTCTAGATTTAATAATTTCTTAAGTAAAAGTTATTTTAAAATGTTAATTTTGTGGAAACAAAACATTTATCACTAATTTAAAACATAAATAACAAAATGAAAGTAACAGTAGTTGGAGCAGGAGCAGTAGGAGCAAGTTGTGCAGAGTATATTGCAATTAAGGATTTTGCAAGCGAAGTTGTATTATTAGACATTAAAGAAGGTTTTGCTGAAGGTAAAGCAATGGATTTAATGCAAACAGCATCGTTAAACGGTTTCGATACAAAAATAACAGGAGTTACAAACGATTACTCTAAAACAGCAGGATCAGATGTTTGTGTCATTACCTCTGGAATTCCAAGAAAACCAGGAATGACTCGCGAAGAGTTAATAGGTATAAACGCAGGAATTGTAAAATCTGTATCTTCAAGCCTTATCGAAAACTCTCCAAATACAATTATTATTGTAGTGAGTAACCCAATGGATACAATGACCTATTTAGTACATAAAACCACTGGATTACCAAAAAGTAAAATTATTGGTATGGGAGGCGCTTTAGACTCTGCACGTTTTAAGTACAGATTAGCCGAAGCTCTAGGAGCTCCGATTAGTGATGTAGATGGAATGGTAATTGGTGGACATAGCGATAAAGGTATGGTACCATTAATTAATAAAGCAGCTAGAAATAGTGTAAAAGTTTCAGAGTTTTTATCTGAGGAACGTATGGATCAAGTAGTACAAGATACTAAAGTGGGTGGAGCAACACTTACAGGTTTACTTGGCACATCTGCTTGGTATGCACCAGGAGCTGCTGTATCTGCAATGGTACAGGCAATTGCATGCGATACTAAAAAAATATTCCCTTGCTCTGCATTGTTAGATGGTGAGTTTGGATTAAGCGATTTATCAATTGGTGTGCCTTGTGTATTAGGTGCAAATGGTATTGAAAAAATTGTTGAAATTAGTTTAAGTGATGCAGAAAAAGAAAAACTAGCAGAAAGCGCAGAAGGCGTTAAAAAAACTAACGGTTTGCTAGAACTATAAACCAATAAAATTTGTTGTTTAAATGTTATGGCAAGGTATTTGTCTTAATCTATAAAGTAACAAAAATCTAAAACAAATATTAAATTAAAAACACATTTAAAACAATGAAAAAATTACTTTTTATTTTATTAGTCGCTATTAGCTTTAATGCTGTAGCTCAAGAAAATATGACCGAAGGTGTTATAGCTTCTAAAATGACAATGTCTAGCGATAATGAGCAAATGAAAGCGCAATTTGCTATGATTGGAGATATGAATATCACTACCTATTTTAAAAACAATAAAACAAGGTCTGAGCTAAATAATCCAATGACTGGAGAATCCACTACGATTATAGACAAAGATGCTAACAAAACAATGTCTATGATTAATAACCCAATGATGGGTAAAAAATATGCCATTAATGATATAGATGTATCTAATGAAGACTTAGACGATATTAAAGTAACTAAAGGTGAAAAAACTAAAACAATTTTAGGTTACGAATGTCAAGAATATAATGTGGTTATGAGTAAAGATGGTGTAGATATGAAAATGGATATTTACAGTACCGAAAAAATTAGTGCAGCTAACCAACAAACTGAAGCTTTAGGCGATAAGTTTAAAGGATTTCCACTGTTATTAAACATTTATATTAACCAAGCTGGTATGGATATGAAAATGACTTACGAAGTAACAGGTATTGAAAAAAAGACTGTTGCAGACGCTAAGTTTGATATGACACCACCAGAGGGTTACGAAAAAACAGATGCTTTACAAGGTATGTAATTTATAATAATTTTCAATTTTTTAAAAAGCAACTCTATATTAGAGTTGCTTTTTTTATATTTGGCGTATGAGAACAAAATGGTATTTTGGTGCTTTACTACTTATTCTAACCTATTTTGGTGTTTCCCAAAATCAGGTAGATGTACCAAATCAGGAAATTGTTATCCAGTTTACTCATGGAGAAGTCTCTACCAATACTTCTCAAACCACTATTAATGCCGTTAAGGAGCAATTAATTGTATTAGGAGTTTCTAATGTTAAGGTTGAAGAGCTTCACAACGGACAATTAAAAATTAAATATTACAGCAGCACTAATAGCTTCAGAATAAAACAAAAGCTTCTCTCTAACCGGAATCTTTCTTTTAAATCCGTTTCAAAAGAAAAGGATAGTTTACCCTCAGAAAACCATAAAAATCAACAGTTTGAAAATTATAATTTAGAAGTTTTCGACATTAAAACTGGAGATCCAAATTCTGGCTTAAACAATAAATATGTGTTTGAGCTTAAGCAAGAATATATAAGGTTTTACAATCCTAATTCAAATGCCTTTTCAGGAACATTGCCTGCTAATGAATTCTGTAATACTATATTATTTAAAAACACTTCAAATAAAACTATAGTACTTGCTATAGATTATAGGTCTTATAATATTCCAGAAGTAAGAGCTGGACCTAATTGCTAAACCTAGCATTAAAGCCTCTTTTCAAAATTTATAAAGAGCAAAACAAAAATTACATTTAAATATTAAAAACAGTGTCAAGTTTTTCAGCATGTATTATATTTGCGCGTTAAATTTTGACTAAAAAACAACATTATGCAAAACAAAGGATTAGTAATACTTTTTGCAATTCTATTTGGATTGGTAAGTATTTATCAATTGTCGTTCACTTTTAAGGAGAATGCAATTGAAAAACAAGCAAGAGAAATTGCAGAAAGCAAGTTCGACCAATCTGACGCAGATTACAATAACAAAGTAACAGAATTTGAGGATGCTTATTTAGATTCTCTATTAACTCAAAAAGAAACCGTTTTTTTAGGAAACGATTATAGTGGAGTTAAAGACAAAGCAATGAAATTAGGTCTAGACCTTAAAGGTGGACTTAACGTAATCTTACAAGTATCTGTAAAAGACATCTTAAAAGGATTAGCCAACAACTCTAAAGACCCAATATTTAATAAGGCATTAGATGATGCAGATGAGCTTCAAAAAGACAGTCAGAATGACTACATCGAAGACTTTTATGTAGCATTCGATAAAATTAGTGGTGGAAAAAAATTAGCATCTCCAGATATTTTTGCTAACAGAACGTTAGTAGATGAGATTAACATGAATATGTCTGACTCTGAGACAAAAGCAGTGATTTCTCGTAAAATTGATGAGTCAATAGTTTCAGCTTTCGAGGTACTACGTAAGCGTATTGATGAGTTTGGTGTAAGTTCTCCAAACATTCAACGTTTAGGAAGTTCTGGTCGTATTTTAGTAGAAATGCCAGGTGTTAAAGATGTTCAACGTGCTACAGATTTAATTACAGGTACTGCACAACTAGAATTTTGGTATGGTTTTAAAGGTGAACAGTTTCAACCTTTTTTAGTCGAAGCTAATAACCTATTAAAAGAAAAATTAGAAGGTACTAAAACCAAAGACACCTCTAATACAAACACAGCAGAAGATGATGTGGATAAAACAATTGAAGCCTTAACAGGTGGAGACGATGTGACTACAGATGAGGTAAATCCATTATTAGATTTATACCAAGGACCAGGTTACCAAGGAGGACCAATATTAGGACAGTTTAAAATAAGTGATGAGCAAAAAGTACTCGATTACTTAAATATGAGAGAAGTAAGAGCATTATTGCCTGCAGAACTAAAAAATGTAAAGTTTTTATTTGGTAAAGCTGCAAAAGGTAGTGAAGTGTCTGAACTTTATGTATTACAAGGAAATAGAGATAACGCGCCACCTTTAAGTGGAGGTGTGGTTACAGATGCAAGACAGTCTTATGGGCCAACAAATAAGCCAACAGTTACTATGCAAATGAATGGTAAAGGCGCTAAAGTTTGGGAGGAAATGACAGGGACTGTATCTCAAACAGGTGGACATATTGCTATTGTTTTAGATAACAAAGTATATTCTGCTCCAACATCTTCTAGTGGACCAATTGCTGGAGGAAACACTGAAATTTCAGGAAACTTTACTTTAAATGAAGCAACCGATTTAGCAAACGTATTACGTGCTGGTAAATTACCTGCAAGAGCAGATATTATACAAAGTGATGTTGTAGGACCATCTTTAGGACAAGAAGCTATAGATAGTGGTTCTATGTCCTTTTTAATTGCGTTAGGGTTAGTATTAATATGGATGGTGTTTTATTATGGTAAAGCAGGTTTATTTGCAGATATCGCTATGTTATTAAATATCCTTTTAATATTTGGTGTACTTTCTGGATTAGGAGCTGTACTTACTTTACCTGGTATTGCAGGTATTGTATTAACAATAGGTATGTCTGTAGATGCAAACGTACTTATTTTTGAACGTATTAGAGAAGAATTAGCAAAAGGTAAAGACCAAAAAACATCTATTAAAGATGGATTTGCAAATGCATTATCATCGATTTTAGATGCTAATATTACAACAGGTTTAACCGCTTTAATTTTATTTATTTTTGGTACAGGACCAATTAAAGGTTTCGCAACTACTTTATTAATAGGTATTGTAACATCATTATTTACTGCAATATTTATTACAAGATTACTTGTAGATTGGTACGATAATAAAGGAGGTAAGTTAGAGTTCTCTACAGGAATCACTAAAAACTTATTCAGTAATATCGATATCGCTTTCTTAAAGAAACGTAAAACAGCTTATATCATTTCTGCAATTTTAATTTTAGGTAGTGTCGCTTCTTTATTTACTAATGGTTTAGATCAAGGTGTTGATTTTGTTGGAGGTAGAACGTACCAAGTACGTTTTGCTCAGGATGTAAGTGCATCAGAAATTGCTGAGGTGTTATCTCAACCAGATGTGTTTAATAGTGCAGAAGCTAAAACTGTAGGTGATAATAATAATCTAAAAATCACAACCAAATTTAAAGTTGAGGCAACAGGTAACGAAGTAGATGAAGAAATGCGTAATACGTTATATACTGCTTTACAACCTTATTTAAACGGACAATCTTACGAAGATTTTGTTGATAACGGAAACCAAAATAAGCAAGTAGGTATTATGCAACAATACAAAGTAAGTCCTTCTATTGCTGATGATATTAAAAAAGCATCGTTTTGGGCTATATTAGGATCACTAGTTGTGGTATTCCTTTATATTCTTTTCCGTTTTAAAAGATGGCAATTCTCACTTGGTGCAGTAGCAGCTGTATTCCACGATGTATTAATTGTATTAGGTGTATTCTCAATTACACATAAATTTATGCCATTTTCAATGGAAATTGACCAAGCCTTTATCGCAGCAATACTTACTGTAATTGGTTACTCGTTAAACGATACGGTTGTTGTGTTTGATAGAATTAGAGAATTCTTTAATGAACATACAGGTTGGGAGTTTAATAAAGTAATAGACAAGTCTTTAAGTAGTACCTTAAGTAGAACATTAAATACCTCTTTAACAACTTTAGTAGTGTTGTTAGCCATCTTCATTTTTGGTGGAGAATCTATTAGAGGATTTATGTTTGCCTTAATTGTAGGTGTAATTGTAGGTACATACTCTTCATTATTTATTGCAACGCCAATAATGTATGACTCTGTTAAAAGAGGAGGAGCTACCGAAGCGTTAAAAGATAAAGTAAAAGAAGAAGAGGATGATTTAGAAAACGTTAAAGCGTAATTCTTTTATATCCATTATATAAAAAGCCTTTCTGTTTAGCAGAAAGGCTTTTTACTTATATTACTATGCGACAACAATTTAAACGTCGAATAGATTTTACTTTTTAAAACGATTTACAAAAGATGTTAAATTGGTAGCATAACCAACAAATAGTTGTGGGTGAATTTGGTAGCTGTCTGCATGGTAAAAGCCACCTAGCCTAGCAAATATACCGCTTTTGCTTCCTTTTTCAGGATTAGTTAGCCAGTAGAAATCGGCTTTAATATTTACCACATTATATTTAGCCACAAAATGTCTAATATCATTATTATTTATTAGTGCTGAAACATCTTCAATACCAGCAACACTGTCTGCTCCATTATATGTTAAGTTGTTTAAACTCACATTTACATCTGCACCAAAGTTAGTTTGCGGTCTAATTTCTATGTTTAAAATTGGTCCATGACTAACAGAAAATAATGAACCTGTTTTATTATCGTCTTGTCCAACTGTATTTACAATAGTATTATTAATTGCCGTTCTGTAAAACGAAGCATTGTAACCTAAACTTATATGAGAGAAAAAGCGTTTAGCCTCATGTGTTAATAGTTCTAAATTTAACGTCCCAGAAAAATTGTTTTTGGTAAGTAACTCAAAATGCTCAAAACTTAGTGGCTCACTACCATTTGTAACGAGTTGTATTTCTCTCAATTCGTTATTTGATCCATTGTATAAAGCCACGTTTACTTCTGTTGTTAATTGCCTTAATAAGGTGTAATTGCCACCTGTAAATAGAAAATTACTAGAATTTCGTTGATTTAAAGGAAGTAATAATCTAGCTTGTGCATTTACTAAACTATTGGTTTGGTTATTGTCAAAAGCCATAGCATCTGTATATAAAATGGCAGTAAAAAAATCGAAAAAGCGACGTTGTTTAACACGTTGCGATGGTTTATCTGGTGTTAAAACTAGTTCTTCGTTCGCAAGAGAATAGTTAAAATGCTGATCGGATTTAAAATCAAAAACCGAATTGTAATCTATAGTATAACAGCTTCCGTTTACCTTAAAACTATTGGTATTGCCTGAGTTATTAAAATATCTTATAGGAATACTATATTCATCATTAAGGATTACAACATTGTCGTTACCATTTATATTCCCTTCAATTAAAATGGTTGACGCTTTATTATTAAAAAAATTGAGATACGCTTTTTCAATGTTTAGTGTAGCTTCTGTAAGAGAATTTACATTGTCTGTTTGACCTTTACATTTCTTATCTGGCTTTAGAGTTATTGTTTTATTTAAAATAATTTTACCAGAATATTCATCTTCAAGTCCATCAATACCTTCTGTAAGCCTTTGCGATTCTGTTTTTAAAGCTTCTTTTTTAGCTAATATTTTTTTTCGTAGAGATTCAATGGCTTGTTTTTCTTCAAGAATATTGTCTTTTACTCCATTATCTATTGTTTTTAAATGGTTAATAAAGCTCGCAGCAAAAACCTCTAATTCAATATCATACATATAATTTATTGTTTCTTTATTTTTATTTGAAGCATCTATGGTCTTCAATTTAAAACTAGAGGAATCAAACTTTGCTTGTACTTCGTAAGCAGAGTTGTTTATTATAATATTATCTATAGGAATATAATCTTGCGCAGAAGCAAAGGATACTATAACTAAAAGTAGTAAAAAGATAATTTTTTTCATGGTTGGTTGTTTTAGCGATATCTAAATCTACAAAGTTTAAAGCAAAAAAAAATACCTAATTAAAGGTATTTATATTATTTTTTAAAAAACGTGTAGTTATTCTCTAAATTCATAATACTCTAATCGGTCTCCAACTTCTAGCAACCATTTTTCGGCTAATCCAGCATTTACTTCTAGTACAAATTGAGCAGGCACTTCAGACTGTAAACCACTTTCGTCAAAGGGAACAGCATTTTCCTTAAAACTCACAATTTGCTTTTGACCGTTTAAAAATATAATATCTAAAGGAATTTTAGTGTTTTTCATGTAAAAAGATCGTAGCGTGCTACTAGGAAAAACAAATAACATACCTTGAGAATCCTTCATGGAATCTCTATACATTAATCCAGTTTGGATGTCGTAATCGGTATCTGCTATTTCAATGTCTAATTTCGCAATTATAGAGTCTGAAGTCGATTTATATATAGTTAATTCACCTTCTTTTTTAAATTCCACTTTTGCTTGTTTAAGTGCTTTGGTTTCTTCTTTACAAGATAAAAAAGTAGCGATTAAGCAAATAGTTAATAATAATACACTCAATTTTTTCATTTTACAACAGTTTTAGGTTTATACACAAACATAAAATACAAGCCTATTAAAATAAACGGAATACTTAATAATTGTCCAGTATTAAGAAGCCAGTCTGCGCGTTCTGGATTTTGAGCCTCTTTTACAAATTCTACAAAAAATCTAATAGTCCAAAGTAATACTAAAAATAAGCCGAATAAGAATCCTGTTTGGTCTTTCTTGTTGGTTTTAGTATAAAAATACCATAGAATTGCAAATAAAAACACGTAACTAATAGCTTCGTATAATTGTGCTGGATGCCTAAAAGGGACATCGTTTAATAGGTTGGCAAATTGTGGATTATCGGTTACTGCAGCATAAGCTTTTTTGACGTCTTTAATTCCTGTAAGTTTAACAATTTCGTATTTATTATATTCTTCTTGGATAAACCGAACACCAAAAGGAGAATTGGTTACTTTTCCTATAATTTCGGAATTTATAAAGTTACCAAAACGAATAAAAACTGCTCCAGAAGCAACAGGTATTACAATGCGATCTAAAATCCACATTAGTGATTTGTAATTGTATTTTTTTCGGTAAAAGTACATGCCTATTATAATGCCAATAGCAGCTCCATGGCTTGCTAAACCTTGAAATCCAGTAAATTCAAAACCATTTTTGAAACTAAAAGGGAGGAAAATGCTAAAAAAATCGTCTTTAATTAATTCCGATTGATAAAATAATACATGGCCTAAGCGTGCACCTAACATGGTTGCAATTACTGTGTATATAAAAAGAGGATCTAAATACTCTAAACTTACCTTTTCTTTTTTATAAATGCGTTTTATGATTTGCAATCCTATAAGAAATGCAGCTAGCCACATTAAACTGTAGAAATGTATTTTGAAATTGCCTACAATGTCAATTCCTGTTATTGGATTCCAATCAAATTTTAATAAAAACATAATTATTATTTTACAGCTGTAAATATAGTATTAATGCTGAATTTATTTGGATTTATTAAATAGGATTAACTATAATTTATGTTATTAGTTGCTACATGTTAAGTATTACTCTTCTTTTTTTGGAACGGGATCATAACCCTTTCTTCCCCAGGGATGACAACTAAAAATCCGCCTTAATGCTAGTTTACCACCTTTAAAAAAGCCATGTACCTCTAATGCCTCTTTAGCATAATGGGAGCAAGTAGGCTGAAATCTACACGTAGGTGGTGTTAATGGCGAAATAAATGTTTGATAAATTTTTATTAAAAACAAAATTGGTGCAATTAGTATTTTTTTCATAATATGAACCAATTAAGCTTTTATAAAAACCTAGTTTGTAGAAAATGTTGTGCCTTCTCTGCTGTCGTTTAAGGTAATACCAACTTCGGCGAGTTCGTCACGTATTTTGTCTGACAAGGCAAAGTCTTTATTGGCTCTAGCCTCTTGTCTTAAGCGTATGAGTAATTCTACAGCTCCAGTAAGTTTATCTACACCTGCAGTAGTGTTTTGCTCATTTTTTAAACCTAAAATATCAAAAACAAAAATATTTATTGCGTTTTTAAAGCGCTCTAAGTCTTCAGTAGAAATTGTTTTGTTTCCTTCTTTTATCGCATTAATATGGCTTACTGCTTCAAATAAATTAGCGATTAAAATAGGTGTGTTAAAATCGTCATTCATTGCATTGTAGCAATTTTGGATCCATACTTCAACATTAAACGAAGAGGTGTTTGAGGGTTTTAGATTTTCTAAATCATCAACAGCATTCATTAATCTATTAAAACCTTTTTCGCTAGCTAAAAGTCCGTTATCTGTTAAATCTAAAACGCTTCTGTAAGCAGACTGCATCATAAAAAACCGAATAATATTAGGGTTATAAGGCTTAGACATAATATCGTTTTTGCCAGAAAGTAATTCCGCAGGATTTATATAATTCCCAGTAGATTTACTCATCCGAGAGCCATTAAGCTCCAGCATATTAGCATGCATCCAATACTTAACAGGCGCTTTGCCTTTAGCAGCTTGGTTTTGTGCGATTTCACATTCGTGGTGAGGGAATTTTAAATCCATTCCGCCTCCATGGATGTCAAATTGTTCGCCTAAGTATTTGGTACTCATAGCTGTACATTCTAAATGCCAACCAGGGAAACCGTCACTCCATGGCGAAGGCCAACGCATAATGTGAGTAGGCTCGGCTTTTTTCCAAAGTGCAAAATCTTGCGGATTTTTTTTGTCACTTTGTCCATCGAGTGCTCTTGTATTATGGATTAGGTCTTCTAGCTTTCGTTTGCTTAAAATGCCATAATTATTTGTTTCGTTGTATTTATGGACATCAAAATATACAGATCCATTTACTACATAAGCAAACCCGTTATCTATAATGGTGTTTATAAGTTCAATTTGTTCAATTATGTGACCAGTAGCAGTAGGCTCAATACTTGGAGGTAAAAAGTTGAGTTTGTTTAATACGTGATGAAAATCTACAGTATAACGCTGTACAATTTCCATAGGTTCAATTTCTTCTAAGCGTGCTTTTTTTATAATCTTGTCTTCACCTACATCAGCATCGTTTTCTAAATGCCCTGCATCAGTAATATTACGCACATAACGTACTTTGTAGCCTAAATGTTTTAGGTATCTAAAAATCATATCAAAAGACATAAACGTTCTCACGTTACCTAAATGCACATTGCTATACACCGTTGGTCCACAAACATACATGCCAACATAACCTTCGTTTAAGGGTTTAAAAGCTTCTTTTTTTCCTGTTAAAGAATTATAGATTTGTATATTTTGATTTTTATATAATTGCATCTTATAATATTGCTTTACAAAGACTAAAATTTAGTGTCTAATTGTATATAATCTAAAAACTCACGTTTGTTTTCTTTTTCTTTAAATTTTCCTCCAAACTCTGAAGTTACAGTGCTGCTTTCTATATCTCTAATACCTCTAGAGTTTACACATAAATGTTTAGCATCTATAACGCAAGCCACATCCTTTGTGTTTAACACGCTCTGTAATTCTTTTACTATTTGAATCGTTAGACGTTCCTGTACTTGAGGTCGTCTTGCAAAATGGTCAACAATTCTATTCATTTTAGACAAACCAACTACAGTTCCGTTAGAAATGTATGCAATATGTGCACGTCCAACAATTGGTAATAAATGGTGCTCGCAAGTAGAATACACAGTAATGTTTTTTTCTACAAGCATTTCGCCATATTTATATTTATTATCAAAAGTAGAAGCTTTCGGTTTTGTGTTTGGGTTTAAACCTCCAAAAATTTCATTCACAAACATTTTTGCGACACGATTTGGTGTGCCTTTTAAACTGTCGTCATTCAAATCCAATCCAAGCGTGTGTAAAATATCCTTGACATTAGTTTTTATACTTTCAATTTTTTCTTCATCAGAAAGCACAAATGCATCCTCACGCATAGGTGTGTCAGACGAACTGCCTATATGGTTATCTCCAATGGACTCAATAGCTTCAATTTGTTTGTCAATTTTCATCTAAATAATTTTATATACAATACTGTAAAATAGTTTGCAAAGATAGTCAATAATTAAAAAATGAATATGAAGGTAGGAGTTTTTTAATCTTAATTGTTTTATAAAGGAAGAGAAAGTGAATTTAGGTATTGAAATTAACAGTTAGTTAATTAAAATTTTCTTAATTTTCACGCTTTATTTAACAAGTAATATCGAATACTAATGAAAATTAATGTTTTAGTTATTTTAGCTTTAAGCTTTTTTTGTTGTACAATTAGCGTAAATGCTCAGTCAGATTGGAAAGAGAAACACGATGTGAGTTTTGTTTCAGCCAATAATTTATCTAGTAAATTCTCAAAAAAAGAAAAGCAGTTTATTGAAGAAGTCTATGGAAAAGAGGCTAAAACTTTAGTGTATAATGATGCTGACTTTTCTAAAAGCTTAAAACATCTTTTAAGAAATAGAATAGAATTTATTGATGCTAGTAAAAATCCAAAACTAAAAAAAGGTAAATTGTTATCTCAAGTAGAGCTTTCTGAAGATTACACTACTCAAAAGAAGGACTATAGTTTTAATCTTGAAACTTTTAATCCTCTAAAATATAAACTCGACTTTTTTTCTAAAGGAACTTATTTATACATAATTGATAATACAAATTATGTGATTCAAATTACATCTCAATATAGAAAATAATATATTATGAAGAATATTACTTTAATACTACTTCTTTCGTTATCAATAAACTGTTTTGCGCAAGACGTGTTAATGCAAAACGGAACATTTAATCAATGTTCAGGGATTTTTTATGATTCTGGAGGTGCAGGAGCCAACTACTCAAACGATGAAAACTTTACAACTACAATATGTTCGCCTAATGCTGGAGAGTTTATAATATTAGATTTTACAAATTTTCAAACAGCACTATTAGATAATATGACCATTTACGATGGTGATGATACTACAGCTCCTGTTTTAGGAACATTTTTTGGTAGTGCTGCCACAACAGGTGCTTCTGGAATAATTCAAGCATCTGCTACTAATGCGTCAGGATGTTTAACTATTGAGTATGTTTCTAATTCTACTGGAACAAATTCTGGATGGGAAGCAAGTATAGCTTGTGCAGTGCCATGTCAAACAATTACAGCAACAATAGATAGCACAGATCCTGTTGCTACAGGAGGTGTAATCGCTGTCCTGCCTGGAGATGTTGTTACTTTTACTGGTGTTGGTACTTTTTCAGACGACGATACTGGAGCAGTTTATACTTGGGATTTTGGAGACGGAACAGCTCCTGTAACTGGTTTAAATGTCTCTCACTCTTATGGAGTTGCAGGAGATTATACTGTAACCTTTACTGTGTCTGACGATAACCCTTTAGGATGCTCTAGTACAGATACAATTGAGATAAATGTTTTAAGTGCAGATGTCTGTATTGCTGCGCAACCCATCTGTTCTGATATAGAAAATGTACCTTCTCAAACTGGTCCTAATTCTGCCGAACCTGGTATTAATTATGGGTGTTTAGGTTCGCAGCCAGATCCTATTTGGTATTTTTTACAAACAGACGATGTTGGTGGAGATTTAAGTTTTACTTTGAGTCAATACGATGGTCCTAATGAAACTGGAGGAGGTAACGATGTAGATTTCATTGTTTGGGGTCCGTTTGACCAACCACAATGTGGTGCAGCTAATTTAAACCCTTCAACACAAGTAGATTGTAGCTTTTCAGCCGTATCTGTAGAGCAAATTAATATACCTGCTGCGCCTCCAAATTCATATTACATGTTATTGGTAACTAATTATAGTCAACAAGATGGATTTATAAACATGGTACCTAATGCAGGTTCTGCTGGCACAAATTGTGATATTATCTGTCAAGTAGATTTAGGTCCTGATGAAACTATTTGTGGAGGAGCAGATTTTACTATTACACCAACTTCTAATGGAGCATTTAATACTTTTGAGTGGCAATTAGATGGTGTAACTATCCCTGGAGAAACAGGTTCTACGTTAACTGTTACGCAATCTGGAACTTACACGCTTATTGCAACAGGTACAGATGCTGTTTTTGGTGATCCATGTACAACTCAAGATGACATTGTAATAAGTTTACAAAGTAGTGCAACAGCCGATGCTTCTGCTGTTACTACTCCTATTTGCAATGGCGAGGATGCAGAATTTACAATTACTGGCACTCCAGATGCAGAGATTAGCTTTAATATTAATGGAGGAGCTACCCAAACTATAACTCTAGATACTGCTGGAGAATTTACAGTAAGTTTACCAGCTGTAACTGCAGACCAAACAATAAATTTAACTCTAGCTGATGATTTAACAGGATGTCCTGTAACACTCACAGACTCAGAAACTGTAGTTGTTAACCAAATAGATGACCCATCCTTCACCTTACTACCAACCTGTGATGGAGGCGAAGTAGATGTACCTTCAGTAGTCACACCAGGCGGAACCTATAGTTTCACACCACCAGCACCAACAGATGGCGCTATGATAGATGCAACTACAGGAACAATTACAGCAGGATTACCAAACACAACCTATTCAGTAGATTATACAACATCGGGAGCTTGCTCGGCAACAAGCACAGAAACAGTT
>NZ_JBSHNP010000040.1:0-221 GCF_053604675.1 Lacinutrix salivirga
TAACCATTACAATAGAAGATGCACCAGAATCTGGAGAAGCATTAACACCAATAGAAATTTGTGAAGATGCTTTAACAGATAATTCGCCATTCGATTTATTTACATTATTAGATGGTACACAAGATACCAATGGAACATGGTTAGATGTTAACGGAACAGTACCAAACCCAATAGATATTACAGTATTAACAGCTGGTACTTACGATTACACCTATTCAGTA
>NZ_JBSHNP010000041.1:0-397 GCF_053604675.1 Lacinutrix salivirga
ACTCCTAACCCAGGATTTACTGGTGAAGATACTTTTGAGTACACCATCTGTGACGATGGAAACCCTGTCGCTTGTGATACTACAACTGTATATATCGAAGTATTACCTGAGAGTGGTCCTGAAAATGAAGCACCTATCGCAAATGCAGATACTGCTACAACTCCTGTAGGAACTCCTGTAGATGTAGTAGTACTAGCTAATGATTTTGATCCGGATGGTGACCCTATTTCGGTAACTAATACAACTAATCCTGATGATGGAACAGTTGCTGTAGATCCTAATACTGGTGTAATTACTTATACGCCTAACCCAGGATTTACTGGCGAAGATACTTTTGAGTATACCATCTGTGACGATGCTAATCCTGCACTTTGTGATACTGCTGTCGTTACTGTTA
>NZ_JBSHNP010000042.1:0-60916 GCF_053604675.1 Lacinutrix salivirga
GATTTGTGAAGCATGAGCAAATTGTATCGAGAAGCTTAAAAATAATAATCACTCATAATTGTTCTCGATACACTTCTCCTAACGTCGAAGCACTCGAACTGACGTAAAGTGATTACTCAAAACTTAATATCAATATTACACATTATAATTCCGCATCGTCACTTCGAGTGATTTGTGAAGCATGAACAAATTGTATCGAGAAGCTTAAAAATAATAATCACTCATAATTGTTCTCGATACACTCCTCCTAGCGTCGAAGCACTCGAACTGACGTAAAGTGATTACTCAAAACTTAATATCAATATTTCACCTCTTATTTCCGCATCGTCACTTCGAGTGATTTGTGAAGCATGAACAAATTATATCGAGAAGCTTAAAAATAACAATCACTCATAATTGTTCTCGAAACTCTTCTCCTAGCGTCGAAGCACTCGAACTGACGTAAAGTGATTACTCAAAACTTAATATCAATATTACACGTCTTACTTCCGCTTCGTCACTTCGAGTGATTTGTGAAGCATGAACAAATTGTATCGAGAAGCCTTTAAAACAAGAAAATAAATCTCATTCTAACACCTAATTTCCTTTAGTAGTTTAAAAATTAAAAACACTATTAATACAAGAAATAATATCTCTAATTAGTGAGATTCCTGCCTACGCAGGAATTAAAGATTATCCAACTGGTTATCAGTCCCTTTTTCGCTAATAGTCCAAAAGAAACCTACAAAGAAAAATTGATCTGCTGCTGGTTGTAAAGCACGACGTGCAAAATTATTATTTACATCTGGTGTATTGCTATATTGGTAACCATTAATGTTTTTAAATCCTAACACGTTGTTTACTGAAGCGTACAGTATTTTTTGCTGACTAATTAAATAGGCCCAATTTAAACTCAGTGAATTAAAGCTTTTAGTTTTAGCGTTTAAAAAACCAGTTTTGTTCGGATTTGTGTACGTACGTCCTGAAGCAAAACCATAACTCATTCCCACTTGACTTCTCCATTTGTCTATCCAATATTTACCTACTATATTTAGATTATGTGCATTAGAAAAAGGAGGTTGTGCCGCATTGGGATAGTTTTTAAAATCGCGCTCAGTATCTAAAAACGAATAACTCACCCAGTAATCTACATTTTTTATGCTTTTGCTATCTCTCCAAAACACATCTAATCCTGTTGCATAACCAGATCCAGAGTTATTAAATGTGCTATCAAACTGAGGGAATTCGTTATTATATTTTACAAGATTATTGTAATCTTTATAATAAGTTTCTGCTCTAAATATTTTTCCATCGTCGTTATATTGATAATTTAATATGTAATGCTTAGCGTGTTGTGGATTTACATTTTGAGTAAATTTTAAAATATTACTGTTTGGCTGTTGGTAAAAATCGCCATACGCTAAAGACATCTGGCTTTTACTACCTGTTTTATACGCTAAAGATACTCTTGGAGATACAAAGCTCTCTTTAAACAAGGCACTATGCGATGCTCGTAAACCGACTTTTAAGGCTAGCTTTTTGGAGAAAAACACATCAGTTTCGGTAAAAACAGCTGCTAAGTTGTTTTTAAAACCATACTCTAATTGTGGTGTAAACTCGTCTTGATACTGCTCTTTAAAATCGGTTATAAAATACTCTGCTCCAAACTGTAATCGAATTTTGCTATTAAAACGTTTTTTTAATTTTACTTTCGCGTGTATTGAGTTTTCAGTATCGTTAATATCTCGTGTTTCTACTCCTATTTTATTATCGCTTAGCGTATAACTTAATCCACCAGAAAGCGTCCAAGAATCGTTTAGCATACCAAAGTAAGAGCCATTAAAATAGCCGTTTTTGTTTTTAAGTTTAAATTGTAAACCGTCTGTAAGATTAATATCGTCTTGAGTAAGCTCAAAATTTGTAGTATCGAATGCACTATACAGTTTTATAAGTCCGTTTGGTGTTTTATGTCTAAATACCGTTTCGCCAGACAAAGTTTCAAAAGGTTTTTTCCAATCGTTTCTATCAGGAAACAAGGCGACGTAAGGTGCCAAATTAATATACGATGCATTGACACTAAGCGAGTTATTTCCCCAAATTTGTGTGTTGCCTAAAGTAGCACCAACACTCATAATCCCAATTTCGGTTTTCTCTTGGTCTGGCTCATCTACTGTATTTAAAAGCAATACACTAGAGAGTGCTTGGCCATACTCGGCAGAGTAACCTCCTGTAGAAAAGGTAATCCCATCGAATAAGAAAGGCGAATAACGACCTCGTGTTGGTGCATTATTGGTTGTTGGTGTGTAAGGCGAAAACACACGAATACCATCTATAAATATTTGTGTTTCTTCGGCTTCGCCTCCTCGCACAAACAGTCGTCCATCTTCAGATACTGTAGAGGTTCCAGGTAAGGTTTGCAATGCACCAACAAAATCGCCTAAGGCACTTGCTGTTGTAACCACATCTAATGGCTTTAAAACCGAAATTTTACTATTGTCTCCAGCTTCAAAAGTACCTGCGGAAATAACTACAGCATCTAGTGTGTTAACGTCTTCTTGCAATTGAATGCTTAAGTTATTTAATGTAGTGACATCGCTGGCTAGCATTTGCGTCTCGAAAGAAATAAACGAAATGACTAGAGTTTGTGTTCCTGTAGCTTCTGTTGTAAAGGAAAATATTCCATTGGCATTTGTGGTATTACCATCGTAAGTGCCTTCTAAATACACATTTGCACCTTCTATTGGAAGATTGTTACTGTCTAACACGTTACCATTTATTGTGGTTTGTGCTATAACTTGAAAAGTGATTAAAAAGAAAAGTGCATACATGAGTTTCATAACTATCGGTTTTTGTTTGATAGTCCAAAGATGCTCTAACAGCATTGTTTTTTAAATTGATACTGTCTGAACTGTTATTTTTTTATGATGAAATGTTTTAGATACATTTACTGTTTATTTACTTTTATTGCACTAAGAAAAGCAACATAAAACAGCAATAGATTTTAGTTACACCGAAGGGTTAAGTGGCTTATAATCAAATTTCTAAATCCCATTTTAAAACAGAAATTTCAACACTATATTTAAGCAAAATCATTGTTAGAAAGCGCGTTAAGGATTGAGCAATTGTTGAAGCTCCTCGCAGAGAGCGACTTGCGAAAGCCTGACGTTTTACACCTTGTGTTTGCGCCTAAAAAGCGCAAACACAAGGTGTAAAAGGGAACGCCAAAAAAATAATTTGAAATAGGTGTAACACTTAAGGTTTTTAAACTACTAACTTTATAACCTAACCAAATACATTTGAATAAAGAACTAGAACATAATTTTGTGGAGTTGTTGGAGAAACACCAAAACATAGTGCATAAGGTATGTAGATTATATACCAATACTTATGATGCGCATAATGATTTGTTTCAGGAAATAACGATACAATTATGGAGAGCTTACCCAAAATTTCGTGGTGACTCAAAGTTTAGTACTTGGATGTATCGAGTAGGATTAAACACAGCTATTACACTCTATAGAAAATCGAAAAGACGTGTTAAAACACAAGAATTTGATACTGTACAATTTAAAATTAGTGCAGAGGATTATGACGATACAGAGGAACAGCAGCTTAAATTATTATATAAAGCTGTACACCAATTAAACGATATTGAAAAAGCGTTGGTGTTTTTGTATTTAGAGGACAAAAACTATAGAGAAATTAGTGAAACCTTGGGTATTAGTGAGGTGAATGCTAGAGTGAAAATGAATAGAGTGAAAACAAAATTAAGAACCATTTTAAATCCGTAACCGTATGGATGAATTAGATTTATTAAAAAAAGATTGGCAGAAGGATAACAAAGAGTATCCTAAATTGAGCTATAACGAGATTTATAAGATGATTTTAAAAAAATCGTCTTCGATTGTGAAATGGATTTTTATTATTAGCTTGTTAGAGTTTGCATTTTGGCTTATTATTTCCTTTAGTTTTAAGTTTACAGGCATGAACGAGAAAATGGCAACTTTAGAGTCTAGTACCATTTTTATTGTACTTTCTGTACTATCGTATGCTATTTTAGCGTACTTTTTTTATAGGTTTTATGTTAATTACAGAACCATAAACACTACAGACAATGTGAATACGCTAATGGAAAATATTTTAAAAACCAGACGTACTGTTAAGCAATATGTTGGCTTTAATTTAGCAACTATTGTAGTGAGTGTTTTGGTGTTGTTGCCTTATTTTATGAGTCACGATCCTAAAACTACTACGATTATTGAAAAAGCGACTGCTAATGGTGAGTTGTTTAAGTTTTATGCAGGAATGATTATAGCCACTGTTATAATGCTTGCAATTGCTGTTGGTGTGTTGTTATTATTCTACTGGTTAATTTATGGTATATTATTAAAGCGCTTAAACCGCAACTATAAAGAGTTGAGCAAGTTAGAGGTTTAGTTTTTACCCTTAACTGTTCTCGATACAGTTCTCCTAGCGTCGAAGCACTCGAACTGACGTGGTGTGGTTTCTCAAAACTCAATACAACTTTATACTTCCGCAACGTCACTTCGAGTGATTTGTGAGGCATGAGAAAATTGTATTGAGAAGCTGTATTACAATAGTATAATAGCGTTTTTTACTCTTAACTGTTCTCGATACAATGCTCCTAAGGTCGCATCACTCGAACTGACGTGGTGTGATTACTCAAAACTTATTATTAATATCTCACGTCTTATTTCCGTAATGTCACTTCGAGTGATTTGTGAGGACACGAACAAATTGTATTGAGAAGTCTAAATAATAAAATAGTGTTTTTTACTCTTAAAAAGGTTCTCGATACAATGCTACTAAGGTCGCATCACTCGAACTGACGTGGTGTGATTACTCAAAACTGTTTATTGATAAATGTTTATTGATAACTGATCACTGATAACTGATCACTGATTACTGATTACTGATAACTGATAACTGATTACTGAATACTGAACACTGAATACTGAACACAAAACCTAACTCTCCAACCACTCGCGTTGTTTATTAAGTGCTTCCTGTTCGGCAAGATCTTCTTGAGAAATCACTTTTAAAAATGAAGGATGCTGCTCTATTGCATATTCAATTTTTTCTACAATATCTGCAATGCTCTCATTATCGTAATCAATCTCTAAAGGCTGTTTAATCTCAAAAGATTGGTAAACGTTTTTCTTTTTAACACGTAAACCTTTTTTATCAAAACTACGTCTAAAACCATCGATAACAATAGGTACTACTACTGGTTTGTAGCGTTTTATAATATGTGCTGTTCCTTTTCTAATAGGCTTAAATGGTGTAGTTGTGCCTTGCGGAAATGTAATCACCCAACCATCGTCCAAGGCTTTACTTATTGCCGAAATATCACTCATTTTAACTTGTCTGTTCACATCCTTACCTTCGCTTCTCCACGTACGCTCAATACTAATAGAACCAACATAAGCCATAATTTTAGGTAACAATCCAGAGCGCATAGTTTCCTTGGCAGCAACGTAATACATATTTAATTTTGGATTCCATAAATACCCAACATTTTTAATAGAGTCTTCTCTACCACTTAACGAGGCATTAAATACATGGAACATGGCAACCACATCTGCAAAATAAGTTTGGTGGTTAGAGATAAATAAAACATTAGTGTCTGGCAAGCTTTTAATAATTTCCGAACCCTCAATTTGTAGTTCGTTAAACCCTCTAAAGCGTCTGTGAGACAGTACACCTAAGATTCTGATGAGCCATTTTTTAACCCATAATATATGTCCGAAAGGATTTTTTTTAAATAATCCCATAATTAGTTTTTATAGTGTTTAGGAGTAACAAAGGTAAGTAATTACTACTGTTTTAAAACGGAGTTTAACAAGTCTTTTACTTCACTAAGCATCATTGCTGTTGCTCCCCAAACTAAATGTCCATTTAATTGTATTGCTGGCACATCTACAGTTACATTATAGCTAGTTGATACTGTTTTAGTTACTACAAACTCATCGTTTAGCAAATGCTCTAACTTTACTTCTACCAAAGCTTCTACTTCGGTTTCTTGTCGGATAAATTTTGGTGTGGTTTTAGTGACTCCAATAAAGGGTTGCACATAATAATTACTTGGCGGAATATAAATTTGCGTTAATTCTTTAAGTACTTTAACCGTTTTACCATCTACACCAACCTCTTCATTAGTTTCTCTAATGGCTGTGTCTTTAAGGGTTTTATCTTCTGGTTCTACTTTACCACCAGGAAATCCTATTTGTGCAGAATGGACACCTTTATAGGTTTTTCTTAAAATTAAAATAAGCTTGGTAACGTTTTCAGCATCAGGATAAAACAAAGCCAATACAGCAGATTGCTTAGCGTTTTTAATAATCGCTTTATTTTTGTTTTGTAATTCTTTCCTGTAAGGAGGAGACATTTTAAACTGAGAGTCTTCGCCTGGAAGCGGCATTTTTTCTATTTTTGAAACAGATTCTAAAAAAATATCGAAATTCATATATGTTGCGCTACTTACTCTTTATTGCTTTTATTTTTCTTCTGAATTGTGAAGATAAACAAACCAAACAAAAAACAAATACGAATCCTAAAATTGAAACTATAGACACGCTTAAAACTGTCGAAAAAGATTCTGTTGTAACAGACTCAACAGCCTTTGTACAACTTACTAGCGAAACTGCAATGGATTTCTTTTTAGAATACGAAAAAGAGAACAAAGAAACCAGAGCACGAATAGTTACTGCTTATGGAGATATTGAAATTAAACTGTTTAACAACACAAAATTCCACAGAGCAAATTTTGTGTTTTTAACCAAAGAAGGCGCTTTTGATGGCACACAATTTCATAGAGTGGTAAAAAACTTTATTATTCAAGGCGGAAACACAGACGATATAGAAATTGCTAGACGACGTATAAAAATTGGTCGTTACCTCTTGCCTCCAGACACCAAACGTGGCTACAAGCATCATAGAGGTGTAATTTCTATGCCAAGTAGCGACATTGATAATCCACATCAACTGGCTTCGCCTTACGAGTTTTTTATAGTACAAAAAGACGCTTACCATTTGGATGGTGACTATACCATTTTTGGTCGTGTGACCAAAGGGATGGATGTTGTAGATGAAATTAATGCACAAGAAACCGATGGTGCACAATGGCCTTTACATAATGTGTATATTAAAAAGGTGGAGATTATTGAGTAGGCTTTGTCTAGGCTATTGGGTTTGTATTTAAACCTAGAAATATACGTAGTTCTACGTATTTCATGAGTAAAAAAAACTCTATATCTTTACACAAAACTAATAATATTAAATATCAATTGAAATGAAACAAAAATTTAAAAATCTAATAAAAATTGGAATACTAGTATTTGGTATCTCTATATTCACAACTAATTGCTCTAAAGAAGATGTAGATAAAATTGAATTGACCGAGATAGAACAATTACAAAATAATTTTACACTAGAAAATTTTGACGATATTTTCATTAAAAATAACCTAATAATTGATTGGGACAATTTTAATTCAAAATTCAATTCTAAAAATGAATTAATCACTTATGAATTTAATTCACATTTTAAAGTCCGTAATACTATTGAAAAGTATAGTAAATATAATATCTTGGCTTCAAAAAACGACCTTAATGAATGGTCTTTTGAAATTATCAAGTTTTCGACAAATAAAGATAAAATTAATAATAATAATTTAAGTTATTACTCTACTAATGAATTTACAGGGACTATATATCATTATAACTTAAATGGAGAAAACACTTTAATAAAAGTTTACAGTAAAGGTAAAATTATTGAAGAAATTTCAATTAATAGTTTTGATAATATCACTAATTTATCTAAAGCTCCAGCTATTGGAGGAACCCATTGCAATGGTTGTTGGATGTTGGTTCCTGTAAAACATCAAATTGATTGGTATAGTAATTCAGGTGGAGGCTCTACTCTATATTATTCTCATACAACTGAAGCAGGAACAACGTTAGAATGGGTTTATATACCTCCAAACGATGAATATCAAGGTATGCCTTTTGATGCTGAAGATAATACTTACCATAATCATTTTGATAGTCCTCATGGTGGTGCTAATACTGATAATCATGATGATGAAGAAGTTGTTGATGGATGGATAGAAGATGTGACACAACAAAGAAATTTATTATGTGGTAGCTATGCTTTTACAAGTGTAGGTAATGCTACAGTAGCTAATATTTCGGGTTTAGGAATGAGCATACGTAAAGGATATCTTGGAATAGATGCCGAATTTTCATCTCCTTTATGTATAACAATTACAAACACAATACCAGCACATGCTTCTGCATTATTTAATAGTGCTTGGAATGAAGCTATGTCACAAACTTATACATATTTAAATGCCACATATACAATTACTGCTCCAACACCTGAGCAACTAAAAACACATCTATTAGGTTTTTTAAATGCTAATTTACAGGTTTTAGGTGCTGGTTCAATAGCTTCAAGTAATTCTTGTTCAGGCTCTATCCCAACAACACAAGCATCTTATTGTCCATAAATATAATGAATTACGACTATCAAAAACACGAAATAATTACTAATTATGACCTAAAGCAAGATTATCCAAATTTGCATTTTTATTTAAACTTATATTATCCTGTTGGAATAAAATCATCTGACGATAAATACAAATCATATATAGGTCAAAAAAATTTGAGTAGAAATATAAAAGATAAAATAGAAAATAATGAACACTTAAAATTATATTGGACAAACGGGTTTTTGAAAAAAATATCACAAGAAATAAATTATCAAACTCTAGATGCTACTTATGGTCTAGTACCAAATTATGGAGGTAGGATTATTTTAAATCAATCTGATAATTTAAGATTTAGCACTGAATTACAATTCTTTGTTAGTCTTATAAATAATTTTTATTCTATTCAAATTATTTATTCGGATAAATACACATCCTATGAACATGATTTTTCAATAAACACTACTGGTTATGGTATTAATACGATAATTGTTTCTCCAATTAAAAAAAAGTATGGAGAACTATTTTTAAAAATAGAAAATTTGATTAAAGAAGAATTTTTAGATGCAAGTTTCATACCATTCAGATTTAATTTAACAAAATTAAAAGATTTTGAAGTTCCATATGAGTTTTCAAAAGATTTTCAAACATCGATTAGTAAGGCATTTTTTCATAAAGGTAAGCTACTACATGAGAACACCGAGATAATAGGAGATATAGATTATAAAATTGATAAATTATAAATATTAGTAACAAAAAACTTAATACATAATAGCAGAAAAGAAACAAACTTAAAGTTTACTTCTTTTCTGCTATTTTTATAAAAAACAAAAAAAGTTAGTGCATAAAATCTGCTACGTTTCTTATACGAATACGTTAAACAAACCTCTCAAAAACCTCTAATCCTTTTTATACAAAGTAGGCAAACGCAACTTAAACTTCACAGCTAAAATACGAGTAACAATAACCACTAAACCAGCAATTATAAACACAAAATTCCCTTCTAATGGTAAGCGTTTTATAATAAAGTATGCGATTCCGCCTAAAATACAGGCTGTGGCATAAATTTCTTTTCTAAAAATTACAGGAATTTCATTACATAAAATATCGCGTATCACACCTCCAAAACACGCAGACATAGTACCTAAAGCAATACAAATAATAGGATGTAGTCCTGCAGAAATCCCTTTCTCCACACCTACTACTGTGTATAATCCTATTCCAATTGTATCAAACAAAAACAGTGATTTACGCAAGTAATCTATTTTCGATTTAAACAAAACTGCTAAAATAGTTGAGGCCAACACCACGTAAACAAAGGTCATGTCTTTCATCCAACTTACAGGTGTTTCGCCAATTAGCACATCTCTTAATGTACCTCCTCCAACTGCTGTTACAAAAGCAATAATTAATATTCCAAAGGGATCCATTCGTTTACTTAAAGCCACTAATACTCCAGAAATGGAAAAGGCTATGGTTCCTAAAATATCTATGATGTAAAACATGTACTATTTTTCTATTTTTTATAGGTTTCGACTGCGCTTAACCTAGTTTTTGTTGTTTTATAAAAACGTTTCACTCTTTTTAAAAAACTAAACGTTTTGTGCTTTGCTTAAAGCAGTTTATGAAATCCCAAAAAAAAAATTTGAGATAAGCGATTCACACACTTTTTGCTTTGGCAAAATGTGGTTCTCTGAGATACTTCGTCTGCGCTCAGCATAAGCGATTCACTCACATTTTGCTTTGGCAAAATGTGGTTCTCCAAGATACTTCGACTGCGCTCAGCATAAGCGATTCACACACATTTTGCTTTGGCAAAATGTGGTTCTCTGCTTACATACTCTGAGTATAAAAATTATAATCTTTTAACACAGTATCTATAAACTCCATATCGTTATTATGCTTACTCTTTATATCTGTAACTTCTAAAATCTTACTTCGCAACTTTATTAACGTCGTGTAATCTTTTGCACTACGTGCATTGTTAAAAGTTTCTTTAATTATACGTGCATCATTATCTGATAATTTTATCACATTTGGATACATTGGTTTATAGTCTTCTTTTAAATTTTCTAAAATAGTATGACTAATATTTACTTTATCTTTTAAAGAAATCACTGCAGTTCCTGCAGCCATATCACCTAAACGTTGCGATTTTTTACTAAATGCAATCACAAAAAAGGCGAGTCCGAATATATAAATATCTACAATCCTAAAAAACCAACGTACTACATAATCCGAAAATGACGATTGGTAACCATCTAGCTTCACCACACGTATTTTCATTATTTTTTTACCTAATGTTTGTCCATCTAAAAGCGACTCTAAAGCTAAAGTGTAAAACATAACTGGTAAGCCTAAAATGGTATTAATTGCAATTTGCGACCATTGGTCCATATCACTAAGATCCTCAAAAGCACCAAAAATTTGATTCGCTAAAATCATATAACCAATCTTTATAGCTGTATCTATAATAAATGCCAATAGTCTTTCGCCAACTCCAGAAGCCTCGAATTTTATTTTTACATTTTGAGTAGTGTTAATTTGTAACTCTGACATTTTCTCTTTTTATTTAGTGTTTGAATAGAACCATAAAATATTTAATTTGCTTCTTTTCAAAATTCTGTTGTCAAATATATGAGAGAAGTTGCATTTATCAAGCAAAATAAGGAAAAATGGTTGAGTTTTGAAAACGCCATTTTTAATAATGACTTTAGCGATCCAGACGAACTGGCTTCGCAATACATTCATCTTATTAACGATTTGGCTTATGCACAGACGTATTACCCAAAAAGTAAGGTGATTTTATACCTTAACCAATTAGCAGCAAAAGGCTATCAAAAAATTTATAAAACCAAACGAGAAGACACTAACAGGCTCTATAGTTTTTGGAAAACCGAAGTCCCTCTACTCTGTTACCAATACCGAAAATTTATATACGTCGCGTTTGTAATTTTTGCGCTGTTTACGTCTATTGGAGTTATTTCTGCTGCAAACGATGGCGAATTTGTGCGCTCTGTTATGGGAAACGATTATGTAAACATGACTTTAGAGAATATTGAAGCAGGAGATCCTGTTGCAGTTTATAAAAGCGGAAGTAATTGGGGAAGTTTTATTGGTATTACAGTTAATAACCTTCGTGTTGGTGTTATAGCCTTTGTTCTTGGTGTTTTTGGTGGCATTGGTACTATTTACGTCATGTTTAAAAACTGCATCATGCTAGGCTCTTTTCAATACTTTTTTTACGAAAAAGACGTATTTTGGGAAAGTGTTCGTGGCATCTGGATTCATGGTTCTATGGAAATTTTTGCCATTGTAATCGAGGCTGCTGCTGGTTTAATACTTGGAGCAAGTATTTTGTTTCCAGGCACACACTCTCGCTACACCTCATTTAAAAATGGTGCAAAAACAGGAATTAAAATATTAATTAGTACGTTTCCGTTTACGTTTTTCGCTGGCTTTTTAGAAGGTTTTGTAACACGCTATTCTAACAGTATGCCAAATTGGTTATCGGTTGGCATTATACTTATTACTTTGAGCGTTATTAGTTATTACTACTTAATTTACCCTTTTAAGGTCCAAAAAGAAATCACCCAAAACCCACTACCTATAAAGTAATACATGAATCTACCTCGTCTATTTATTAACCTTTTTCTCTTGTTTTTTGTGGTGTGTACTTTTGCGCAATCGCCTGAACAAGAGCTTCAGTTTGACGAAGATTTTAAATCCAGATACGATAATGATAAATACAATTACGAAGGCAAAAAGGTAGTTGGAGAAACGCCAATTGGTGAAGGTGAGATTGAAGATTATAAAGATGGCAAGCCAAAAGTAAAAGAGCAAAGCGATAGAAATAACGATTCGGTTACCATTAATTTTGGTCCGTTTACGTGGCTCTTTTATTTGCTCCTTATTGCAGCAGTTATTTACTTAGGCTATATTTTATTAAATGATGGTAGTTCTGGTTTATTTACTTCCAGAGGGAATAAAAAGATTGAAAATTTTGAAGGTATTACTGCCGAAAATATTGAACATGCTGATATTAAATCTCTTATTGCTTCAGCTGAAAACAATAACGATTACAGACTAGCAACACGCTATTATTACCTTTTAGTATTAAAATCGTTAAGCGTAAAAAACCATATAAAATTTGAAGACGATAAGACGAATGCAGACTATTTATTAGAATTAACCGAGAAACCCTTCAGCAAAAAATTCGAATATATTTCCTACCTCTACAATTATATTTGGTATGGAGAATTCCCTTTGGACAGTTCGCAATACGACAATGCGAAATCTCAATTTGTAGCACTTTTAAATCAAATTAAATAGATGAAAAAAGCGTTACCAATACTCCTCGTCCTTATTGCTATTATTGCAATTATTGCCTTTAGCACCAAAACAAACAGAGATAGAACTGTAGATTGGGAAGAATCTTTTAACGAAAAAAGCACCAAGCCTTATGGCTTAAGCATTTTTTATAACGAGCTACCTAAGCTATTTAAAGACCAAAAATTAAGGACTGTTTACCACACACCTTCTAGCTACTTTATTGCACATTCTGAAGAGGGTTATGCAGACCACGTGGCAAAAGGCACATTTATGATTATTGGCAATTCCGATTATATGTACGATGCCTCAATAGACGAAATATTGAAGTTCGTAGAAAACGGAAACACCTTTTTTATATCGGATTATTATTTCCCTGAAGCCTTAGTAGATACCTTAACTATTAATACAGAATATATTGAAAATGGCGTCGATAGCCTATCGCATTTAGCATTTAACTATTCGCGATTAAAAGATAAAAACATCACTATAGATAAAAGTGAAGGCGATAATTATTTTATAGATTTAGAAGATTCTGCAGCTACTATTTTAGGCTATGCGCAAAATAACGAAGACTATCCTAATTTTATAGAAATCCCATTTGGTAAAGGCTATATTTATATGCACACAGAGCCAAAAGCCTTTACAAATTATCATCTTTTAAAAGAAGACCGTTATACATATACCGAAGGTGTACTCTCCTATTTACCTAAGGAAGATATTTATTTTGATTCCTATTCAAAAATATATTCGTCGTACAGTGGAGATGTGGAGCAAAAATCTAATCTCAGTTGGTTTTTACAGCAAAGAGCTTTTAAATGGGCTTGGTACACTGCATTATTACTCACATTTATTTTTATGATTTTTAATGCCAAACGAAGACAACGCATAATAAAAGTGATAAAACCATTACAAAACACAACCGTTGCTTTTGTAAAAACAATATCAAATTTATACTTTGAAACACAAGACCATAAAAACCTTATTGACAAAAAAATTGTTTACTTTTTAGAAAAAATACGAACCGATTTTAATATGGATACGTCAGTTTTAGACGAACAGTTTATAAAACGACTCGTCTCAAAATCTGGTAAAAAAGAAGACGTTGTAAAACCATTAATAAACCATATTAATTGGTTACGCACTAAAAATGAATTTTTTGAAGACAATTTAATTAAATTAAACCGCTACATCGAAGCCTTTTACTCAAAATAATTATGGAAGAATCTCAAGAACCACAAAATCATACAAACTATTTGCCAGACTCAGAAACTACAAATAGTGAAAACACAACTACAGGAAACACGAATAATTTACAGTTTGAAAACCGTTTAGATTTATCGGAGTTACAACGTAGTGTACAACAAATTAAGCAAGAAGTTGGTAAAGTTATTGTTGGCCAAAAAGACATGGTAGATATGCTTATTGCTTCGCTATTAGCAAAAGGTCACTCGCTAATAGAAGGTGTGCCTGGCGTTGCAAAAACCATTACTGCTAAACTACTTGCAAAGTCATTGAGTGTTCATTTTAGCCGTATTCAATTTACACCAGATTTAATGCCAAGTGATATTTTAGGAACTTCGGTTTTTAATTTAAAAAACTCTGAATTCGACTTTAAAAAAGGACCTATTTTCTCTAATATGATTCTTATTGATGAAATTAACAGAGCACCTGCAAAAACGCAAGCCGCATTGTTTGAGGTTATGGAAGAGCAACAAATAACTATAGATGGTACAAAATACCCTTTAGAGTCTCCATTTATGGTATTAGCCACACAAAATCCAGTAGAACAAGAAGGAACGTATAGATTACCAGAAGCGCAATTAGACCGTTTTTTGTTTAAAATTGATGTGGATTACCCAAATGTAACCGAAGAAATTGAAATTTTAACCAGAGAACACGCTTTAAAAGACAACGTAAAAACAGACGCTATAACTGCCTTTTTAACAGCCAAACAAATTGCAGACTACCAACTTTTAGTAAGTCAGATTATTGTTGAAGAGCACTTACTTAAATACATAGCAGAATTAATTGTAGCGACCAGAAACAATCAGTTTTTATATTTAGGTGCTTCACCAAGAGCCTCGATTGCCATCCTTAAAGCCAGTAAAGCATTTGCAGCCATGACTGGTCGTGATTTTGTAACACCAGAAGATATTAAACGTGCTGCAATTCCTGTATTACATCACAGAGTTATAGTCACTCCAGAACGCGAAATGGAAGGCATTACCAGTAAAGATATTATTAAACAAATTATTGAAACTGTAGAAATTCCGAGATAAACAAACAGTATATTAACACATAACCGTTAGTTCGAGTGTTTTGTGAAGCACGAACAGCATATATCGAGAACAATTTTTAATTTTAACTATTTACTAAAATTTGAACTTTTTTAAACCATTTTATATACAACCACGCTTTTTCTATGCAGGAATTGGCGTTGTATTACTATTTGCTTTAAGCTACTTTGTGCCAGTATTATTTAATATTGCGCAAGTTTCAATTTTAGTGATTTTGCTGTTCTTTTTACTCGATTTTATGATTGTTTTCTTCGGAAAAAATAAAATTGAAGCTCAACGTATTTTACCTGAAAAATTTTCGAATGGCGATTTAAATCAGGTGTATTTAAATATAAACAACCACTATCCGTTTCATATTTATTTAGAGATTATAGACGAAATACCAGAGCAATTTCAGGTGAGAGATTTTAAAATAAAAAGACACTTAGAGTCTAAAACTTCCGATAGTATAAAATATGATTTAAGACCAACTGCTCGAGGAGAATACCATTTTGGCAGCTTAAATATCTATGCAAAATCCATATTAGGCTTGGTTGCAAAACGCTTTACGTTTAATAGTGATGCCATGGTGCCAACGTATCCAAGTTTTAAGCAACTTAAAAAGTTTGAGTTACTTAACATTAATCAAAATGCTATGGAATATGGCCTTAAAAAAGTACGCAGATTAGGACACACCATGGAATTTGAGCAAATTAAAAACTATGTGCTTGGCGACGATTTACGAACTATAAACTGGAAAGCTACTGCGAAATCAAATAGTTTAATGGTTAATCAGTTTCAAGACGAAAAATCACAACCTATTTATTCTATTATAGATAAAGGTAGGATTATGAAAATGCCTTTTGAAGGCTTATCGCTTTTAGATTATGCCATAAATGCTACCTTAGTAATTAGCAGTGTTGCTTTAAAAAAACACGATAAAGCAGGAATGTTGGCCTTTTCTAAAAAAACAGAAAACATAATACGTGCAGAACGACGAAGCTCGCAAATGCGTTTAATTTTAGAATCACTTTATAATGTTAAAACCGATTTTTTTGAAAGTGATTTTAGTAGATTATACACCCAAATAAAACGCCATATCACACATAGAAGTTTAATTTTACTCTATACTAATTTTGAAACTTTAGATGGCTTAAACAGACAATTACCCTATTTAAAAGCAATGGCAAAAAGTCATTTAGTAGTTGTAATATTTTTTAAAAATACTGAGCTAGATACAATTATTAAAGATAAAGCGGAAACGGTACAACAAGTTTACGATAAAGTAATTGCAGAAAAATTTGCTTTCGAGAAGCGCCTAATTGTAAACGAACTTAAAAAATACGGAATTTATTCTATCCTAACCACTCCAGAAAACCTTACTATTAATACAATTAACACCTATTTAGAAATTAAAGCAAGAGGTTTATTGTAATTATACTAATTCTTCATTTAAAGAAATCTAATTTTTAGTTATCTTGTAGGCGCTATTAATTAAAATTCAAAAAATGAAACATATCATTCCATTACTTGTTATTCTTCTCTCTATAAGTACTTTCTCTTACGCACAAAACGCAAACAATCCTTGGATAACTGGCTTTGGAACCAATGCCATTAGCAATCCTGTGCGAATGCAAACAGGAGATCAAGGTCGTTTTGAGACTTTTAATTGGGATGCTGGTGGATTAATGGTTTCTTTTGGAAGACAAATAAAAAACAAAATTAGTTTTGAAACAATAGTGTCTTTAAACAATATTGGTCAGAATTTTGGGAATACAGACGCTAATTTACCATACATTTCTGCAGATGGAATGTTTAAATATAATTTTAAAAATGGATTAACATTTGTTGATCCTTACGTTACTATTGGTGGAGGTTATACGTGGTTAGATACTATTGGTGCAGGAACTGTAAATGGAGGAGTTGGAGTTAATTTTTGGCTTGGCACTCATTTTGGTCTTAATTTACAATCGGTTTACAAACATGCTTTTGAGGAGTATGGATTACAACATTTTCAGCATTCTTTTGGTATAAAATTACGTCTTGGAGGTGTAGATACAGATAAAGATGGTATAAACGATAAGGATGATGCTTGCCCTGAGTTGTTTGGTACTATTGCTGCAAATGGTTGTCCAGATTCCGATGGAGATGGCGTTGTAGATTCGGAGGATTTATGTCCTGAAACCTTTGGTCCTACTTATTATAGAGGTTGTCCTGATAGAGATGGAGATGGCACACCAGATAAATACGACCAGTGTCCTGACGAACCTGGAGAAATAGATGATGATGGTTGCCCTTTTAAAGATTTTGATGGTGATGGTATAGACGATCGTAAAGATAAATGTCCACAGCAAGCAGGTCCTGCAAATAATAGAGGTTGCCCAATTGCACAACAACAAATTAAACCTCAAAACCCTTTAGTAAATGCAGAAAGAGAGAAACTAAAACAACAATTAGCAGCACAATTAAATGCACAAATTAGTGGTGTAAAATTTGAAAACGGAAACGCAACACTTACCGCAAACGACAAGGTGGTTTTAGACAAATTAGCAGCTACAATTATACCTTTGGTTAAGCTTAAATTTCATATTGCAGGTCACACAGATAATACAGGAGATGCAACAGCAAATATGGAATTATCCAAAAATAGAGCGCTTGCTGTTAGAGATTATTTACTCTCTAAAGGTATGACTATAGATAGATTAACAGCCAAAGGCTATGGACAAGACAATCCTATTGCTGATAATACTACAGAAGAAGGCAGAGCTAAAAACCGTAGAGTCGAAATTTTTCTAATCGAATAACAGTTCATCCTAAATTTAGAACAGTTGAGTCATTGAGAATATTGTTTTAATGTGTTTTATAAGATATTTGAATCATCATTAACACTTAAACACACTCAATTATGAAAAATTTAGCATTAACAATTGTATTTTTATTATCATCAATCTTTACTTTCTCTCAAGAAAACGCTCAAAACATTACAGTAACAATAGACAATGTAAAGTCAGATGCTGGAGTAGTAGTATTTGCATTGCATACAGAAAACACGTTTATGAAATCTGAAGGCATTAAGAATAGTAAAGTAAAAATAGAAGACGGAAAAGCAACAGTTACTTTTAAAAATGTAAAAGCAGGAACTTACGCTATTATGGCATTACACGACGAAAATGAAAATAACAGAATGGATTTTGATGCTAATAGTATGCCAAAAGAAAGCTACGGAATGTCTAATAATTCTATGAGTTTTGGTCCTCCTCAATATGCAGATGCTAAGTTTGAGGTTGGTAATTCTGATTTGGATTTAAAGATTAGATTCTAAAAAAACTATTAAAAAAACGGTCTTAAACTACATTATGGTAGTTAAGGTCGTTTTTTATCTACTTATTTAATTAAATTTTAACCAAAATTTATAGCACTAAACTATAAGTTTTATTGATAGGTTTTGTATTTTTATAGTCTAAATTGATATAGATGACAATAACGCAATTAACCTATGTTTTGGCTGTTGCCGAAAATCAAAATTTTACAAAAGCTGCTGAAAAATGTTTTGTTACTCAACCAACATTAAGCATGCAAATACAAAAACTAGAAGACCAGTTAGACATTCAAATATTTGATAGAAGTAAAAAACCTATTGAATTGACTGAGGTTGGCAAAAAAATTGTAAGTCAGGCAAAAAATATTGTTAACGAATCCCGAAGAATACAAGATATTGTAGATCAACAAAAAGGGTTTATTGGAGGCGAATTTAGACTAGGTATAATACCTACAATTATGCCAACATTATTACCAATGTTTTTAAAAGAATTTACCAAAAAATACCCAAAAGTTAAACTCGTTATCGAAGAGTTAACAACCGAAGATATCATTGAAAAAATAAACGATGGCCATTTAGATGCTGCAATTGCTGCAACACCATTAAAAAATGAGACTATAACAGAACGCGTGTTGTATTTTGAACCCTTTGTTGCTTATATTCCTGAAGGACATAAGCTACAAGCCAAAAAAATAATATCAACACAAGATTTAGAAATAGACAACATGCTGTTATTACAAGATGGACATTGCTTTAGAGATGGCGTTATTAATTTATGTAAAAACCTAAATCTTAATAATGAAGAGCGTTTTCATTTAGAAAGCGGAAGCATCGAAACACTAATAAAGCTCTCTAATGAAGGACTAGGAATGACACTCTTGCCATATTTGCACACCTTAGATTTACACGATAAAGAAACCAAAAACATCAAACATTTCACAGAGCCTTCACCAGCAAGAGAAGTAAGCTTAATTTTCCATAAAAGCGAATTAAAAATGCAAATTATTGAAGCTCTACAGACTGTAATTTCAGGAATTATTAGAGGAGCAATTGCGTTTCAAAATGTAGAAATTATAAGTCCATTAGCAAAAAAATAATCATTATATGTTGAGATTTAAAGAATTGCTTTGGTTGATTGGAATGAGCCTATTGGTAATGCTTATAAATGGTTTAAGTTTTGGAGTGGATTTGTTTACACCAAAATCGGTTACTAATATAAACATACACGATACGTATCTAGTTATTGCAAATGTTCATTTAGCTTGTGTTATTTCAACTCTAATTATTTTTGGAGTGTATTTAATAAGAATAATAGTCAACAAATTTAAGAACTTAACTGTTTCTATTATTTTTATGAGCGCAACTATTGTGCTTATTTTAATACTAACAGATATAAATTCTATTTTAGACTCACTAATACAACAAACTTCAGGCTGGACAATTTATCCACCTTTAAGTGCTGGAGAAATTGAGCCAGAAAACTTACCGCAAAAAAATGATTTTAGCATGTTTTCTACTATAATAAACATATTACAACTTGTACTACTTATTTTACTTGCTTTTTCTGGTTTTAAAACTGGACAACATTATAAAAAAAATGTTTAAAAATTAGGGTTTAATAACTCCTACTTATACTATAGTTTGGTGTGTTTCTAAACTTAAAAATCGCTAGAAACAATTAAAAACGTTTAATATCATGAGCAAATTGGTAGCCAATTTAAATCAACTTTCGTCCTTATCAACAAGCAATTTTCCCCAATCGTTCAATTTCCATAGAACATCGACCAATTTTTGACCCAAATCCGTTAATTGATACTCAACTCTTGGAGGTAATTCGTTGAAAGATTTTTTCGTCAATAAACCATCTGAAATCATTTCGCTCAAATGTTGATTTAACACTCTTCTATCGACTTGGTTAATTCCTCTTAAAAATTCGCTTGGTCTTTTTTTGCCTTCGTGAATTTGCCAAATAATAGGGATTTTCCACTTTCCGCTAATCGTGTTTACCGCTTTTTCCAACGGACAGATTTTATTTTTGACTACTATTTGCTTTGTATCCATAATATTGACTTTTTTATCCCATACTGACAAAAATATGCGGTATTGATTGCTCTGTTTCAAGACCATAAATTTGACGAAATTTAAACTACAAATTTATGAAATTATTAAGAATTGACTCAAGCGTAAGAATTCAGAATTCAAAGACGAGAATGTTAACCGAATATTTCCTTGAACAACTAAAAAAAAACAATGAATATTCATTAAAAATCAGAGATGTTGGCATTAACCCACCAAAGTTTCCAACGGACGAGTTCATAAAAGCAAATTATACGCCTGAAACTAACAGAACGCAAGAAATGAAAAATGTACTTGCATCTTCAGACACGTTAATAGATGAACTGATTGATAGCGACAAAATAATAATTGCATCGCCAATGTACAATTTCTCGATTTCGGCAACTTTAAAAGCCTATATCGACAATATTGTAAGAGTTGGACGAACATTTGCATTGGACGAAAACGGAGCAATGAAAGGACTTTTAGGTGGTAAAAAAGTATTGGTAATAACATCGAGAGGTGCAATGTCTTACAAAAATGGAGAAGTGCTTCAATCATTCGATTTTCAAGAAAATTATTTGAGAGCATTACTCAATTTTATGGGAATAACCGACATTACTTTTGTAAACACAGAGGCACAGGATTTTGGAACGGACGAATTGAAAAATAGTAACTTTGAACAATCTAAAAAACAGTTATCGGAATTGGCTAAAATATGGTAGGCGAAGAAATAAAAAATAGAAAAGGAGCGAGAAAAGTACAAGACATCCCTAAAAACGTCTTGGATTTGCTCAACGAGGGGAAAATTCAAACAGTCAATCTTACAGAATGGTTAGCGGTAAACCAAACTGAATTGATTAAAAATAATTTCCAAAAAATAGGCTTGAAAGATTGCATTGATGATATCACAAAAGCTATTGAACAGCAGAAAAAACCCTCGACAATGGCTTCGATAAAACTAATCGGACAACATCTTTACGAATATTGTCGCCAATCCAAAATTTTAGCTTCGTCAATTGGACTTTTAAGCAATCACGAATCAGACACCATAAGATGTTATGCTACTTATTTAATCGCTTTAAATAGCGACTTAACTATTTCAGAAAAACTTGACCAATCGAGAAAGTTGATTGCCGACAAGCATTTTGGCGTTAGAGAAATTGTTTGGATTGCATTAAGACCTGAAATCCAGAAAAATCTTATAGAATCAATCAAAATATTGAGCGAATGGACTAAAGACACGGACGAAAATATTAGAAGGTTTACAACCGAATCAACAAGACCGAGAGGAGTTTGGTGCAAACATATCGAGGAAATAAAAGAGAATCCCGAACAAGTATTACCTATTTTAGAACAATTAAAATCGGACAAGTCAAAATACGTTCAGGACAGCGTTGGGAATTGGTTAAATGACGCAAGTAAATCGCAACCTAAATTTGTAATTGGACTTTGTAAAAAATGGAAATCAGAATCACCAACAGCCGAAACGGAAAAAATAGTAAAGCGAGCGTTAAGAACAATCGTGAAATAAAAACTGGCTACAACACCTTATAAAGTTAATTATAAATTTGTCTAAACTTTTGGGTGCAGTCTACTTTCTTGGTTGGTAATTATTTACTAAATTAATTGCTAGAAACACGCAACAAAACAAATACAAACACGTTAAATGAACTCGTAAAATCGCACCTCTTAATTAATTCTCACAAAAAAAGCGACTAAAAAGTCGCTTCTTTACTATATATACCTATTAAGGTTTTAAATAAATTAAACATTGATTTAAATCTGGGTTTTGCTTTACTAAAGATTGAATATAAATTTTCAATTCCTCAATTTCGTAAGGTAATAACCTTTGTAGCGCTTTTTGCACTTCTTTACAAAACAACGTAGTATCAAAACTAACTTTATTTAGTACAGTTTTAGTGTACTCAAACATTGCTCTAGACATATTACTTTATAGGGTTTAGTTAAAAATAAAAAAGTAGATGTGTTTAATAGGCGAACTGTTATTTTATTACGTTTAAATGTACTAAAAAAATGGATTACTTTTTCAGAAAACATAAATTTTAACACATAATAAAACGTTAAAAACCACTTCTAAAACCTGTTATCGCCATCTAATAAATCGCCTAAACCTCCTAAAATACTACCTTCGCCTTTACTATTTCCGCCTCTAGGAATACTAGATAATACACGACCTGCTAATCTGCTAAATGGTAACGATTGAATATACACATCTCCTGGACCTTGAAGCTTGGCGTAAAATAAGCCTTCGCCTCCAAAAACAGTGTTTTTTATACCTCCAATAAATTCTATATCGTAATCTATACCTTGCGTAAAACCAACAATACAACCTGTATCTACACGTAATATTTGACCTGCTTGTAATGTTTTTTTAGAGATTGTTCCGCCAGCATGCACAAAAGCCATTCCGTCGCCTTCTAGTTTTTGCATAATAAATCCTTCGCCACCAAATAATCCACGTCCAAGTTTTTTACTAAACTCCACGCCTACACTAACGCCTTTGGCAGCACATAAAAATGCATCTTTCTGACAAATAAATTTACCTTGATAATGTGTTAAATCTATTGGTATTATTTTTCCTGGATAAGGAGATGCAAAACTCACATTACGTTTACCTTGTAAATCGTTATAAAAAGCTGTCATAAATAAACTTTCTCCAGTAAGTATTCGTTTTCCTGCACCTAAAATAGAGCCAAAAAACCCTTTGTTTTTAGTAGAGCCATCACCAAAAATAGTTTCCATTTTAATGCCATCGTCCATCATCATAAAGCTTCCTGCTTCTGCTATTACACCTTCATTGGGATCTAATTCTATTTCTACATATTGCATTTCTTCTCCATAAATGCGATAATCAATTTCGTGTGCTGTCATAATATTGAGTTTATTTTGTTGTTTATTAATTATATGTTGATTGCATTAATGTTTTGTTACATAATATATAAACATATTTCTATTTAAAGTTAAAACTGAATACTTAGCTTTATCAATCTACTGAGACTATGACTGTGACTGAGACTGAGACTGAGACTGAAACTGAAATTGTAAATAAAAACTAATTCTCCGCTTTTTAAGCTTTCACTTTAATACTCCACTCAAAATTAAATTCAGAAACTTGTACACCTTCAGCATTAGTTCCAACAGATTGCATCCAAATGGTTTGTCCTTCGCCAGTTTTTATAGCGTTACTAATCGCATCATCTATTTTATTCCCATCTGTACAAGTAAATGTAATTCTGCCTGTGGCCTTTTTTGTAAATGTTGCATTATTATTAGCAACAAGCATTGAAATATTTTTTCCACTTTCTTTAATTTTCATAAGCATTAAAGCTCCAGTTGTTAGTTCTGCAGCCATGCCTTGTACTGCCCAAAACATAGATTTAAATGGATTCTGGTTTATCCACCTATGTTTTACAGAAACTGTACAAGTGTCATTTGTTATAGATTTTACTCGAACTCCTGTAAAAAAAACAGCAGGTAATTTTAGTAGGTTGAAAGTATTAATCTTTCTAGGTGTTAGCTTCATTTTAGGATTATAATTTTTTCAAAATTAACAAAATAAATGACAACTCAATTTGTTAAATATATGTTAATTTTTAGTACTATGCGTAACATAATACCTTTTTAAAGACATATATTTGTATAAGATACTATTATATACTTTTAAAATATGGAAACCAACAACCACAATACCATTGCAACATTTATGCATCTTTCTACATTTTCTAGATTTATAATTCCTTTTGGAAATTTTATTGGTCCTCTAGTATTATGGATTACAAATAAGGATAAATCTCGTTTTATTGACACACATGGTAAACAAGCTATAAATTTTCAATTAAGTATTTTATTATACTCTTTTATAATTGGTGCATTAACAGTACCGTTTTTTGCTTTTAAGTTTTTTAGAGGTTTCGATTTTATAAATTTTAGACCTTTTGATGGTTTGCACCTTAATATAAGCGAACCTTCTCCTCTATTTTATTTTGGAGGTGCAATTGGTGGTCTTGCTGTTATAGGATTTATTATAGAAATCGTTTTTATAATTAAAGCTAGTTTAAAAGCTAGAGATGGCGAAATCTACGAATATCCATTAACTATAAATTTTTTAAAATAATATGAAATCTATCACACTACTATTTGCACTCCTTATAACTTCTACTAGCTTTTCTCAAGTTGAAAAGTCTTCAGAATTACATAAAACTTTAGCTTTAAAAGATAGCTTATTATTTAATGAAGGTTTAAATAAATGCAATTTAGAATTGATGAAAACACTTATCCATTCGGATTTTGAATTTTATCACGATAAAGGAGGTGCTCAATCCTCAAAAGAAGCCTTTTTTATGGTAGTAAGCAATGGACCTTGTGCTTCTGGAAACGTTAAAAACAAACGTGTTTTAGTTCCTAATAGCTTAACCGTTTTTCCGCTTTACCAAAATGGTATCCTTTATGGCGCAGTGCAACATGGATCGCATCAATTCGCAGATACAACAGCTAGATTTACACATCTTTGGCTTTTAGACAATAAAGAATGGAAAATAGCTCGTGTATTGAGCTACGACCATTAAAAAAAATCATCAATACATCAATCAAAAAATGAACAGTTTAACATCACAAAATCTCAGTTTATGAAGATAGAAAACACAAAAGCACAAATGCGTAAAGGTGTTTTAGAATACTGCATCCTCTCTGTCCTAAAAGACAATGATGCTTATGTAGCAGAAATTCTGGACACGCTAAAAGACGCAAAACTTCTTGTTGTTGAAGGCACAATTTATCCTTTATTAACACGACTTAAAAACGCTGGACTTCTCAATTATAGATGGGAAGAATCCACCTCAGGACCTCCAAGAAAATATTATGGTTTAACCGAAACTGGCCAATTATTTTTAAAAGAATTAACCATCACTTGGAGTGAATTACAAAACGCAGTAAATATAGTAACCCGTCAAAAATCAACTAAAAATGAATAAAACAGTCAACATAAATTTAGCAGGTATATTTTTTCATATCGATGAAGATGCATACTTAAAATTGCAACGCTATCTTGAGGCTATAAAACGTTCATTTACAGACTCTCAAGGTCGTTCGGAAATTATTTCGGATATAGAAGCTCGTATTGCAGAATTATTTACAGAGCGCATAAAACACGATAAACAAGTTATTGGAATTAAAGAAGTCGATGACGTTATTACCATAATGGGACAACCAGAAGATTATTTGGTGGACGACGAGATTTTTGAAGACGAACCTGTTTACAAAAGCAAATCCTCTACTAGCAAATCTAAAAAGCTATTTAGAGATACAGATAACTCTTATGTTGGAGGTGTATCGTCTGGATTAGGACACTATTTAGGTATAGATGCTATTTGGATTCGTTTAATTTGGGTGCTTTTAATATTTGGAGCTGGTACAGGAATTTTTATCTACATTTTATTGTGGATTTTAGTGCCAGAAGCAACCACAACAGCAGATAAGCTTACCATGACTGGAGAAGCTGTTACCATTAGCAACATCGAAAAAAAAATTCGTGATGGCTTTGAAAACGTTTCGGATAAAGTAAGCAATATCGACCTGTCTAAGCATGGCGAAAAACTTAAAGAAGGTTTTGAAAATGTTTCTGGCTCTATATCAGACTCTGTAAAACGCATAAATGTTGACAAACAAGGCAACAGAATTAAATCGAGCAGTAAATCGTTTTTCGATACTATTGGAGATATTATAATGTTCTTTTTAAAATTGTTTGCAAAGTTTATTGGTTTTATCCTAACGTTTGCAAGTGGTATTGCTTTAATAGCAATGATTGTAGCTTTAGTTGCTGGCAACCTATTAGACAAAGTGCATTTGCCTGGTTCACCTTTCGAAAACCTATCTGATCTTACAGGAGCTTCGCCTTGGTTAGTTATTCTATTAGTATTCTTTGCGTTTGCAATACCAACGTTTATGCTATTTTATTTAGGCTTAAAAATTCTAGTAAATAATTTAGTGTCGTTAAGCAATGTTGCAAAATACAGCTTATTAGGTCTTTGGATTCTTTCTATTATAGGATTATCGGTTTTAGGTGTAAAACAAGGATTAAGTTATAAAGAAGAAGCTTCAGTTGTAAAAACAGAACAATTAAATGCTATTAAAGCTAACGACACACTTGTGTTAACCATGAAAGCTAATGATTACTATGCAGAGAATTTCAACAGAAGCTTTCATAATTTTAACAAAGGCTATAACCAAAATGGAGAACAAATTGTGTATTCGCAAGGCGTTAGACTTATTGTAAAAACCACAAGAGATAGCGTTGCAAAATTAAAAATTATAGGTTCTGCAAGAGGACGCTCGTTTGATAGTGCAAAAGAACGCTCAGAAAACATTATTTACAACTATACTTTTAATGGCAAAACCCTAGAATTAGACAATCACTTTTTAATCTCTAAAAACGATAAAACACGAGATCAAAAAGTAGAAGTAACACTCTATTTACCAGAAGGCAGTACGTTGTATGCCGATGAAAACACGTATAATTACCATAGAAACGACACCTATCGATACAACGATATTTTAAATAATGGTATGGAAGAACATTATTTACGAGTTGAAAAAAGCAAATTAATATGCTTAGACTGTCCTGAAGAGGATAACGATGACGATGACGATGACGATGCTAATGAAGATTACGACCTAAACATTAACTTAAATAATGACAATGCCAAACTTAAAGTTAACGACGAGGGATTAAAAGCTAGTAACCAAAATATGGAAATTATAATTAATGACCAAGGTGTAAAGGCTAAGTCTAAAAAAGTAAACGTAACTATAGACGACGAGAAAGGCATTGAAATTACAGCAGATAAAAACCAAGATTAAATACTAACCAACCAAAAAACTCATCAATCATGATCACTCTAATCAAAGCTATAGTATTTTTAATTATAGATATTGTAGTCTAACAATTCTTAGAATTGCAGAATTTAACCATCTTAAACTTTTTTAAAGTTTGGGATGGTTTTTGCATTACATTTGCTATAATCAATTTAACAAAAATGAAAAAACAATTACTTACAGCATTATTATTAGTTGGCGTACTTTTTATAAGTTTTGCGCAAGAAAAAATAAAAGGCAGCCGAAACGTCACTACAGAAAGTACAGAGATTACTCCGTTTACAAAAATTAGTTTAGATAATGATTTTGAAATTAATCTCATACAAGGCGAAGCACCTTTAATTACAATTGAAGCCGATGATAATTTACACGAAGTCATTACTTTTGAAGTTACCGATAGCATTTTAAAATTTAAAACTTTAAAAGACATTAGAGCGCACAAAAAAATGGCAATATCTGTTGTTTTTGTTGAAGGATTAAGCACTATCGAACTTAAAGACAAAGCCGAAATTACAAATACAGAAGTCTTGCAATTAGACAATTTAACTTTAGATTTAAAAGGATCGTCTAGAGCCTATTTAACTTTAAAATGTAATGAGTTTATAATTAATAATAATGAAAAGGCTAAAGCCGAATTGAATATTGAAACCGATTTTGCCAATTTAAACCTAACAGATAGTAGCGATTTAAAAGCACTAATAACTGCCAATATGGTAGATGCAGATATGCTAAGCAGAGCAGATGCTAAAATTGAAGGTGATAGCAAAGAAATGAAACTGGTTACAGATAACAACACAAAATTTATAGGCGAAAACTTTAGCGTTGAAGAAGCGTTAGTACTTTCTGATTTAAATGCAGATATCCACATAAAAGCTACAAAAGAATTAATAATTGAAGCCAAAGGAAACTCTGAAATTTACATTTACGATTCGCCTAAAATCACCTTAAGTAAATTTGAAGACAATGCTGTTTTAAGGAAAAAATAATAGTATTATAACGCATAAAAAAAAGCCGAAGTTTTCCAACTTCGGCTTTTTGATTTATTATTTTTGAAATCGCAATTTACGTGGGAATAAATTTGACTGGCACTACTCTATGCGTTAAGCTTTTGAGTTTTGTGTCTCATTTAATTATAAGTAGATGTACTCACCTCAAAAGTAGAGTCTTTAGCTGCTAAATAACGTTCTGCATCTAAAGCTGCCATACAACCTGTTCCTGCTGCTGTAATGGCTTGTCTATACACGTGGTCTGCTGCATCACCAGACACAAACACACCATCAACATTAGTTTTAGAGGTTCCTGGTTTTGCATTAATAATGTAACCCGTTTCATCTAAATCTAAAAAGTCTTTAAAAATATCTGTGTTTGGTTTATGTCCAATGGCTACAAAAAACCCAGTTGCAGGAATCTCATGCTTCTCGTTAGTTTTATTATTTACTACACGAACACCTGTAACTACTTGTCCATCTCCTAAAACTTCTTCGGTTTCAGTATTAAACAAGATTTCAATATTCTCTGTATTTTGTACTCTTGCTGCCATAATTTTAGAGGCTCTAAACTCATCGCGTCTTACTAACATAGTTACTTTTGTACATAGTTTAGATAGGTAATGTGCCTCTTCACAAGCACTATCTCCTGCTCCAACAATTACAACTTCTTGGTTTTTATAAAAGAAACCGTCGCATACTGCACACGCCGAAACGCCTCCACCAAGTTTTAAATATTTTTGCTCAGAATCTAAACCTAAATATTTTGCACTTGCTCCTGTAGAAATTATTACAGTATCGCAATGGATTTCTTTAGTATCGTTAACCCAAACTTTATGTACCTCTCCAGAAAAATCGACTTTAGTTACCCAACCGTTTCTTACATCTGTCTCAAAACGTTCTGCTTGTTTTTGTAATTGTATCATCATTTCTGGACCTGTAACACCATCAGGATATCCTGGGAAATTCTCAACTTCGTTAGTTGTAGTTAATTGTCCACCTGGTTGTGTTCCTTGGTATAAAACTGGTTTCATATTTGCTCTTGCAGCATAAATGGCTGCAGTATAACCTGCTGGTCCAGATCCTATAATTAGGCATTTTACTTTTTCTATTGTATCTGACATAATGTATGTTTCTAAATTATATTACAAAAGTAGGATTTTTGGATAAAACCTTACGCTTATGTTATTAAAACTTATTATCACTTCATTTAAAAAATTTATGTGCTAATTATTTTAGTTTAATGAGTTAATTTTACTACTATAAGAGCTAAGCAATATAAGTTTAACTAACTATTTTTAACACTAAATTAATTAAAATGGGAGTAATTTCTAAACATAAAAATATGATTAAATTATATTACAATTCTAAAAACTCTATAGGTAAACAAGCTTTAGCGTATGTAAACTCCTCTAAAAAGGACATTTTAGCTATAGATTTATCCAAAACAAAGCTTACAGGTACGCAATGGATTGAAATTGCTGAAAATTTAGGGGTTTTACTTTCTGAACTTGTAAACCAAGAGCATCCAAATTTTAGAGAAAATTATGGAGGAGAACAGGTGAATTTAAATGAAGACGATTGGATTAAAATTTTAACTAATAGTCCAGAAACCTTAAAAGGGTGTATTCTAATGATAGACAATGCTTTTTACACTATCAATACACCTTCTGCAATAGCATCGTATTTAGAGCCTGATACTGCTGGTTTAGATCCTCAAAAACCAGATGTAAACTAGTTAGTATTATAATTAGATTTTGGTATATTATTAAAAAATTCTGCTATATCTAAATCGCCTTTAGGACCATAACTTGCTAAAACAGTTCCTTTTAAACCAGAATCTGTAGTAATAGCATATAAAATTGACAAGTCTGAAGGGTTACTCATACCTTCAAACCTAAATTCGTCTTCCACAGTTATTTGCTGTGGTGCAAATTCTTTTTTAGAGTGCAACTCTATTAATTGACCATTAACAAGCCTAAAACTACTGGTATAGCCTTTCTCTTTTAGTTTTTTTAAATACTCTGTTTCGTGTTTTGAATGTTCCATTTTATGTTTATTTAAGTAAAAAGGCAGTAAAATCTAAGATTACACTGCCTTTTCTGATTATTAAAAACTACTAACTAAAATTATTAGTATAGATTTAATCTACTGCATCTTCAATATCGTCTGCGACATCTTCTACAGCATCTTCTACACTATCCTTTTTTTCTTCTCTACAGCTAGTAAACATCGCTGACATTGTAAATACGATGATTGCTGAATACATTAATTTTCTCATAAAGTGAGTTTTTTTGTGTTAGTTTTTTTTGGTGGGTTTTAATTATATTTTTTTTCGTCCAGTAACTAAAGAAATAACGAATAAAACTATAAATACAAAAAATAGAATTTTTGCTATACTAGCTGCTCCATCTGCTATTCCTCCAAATCCGAAGATTCCAGCAATTATGGCTAAAATGATAAAAATTATTGCGTAACGTAACATATTATTTTGGTTTTAAGTTAATGTTGTAATGCTCATCATCACAACTATTCAAATATCACTATTTTAAAGTGTTTACCTTTGCTTTATCACAATTTAGATTAACTCTTTTAAAATATAGTTTAGGATTTTTTAAATTACACCTTATTATTAGATAAGTATTGATTTCCCAATACTTGTTGGTCTATTGGCTCTGATTGAAAATTATAAAAATCAGAATCTTGAATTATGGTTTTTAAGTCTGAAAACGAGTTGTTTTTGTCTAGCCAATAATCAAAACATTTTTTCTTAATTATTAAAGGTTTTGTTTTAGAAAAACTTGGTATAAAATTTTTATTCTCTTTAGTAATTGGCTTAATTAAAATAGAGCAGGTTTTAAATCCATCTGACAATTCGTTATAAACGCCTGCAACACAAAATGGTTTTTTATTAGGTTTATATACATGAAAAGATTGTAATTTACCATTTTGTATATAAGTTGTAAAAAAACCAGTAACAACAACTAAGCATCGTCGTTTATTTAATGCTTCTGCAACAAATGGATCGTCTTCATTAACACCACTAATATTTATGTTTAATGTGTTGGATATATTCTGAAAAATTTCCCAATTATCTTCAAAATTAACTGGCAATAATCCCCAAATTGAAAACTCTATAACTTCTGGTTGTTCTATTGATATTATTGGTAGCGAACTTTCCACTAAACCGTTAATTACTTTAGCAGGTTTATATAATTTAGGATATACAAATGGCTTATTAAACTCTTGTTCTATTTGGTCTAAACTTGCAGTATTTCTTAATTTATAAAACATCTCTTTTTATTTTAAAGAAACGCATAAGTGAGGATAATTGTTAGTGGTTTTGATAAAAATGTGTGCTTTTTTCAACTTTAACACAAAAAAGGAAATGTTATAATAACATTTCCTTTTTTAAAATTATCTAAGTTTTTATTTTGAAGAATTTTATGCTAAATCCTCTAAACGTTTAATAGTATTTAATTCACTTTCTATTGTGTTTTTGTGATTTACCAATACGTTTTTAGTGGTTAAAGGTAATTCTGTTTCTCCAATAACTTCATTGTATTCCTCAACTGATGCTTTTTCTCCTCTAATTGCTTCTTCCAACATTGACTCATCATTATCTGAGGATAAAGCAGCTTTTACGTCCATCCAAGCTCTGTGCGCTTTTCCTGTTAAGCTTCCGCCTTTATCAACTTCTTGTCCAAAAGACTTTATCTCGGTCTTTAACTCGTGGCCAAAATTATAGCGTTCTTGTGCTTTCTTATTAAAAAAGTTTTTTAAGCCTTGGTGTTTTGCGTTTTCTGCAGCTTTTTTATATCCTTTTTCTGCATCATAATTTTTTTCTAATAATGCGTTTAATCTGTTTCCTAGTTTGTCTGTGTAAGTACTCATATTTATATGTTATTTTTAATTGGCAACATTTTATTTAAAGATACATGTTGGTTAATATCTAAACTGTAATGATATTGCATCATTTACTTGTTTAATATAAAGATAAGACTAATAAATAAGAGGGATTAGCGCAGTTAAAACTGATGTTGACTCATTTAATTAATTAAGAACTATTTAACTTAATTTAGCTAAATTGAGGTTTGAATTTGGAAAGTAAAGAAAGTAATCCTGCCTCAGAATGTGTTAAGTGTTTATTGCGACTTTTTATGGAAATGGCCTCTTTAAAATTAGTATCTAAATTGCAATTTTTATAAGACTCTGTAATTATAGGATGGATATAATATTTTCTGCAAACATTTTTGGTGTTCCCTAATGCTTTTGAAGCTTCTGTTATTGCAGAGACTATATTTTTATTAATAGTTTTTTCATCTTTTACAACACCATATTCCTTTAAATTCTCAAAACAAATTAAAGATGCAGACCAGGTTCTAAAATCTTTTGCTGTAAATAATTCTCCACTAATAGTATGTAAATACTCGTTAACCAAACTGCTATCTACTGTTTGCTTATTTCCAAATTCATCGTAATATTTAAACAACTCCCATCCAGGGATTTCTTCGATTTTATTAACCAGCTTAATAAGTTTTTTATTTCTTATTGTTACCTTGTGGTCTTTACCACGTTTGCCTACAAATTCAAATTTAATTTTATCTTTAAAAACATCTACATGTTTAGAACGCAATGTAGTTAGTCCATAAGTTTCGTTTTTTTTAGCGTAATAGGCATTGCCAATACGTATATGAGTTTCTTCTAATAAATGTATAATTAAGGCTAAAACTTTGGTTTTAGTCCATTGTTTTTGTTTAATATCCTGATCTATTTTTTTTCGGATTTTTGGTAAGTGAATACCAAACAAAACCATTTTATAAAATTTTGTTTGGTTTCTTATTTTGCTCCACTTGGTGTGGTATTTATATTGTTTTCTTGCTTTTTTATCTCTACCTATGGCCTGTAAATGACCGTTTCTTAAAGAGGTTACTCTTACATTTTGCCAAGCTGGTGGAATTACTAAATTTTTAATTCGCTCTAAATCTTTAGCATTTGTAATAGGTTTTCCTTTTAAATTGTAAACATATTTATTGTTTACATTAACTCGTTTTATATCTAGTTGCTTATCATTAACATAAACTAAGTCAAACTGTTCAATAACCTGTTCTGGGTGCTGAATAATTTGAGTGTAAAATGATTTTGCAGTTGAGTTCATGCTAATAATAATAATTATAAATTAGCTTTCATGTGTTCTTGGTAAGCCGTAGAAAGGTCTTGTTTTTGAGTATTGGTAAAGACTTTGCCTGCCAATTGAAAAAACTTATGTTCTTCGTCCTCTAAATGATGCTCTACTTTATCCTGTAAGTCTTTTGCTATTTTTAACCATGCAGAAGAGTCGTAATTTGTTTCTTCTAACTGCTCAATTAATTCATCAATTTCATGATGTTCTGCAATGCCATGTCTAGCTTTATCTTGCATCATATCATTACTTATAAGTGGTTTGTAAAAATGTCTTTCTTCGGCATCTGCATGTACTTCTAGCTCTTTTTTTACTGCTTTAAAAATCTCATCTCTCTCTTTTGTGTCTCCAGAGGTATTAACCAGTTTTTTTAACAAGTCTCTTTGTGTGTCATGATCCTTACGGATGGCTTCGAAAATAGTCATAATTATAAATTTTAGTAGTTATTAATCAAAGCTAATTATTATAAAAAAGGTGAAGTAACCCTATCGAAAATAATATTAACTGTTTTCCACTTATTTAAACTATCTTTACTTTAAGATTTATATATAAAGTTTAAAACAATTGTGCGTATTAAATGAAGGTTATTAAAATTAATGCTGAAAATAGTATAGATACTATTAAAGAGTTTAAAAAACATCTTGGTGGAGATATCACACAAAATTGGGGAGAAACCTTATTAACCTTAGACAATGATTTTGCAAAAGGCTGTATTAGACTAATGGTTTTTGATTGGGGCGTTAGTTTTATAGAATATAATCTAATTTTTTTCCAAGACACACAAGTTACAACAGATCCTTCTCATTTTAACCCGTTACTGTTTACCTATTCACTTAATGGCTCTTTTGAACATAAATTTAGTGATCAAAAGGAATACACAACAATAGAGCAGTTTCATTCCTTTATTGGCACATGTAACAGCGATATTTCTCATAATTTCTTTTTTCCTGAAGGTGTCCATATCGAACTAAATTCGATTAGAATTATTAGAAAAGAATTCTTAAACAAAAGAATTAATATTGCTAATATGCTTAACCAAAAATTATATGATGTTTTTGTAGATAAACAACACGATAATAGATTTGCATATTATGGTCCTATTAGCCTTAAAATGGCAGATCATGTTAAAGCATTACAAGATATAAAGACCAAAGGCATGATTAGGTTGCTTAAAGCGGAAGGTGAATTGTACCAATTACTTTCTATGCATATTGAGCTTTACAACAAATATGATAAAGCAGAAGTATTAGAGATTCCATTATTAAAATCGGAACTTAAAAAAATAAAAAGATTAGGCAAAAAAATAGTAAAAACACCTTCGGATAACTACTCACTAGAGGAGCTTTCAAAAAGCTCTGGTTTGTCTCAAGCAAAATTGCAAGAAGGTTTTAAATATTTATTTGCAAGAACAGTAACTGAATATATTAGACACGTAAGATTAGAAAAAGCGAGAGAATTAATGAATAATTCTAACTTAAACATTTCTCAAATTGTTTATTCTATAGGCTTTACAAGCAGAAGTTATTTTTCTAAGATTTTTAAAAACAAATATGGTATAACACCAAACGAATTTAAAAAACAAATAGTAGTAACTATTGACGAAGAGTTTTAATAAAAAAAATCATTTGCAACCTATTGCAAATGATTTTTTTTAGCTATTAATCACTAATTTGAAAATCTATCTTATAATCTTTTTCAGTAGCATAAATCCTCCCATTTTACCAACTGCTCTTAAAGCAGAACTTACCCAGTTTAACGGACTAAGATCTTCTTTAAATTCTTCTTTCACCAATTTTAGCTCCTCCCAAGCTATTTGTCGCTCAAGATTTAATCGTTTTAAATCGGCATCTATATCATCAAAGGAATTGTAAGTTTTCATACTGTTAATTAAAAAATTTAATTGAAATTTTTCTTATAATTTTTTTGTCTATATGCTTTCTCAAAAAGTAAACTATAACAGCGCATATAATAAAAATCAAAGCTACTATTAAGCATCCAAGTGTAAAACTTTCTAATGCATTACCTATAGCTATCGCACTAGATATAGCTAAAAAAATTAAACCTAAAAACACTAAACTTCCAATTGCAAAAAGCTTAACAATCATACTAATAGATAGAGATAATTGCTGAAAAGCTTTTAGTTTCAGATAATCATGAGAAGTCTTTACATACTTATCACCTAAATCTGTGGCTTTATCTGTAGTGTTATTTAAAGATTCAAAAATGCTCATATATTATGACGATTTTTGTAATTTCTTATTTCTATCTTTTAAATCTTTAAGCTTTTTTTCTAAAGTAGTAATTAAATCTTCAGCTTTATAACTTGCACTAGTCACAATAGAATCTACTTGCTCGTCTAAAGTTTGTTTTTTTGTAGATGCTGTAGAAACCACTCTATCTTTTAAATCTATTGCAGTTTCTGCTAACTTATCTTTAGTAGCTAAAGCTTCGTCAGAAATTCGTTGTCTAGTATTTACTCCTTTATCTGGCGCAAATAAAATACCTAAAGTAGCTCCAATTGCTGTACCTGCTAATATTCCTAATAATGTATTGTTTGAATTACTCATAATTTTGTTGTTTTAATTTGTTAAACATTCTTTTTTGATTAATGTAAAGATACAACCAAAGCCTTGTGCTTCTTAACTCAAATCAAATAAAGTTTACCTCAAAAAAAATTTGTGATAACGTTAAGATTTTTAGTAAAGTAGTTAAGCTATTCTTTAAGTTAAAATTATTTTAGTAGTGTAAAATTATAAACTTATTATATGTCAAAAACAATACAATCTATAAACCCTTATAACCAAAAAGTAATAGAAACTTATACATTAAATGATAAAGCCGAAGTATTTTCTAAACTAAAAAAAGCAAACACAGTTTTTAAAACTTGGAAAGAAGAAGATATTAATTATAGAGCTCAACTACTTAGTAATGTAGGAAACATACTAGAGCAACGTATTGATGAGTTAAGCATGCTTATTACAAATGAAATGGGAAAACCTATTGAAGAAAGCATAGCAGAAATAAATAAATGTATTTTCTTGTGCGATTTTTACGCTGTAAATGCTGAAGAGTTTTTAGCAGACGAAATTATAGAAACCGATGCTAAAGAAAGCTTTATTAGTTACGATCCCTTAGGCGTTATATTAGCAGTAATGCCTTGGAACTATCCTTTTTGGCAAGTACTCCGTTTTGTAGCACCTACACTTACTGCAGGAAATACAGCAGTTTTAAAACACGCCTCTAATGTTACAGGTTGTGCCATTGCTTTACAAGACGTTTTTGAAGATGCTGGTTATCCTAAAGGCTGTTTCCAAACATTAATAACAAGTCATGAGGTTATTGAAACTATTATAAAAGATGATAGTATTAAAGCCGTATCCTTAACAGGAAGCGAAAAAGCAGGAAAAAGTATTGCTAAAGTAGCTGGTGAGCATTTAAAAAAATCTGTTTTAGAATTAGGCGGAAACAATGCATGTATTGTTTTAGATGATGCCAATTTAGACAAGTATTTAGATACTATGGTTAAAGCAAGAATGCAAAATACAGGACAAAGTTGCATTGCAGCAAAACGATTTATAGTTACTGAGACTATTTATGATACTTTTCTGGAACAATTTACCTCAAAAGTAAATGCATTAAAATATGGTGACCCAACACATAAGGACACAAATATCTCTACATTGGCTAGAGAAGACCTTGCAGAAGATTTACAAAAACAAGTAGATGATGCTATAAATAAAGGCGCAAAAGTAGTTATAGGTAACACTAGAGAGAAAGCTTATTTTGAACCCACTATATTAACCAATGTTACCAAAGATATGGCAGTGTTTAAAGAAGAAACTTTTGGTCCTGTTGCACCAATTTTTAAAGTAAAAGATTTAGAGGAAGCTCTAGAATTAGCGACAGATTCCCGATTTGGTTTAGGGACAATGCTGTTTACAGAAGATATTGAAACTGCAATAAACAGCATATCTAAAATACCAGATGGTGCCTTTTTTATAAACGAAATGGTAAAGTCTGATCCAAGATTACCTTTTGGAGGTACAAAAGCTTCAGGTTATGGCAGAGAATTGTCTATAGAAGGTATCCACGAATTTGTAAACACAAAAACAGTATATATTAATAAATAAATAAATAACAATCTATGAGTTTAATAAAAGAAGAACACGAAGACCGAAACGATTACATTTTACAAAAAGACAAAACCACTAAAAACGTCACTAAATTTGTTGTTATTGCATTAGTGATATGCACCATTGCAGTAATAGTCTCAGGACTCGTCTTTAAATGGTTTTAATTAATAAAAATGCTCAGTTTTAAACTGAGCATTTTTTCTATGGTTTTCATAAATTAACAACACAATTTTTACTCAATAGTTTTATTTTTCTATTAAATTCTCAATTTCTATAGTTTTTAAAAGTTCCCATAATTCTTCAGGTTTAATATTTTCTGCTTCAGCTTTTACTAAAAACCGACCATTAGTTGTATAACTCATTAACGTCTTTACTTCGCTATCGTTATATTCTACAATTACACCAGTATTTTCTAGTTTTAATATCCCTCTATAACCAGTATCTGTTTTATCTTTCCAAATAGTATTTGCCATTTCTTGCGTAAGAGTGAACATTTTTGCAGATTGTATATTACTCGCACAATCAACAATTGTCACTTTTGCGTTTTTAGTCCCTTTTTCAAAAAGTAGCTCTATATTATTTAATGTTGGTACGCGCTCTAACTTTTTTCCAATTTCATAGTCTGTTCGTTTTAATTCCCCTAATGTCGTTGGTAGCCAATCTTGGTATTGCGATTTTGTAATTGGAGTTTTAACAATAAGATCTTGTTCAATTTCTAAACTAGCATCATTAGCCCAATAGTCAATATACCAATTCATAGTGGTTGGTATTTTATCTATGGATAATTTTTCTTCAATTAAACGTCTTTTATATTTTCCTCTATCATCTTCAAGTTCCTTGGTTTTAACCAGTTTATGTTCTACAAAATTCCATCCTTTTTTCAGGTTAATATTATAACTAGTTTTATTACGAAGATTATTTTTATCTACTTCGCCATTTCCTGACGTATCGTCTTCATATACAGTGCACGTAGCTTTAAATTTACCTTCTCCACTACTAAGCACTAACGATAATTTACTACCAAGACTAAACTCATTTCGATTAGCTTCATCTTGAGTTGCCGAAAACAAAGCACCTACTTGTTGTCCATATTTATAAAGAAAAATATTTTTCACCTCAAGAGCAGTAACCTCTTCTGTTTGATCTTCAATAAGTTTATCATGACAAACATGCATACCTATAGCTCTACCTATTTTTTGTGTCGTATAAAATTGCGTTTCATCAGTTGTGCCTAAATGAGTATCCGGAAAGTTAAAATGTATTGCTCCATTTGCAGTAACCTTACCTATTGAGATTAGGCTATCTAAACCAAAAGGTGCTACTTTAATTTCTAGTTCACCTCTGGTATAATTTTCAATTTTAGGTAAAATAGTTTCCGGTTGTTGAGCATTGCAAGACTTTAAAAATACTACACTAAATAGTACAAGGATACATGTTTTCATATTAAAATATTTATGGATTAAGTAGTTAATGTTTTTATTAATACAAAAAAAACAAAAAGGTTAACTATAAATAATAAATAGTATTAGTCATAATATAATTATTAACACTGAAAACTAAACATAAAGTGTTGCTATAAAATAAAAGTAAAATAGAGTGTATAAAAAAAGCTTCAGCAAATGCTGAAGCTTTAAAGTCGGGGTGGCAGGATTCGAACCTGCGGCCTCCACGTCCCAAACGTGGCGCGATAACCGGGCTACGCTACACCCCGAAAAATGAAATTATTATATATAACCTCAAAATCGAGGTGCAAATATATAGCTTTTCTTTAAAATAAGAGGCTTTTTATTATTAAATTTAAAGTTTAATTTTTATAGCTATGAAACTTTCTAAACCATTACTTTTTGTATTGTTCTTGTTTGTTGCACTCTCTTGTAAACAAGAAAAAAATATTGCAAAAAATACGACTCCAAAAAACGCTAACAAACAGCAAGAACACCAACTCATAGTAGAAGATTTAGTCAATCCTTGGGGTTTTGTCTTTTTGCCAGATAACTCAATACTTATTAATGAAAAAGAAGGCAAGATTATTCATTTTAAAAATAATAAAAAAACTGAAATTGGTGAAGTCCCAAAAGTATATAATCGTGGTCAAGGCGGTCTATTAGATATTAAATTGCATCCTAATTATGCACAAAATGGTTGGATATACTTAACGTATTCTTCTAAAGAAGGTAAAGAAAATGGAGGTCATACTGCTTTAATGCGTGCAAAACTAAAAGACAACAAACTGGTAGAAAAAGAAATTTTATACAAAGCTTCACCAAACACTACAAGAGGGATACACTTTGGTTCTAGAATTGTGTTTGACGATGATGGCTATTTGTATTTTTCGATTGGAGATCGAGGAGATCGAGACGCAAACCCTCAAGACATCACAAAAGATGGAGGTAAAATTTATCGCTTAAATGATGATGGTACACTACCAAAAGACAATCCTTTTGTAAATAAAAAAAACGCAAAAAAGGCAATCTTTTCTTATGGTCATCGTAATCCGCAAGGCATGGCTATTCACCCAGAGACGAGAGCTGTTTGGATCCACGAGCATGGTCCAAAAGGTGGTGACGAAATTAATAGTGTAAAAAAAGGAGCTAATTATGGCTGGCCAATTATCACCTATGGCGTAAATTATAGTGGTACAAAAATTACAGACAAAACCTCTAAACCTGGTATGGAACAGCCTGTTCATTATTGGGACCCTTCAATAGCACCTAGCGGAATGGCATTTATTACCAGCGATAAATATCCTAATTGGAAAGGGAACCTGTTGGTTGGATCTCTTAAATTTCAATATGTAGATAATTGTTACCTTTCTAATGGTAAAGTGGTTAAAGAAGAACGCTTACTAGATGGTTTGGGTAGAGTGCGCTCCATTGTTCAAGGTCCAGATGGATATATTTATATTGGTATAGAAAATTTAGGCATTGTTAAACTTTTAAGCCCTTCAGAATAATGAAATATGTCTTTTTTACATTACTTTCAATATTAATATTCTCTTGTAATACTCAAAAGAAAGAAAATAATTCGGTAACAAATTCAAATGCTTCAGCAAAAAATATTAATATAAAAAACACTCAAACTTATAAATCCGGAAAGCTAATTTATGACGATTTGTGTGTTACATGTCACTTACCAAATGGAAAAGGTGTAGAGAAGGTGTTTCCGCCTTTAGCGCAATCAGATTATTTATTTAATAATAGAACGAAGAGTATCAAAGCTATTAAATATGGGCTTTCTGAAGAAATTACGGTAAATAATATTAAATACTCAACTCCAATGGCTCCATTGGGACTTTCCGACAAAGAAGTTGCCAATGTAATGAACTACATTACAAATACTTGGGGAAATAAAAATGAGCAGTTAATAACTGAAGAAGAAGTTTCAAAAATAGAACCCTAAAACTTCTTATAATTAATTAAATTTGTCATTAAAATCTTAAAACGTATTTATGCTAATTATAGGAATCGCAGGAGGAACAGGTTGTGGAAAAACAACAGTTGTAGAGCAAATAATGAACGAGTTACCAGATGGCGAAGTTGGTGTAATATCGCAAGACTCCTATTATAAAGATACTACTCACCTCTCCTACGAAGAACGCGTTACTATTAATTTTGATCACCCAAAATCAATAGATTTTAAATTATTAAGATCGCATTTAACCGATTTAAAAGCGGGAAAAAGCATAGAACAGCCTGTATATTCGTTTGTAGATCATAACAGAACTAAAGAAACCATTACAACACACCCAAAACACGTTATGATTGTGGAAGGCATACTTATACTAAGTAAACCTAAAATTCGCGATATGTTCGATATCAAAATATTTGTTCACGCAGATAGCGACGAGCGTTTAATACGACGTATAAAAAGAGATATAGCAGAGCGTGGTAGAGATATAAATGAAGTGTTAACGAGGTATCAAAACACATTAAAACCCATGCATCAACAATTTATTGAGCCAATGAAAGAGTATGCAGATTTAATAATACCTAACAACAAATACAACACAGTTGCAGTTGATATAGTAAGAACTATTATAAACGAAAAATTAAGCTAGTGCTCAAATATTTTAAAAACATATATATAGTCATACTTGTGGTATTTGTAATATGGATGCTGTTTGGCGACAGCAATTCCTGGCTTATACACAATGAATTAAATAATGAAATTGAAGATATTGAAAATGAAAAAGAATACTATAAAAAAGAAATAGAAAAAGATCTTAAAGAAATGAAAAAACTCAATAATGAAGAAGGGATAGAGAAACTTGCACGTGAGGAGTATTACATGAAAAAAGACAATGAAGATATCTACATTATTGAATATGAAGACAGTTTAAAAACAGAAACCAATGAGTAAAACATTATTTAACGATTTCGGCTCTGTTTCTGCAAAACAATGGAAACAAAAAATCCAAGCCGATTTAAAAGGTGCAGATTATAATAATACGCTAATTTGGAATACTAACGAAGATATTAACGTTAAACCATTTTATCATAGCGACGATTTTAAAGATCAAAACCTAAATACAATACCAGCAAATGGCTGGTCTATTTGCCAAACAATTTATGTAGCCAATGCCGAGAAATCTAATGCCAATGCAATTGATGCTATTAATAGAGGTGCAGATAGCATTAAATTTATAATTGCTAACAAAGCGATAAATGTTGAGGTTTTACTTAAAAATATTGACAGTAGTAAAACACCTCTACATTTCGACTTTGAGACTTTAGACGCTAATACATTTACCAAGCTCAAAGCATTAATAGACCTTTCTACCTGCAAAATTAATATTGATAGCATTGGACATCTTGCTAAAGAAGGAAATTGGTTTACTAATTTAACAGAAGACCATAATACATTAGAAAGTAGTATAAAACTAACCAACCAGTTAAGCATAAATACTACAACTTACCAAAATGCAGGTGCAACTATTGTGCAACAATTAGGCTATGCGTTAGCACATGCTAACGAGTATTTAAACCATTGTAACACTCTACTTTCTCAATCTGAAAAAGAAAGTTTAAAAGTAACGTTTAATGTTGCAGTTGGCACTAATTATTTTTTCGAAATAGCTAAGCTAAGAGCACTTCGCATGCTTTGGAGAACGCTTGCTTTGGAGTATAATGTGAATCCAAACTGTTTTGTTTTTGCCCAACCTACAAAACGTAATAAAACACTTTACGATTACAACACAAATATGCTTCGTACCACAACCGAATGTATGAGTGCAATTCTTGGTGGTGCCAATACCATTAGCAATACTGCTTACGATGCTATTTACCATAAAACCAACGAGTTTGGAGAGCGCATTGCACGTAATCAATTATTAATTTTAAAAAACGAAAGCTACTTCGATTATGTAGAAAATGCTTCCGAAGGAAGTTATTATATAGAATCGCTTACACAACAGCTCAGCCAAAAAGCACTCGACCTTTTTAAAACCATTGAGGATAATGGAGGATTCCTTCAACAGTTAAAAGAAGGGAAAATTCAGAAAAAAATAAAAGAAAGTGCTGCAAAAGAACAACATCAATTTGATACTGCCGAATTGGTGCTGTTAGGAACTAACAAACATCCCAATACAAACGATAAAATGGCTAGTGAGTTAGAACTGTTCCCTTTTGTAAAAATAAAACCTCGTAAGACTTTAATTGAGCCAATTATTGAAAAAAGGCTCGCAGAAATAGTAGAACAAAACAGATTAAAAACCGAATAATAATTAACAAATTTTTAAAACCATGATTAAAACAATTTTTAAAATCAGTCTTTTAACCTTAGTAATTTCTTTATCTAGCTGTAAAAACGATGCTAATAAATTTGATTATAAATTTGCTGATAAACCTGCAATTGTAAATTGTGAAAACGTAAATTCTAAATTATTAAATGAAGCTGTCTATGCCTTTGAAGAAGATATATTAAACAACTACACTAAAAACAACCCAAATTTAATAAGAGCTTACTCTGTATTTATGACTAGTGCTTTAGGTAATAGAGTAAAATACGAAACTGTAGTTTCTGAGCACACCTATAAAGTGTTTAAAGCACTACAAAAAGAGAATAGCTTATGGAATTTAAAAGGAGCAAATAGTAATATAAATTATAATAGTCCACTTATAGATTGTATTGCAAATACAATTAATAACCCATCTATTAAAACTACGTTTAACGCCTTATATAGTACTAATTTTTTAAGTCCTACATTAATGGGACAACCTCTAAGAAGTAAAGCAAGCCTAATTGCTAAGGACGAAGCCTTAAAAACATATATTGCTTTAGAGTTTTATTATGCAAAATTATATGAGGTCGATTTTTCTAATATAGATTTTTCTAAAAAGGAAACTACTCCAGCAAAACCAGCTAATAACAATGTAAATTTTAATACACCAAATAAAACAACTCCTAAACAAAAACAACAAGTTAAAGACGAGCACGCAGGACATAACCACGATTAATTTTACTAATGGCTAGAAAAAACCTTCAACATATAACCTTAGATACTAATTTAGATTTACCAAAAACTGCACCTAAAAGCAATATAACTGCAGAAGGGATTTCTATTAAATCCACCTATTCTAAAACCGATTTAGAACACACAGAGCATTTGGGTTTTGTAGCTGGTATTGCGCCTTATTTAAGAGGTCCTTACTCTACGATGTATGTTCGCAGACCTTGGACAATTCGACAATATGCAGGATTTAGTACAGCAGAAGAAAGTAATGCATTTTACAGACGTAACTTAGCTGCAGGACAAAAAGGACTCTCTGTGGCTTTCGATTTGGCAACGCATAGAGGTTACGATTCAGACCACGAACGTGTTGTTGGAGATGTTGGTAAAGCAGGTGTTGCTATAGATACTGTAGAAGACATGAAAGTGCTTTTCGACCAGATTCCCTTAGATAAAATGAGTGTTTCCATGACTATGAATGGAGCCGTTTTACCAATTATGGCCTTTTATATTGTTGCAGCAGAAGAACAAGGTGTACAACCAGAATTACTGGCAGGAACCATCCAAAACGATATTTTAAAGGAGTTTATGGTGCGTAACACCTACATCTATCCTCCTACTCCATCCATGAGGATTATTTCGGATATTTTTGAATTTACCAGCAAAAATATGCCAAAGTTTAACAGCATAAGTATTTCTGGCTACCACATGCAAGAAGCTGGTGCCACTTGCGATATTGAGTTAGCATATACTTTAGCAGATGGATTAGAGTACATCCGCAAAGGCTTAGATGCAGGAATGGATATTGATACCTTTGCACCTCGCCTTTCCTTTTTCTGGGCTATTGGCATGAACCATTTTATGGAAATTGCTAAACTTCGTGCAGCACGTATGTTATGGGCAAAACTGGTAAAACAGTTTAATCCTAAAAACCCAAAATCGTTAGCCTTACGTACGCATTGCCAAACCTCTGGTTGGAGTTTAACAGAGCAAGACCCTTTTAATAACGTAGCACGAACAACCATTGAAGCTGCTGCTGCTGCCTTTGGTGGCACACAAAGTTTACATACTAATGCACTAGATGAAGCCATTGCATTACCAACAGATTTCTCTGCACGTATTGCAAGAAACACACAAATATTTTTACAAGAAGAAACTCACATAACAAAAACAGTAGATCCTTGGGCTGGAAGTTATTATGTAGAAAAACTAACACACGATATAGCTCAAAAAGCATGGTCTTTAATCGAAGAGGTTGAGGAACTTGGAGGTATGACCAAAGCTATTGAAGCTGGAATCCCAAAAATTAGAATTGAAGAAGCTGCAGCTCGTAAACAAGCACGTATAGATTCTAGTCAAGATATTATTGTTGGTGTTAATAAATATGTTTTAGAGGAAGAAGCTGCGATTTCAACCTTAGAAGTCGATAATCAAACGGTTAGAAACCAACAAATAGAAAGCTTAAACAAAATAAAAGCAGAACGAAATACTAAACAAGTAATCCAAGCTTTAGCAAATTTAACAGAAGCTGCAAAGACAGGTGAAAATAATTTATTAGCTTTAGCTGTAATAGCTGCTCGCGAACGTGCAACTCTTGGCGAAATTAGTGATGCATTGGAAGCTGAGTTTGGACGTTATAAAGCACAAATTAAATCCTTTTCTGGCGTGTATAGTAAAGAAATTAAAAACGATACCTCTTTTGCAAAAGCAAAACAATTGGCAGATCAATTTGCAGAGCAAGATGGTCGCAGGCCACGTATAATGATTGCTAAAATGGGACAAGATGGTCACGATCGTGGCGCAAAAGTAGTTGCAACAGGTTATGCAGATGTTGGTTTTGACGTCGATATTGGTCCACTTTTCCAAACACCACAAGAAGCCGCAAAACAAGCTGTAGAAAACGATGTGCATATTCTTGGAGTCTCCTCATTAGCTGCTGGTCACAAAACTTTAGTACCACAAGTAATCCAAGAACTTAAAAACTATGGCAGAGAAGACATTATGGTTATTGTTGGTGGCGTAATCCCAAAACAAGACTACCAGTATTTGTTCGACGCTGGAGCTGTTGCTGTGTTTGGTCCTGGAACAAAAATTAGCGATGCTGCAATTACTATTTTGGAGATTTTGATTGATTAAATTATTTTATCAAATCTTGGTATCAAAATTCATCGTTTCTAAAATTATTAAATGTTTTGTACATTACATTTGGAACAAAAATTGATACCTGTTTGTAGATTATGAAGCATATTATATTTAAACATAGACACCTTTACACTATATGTTTTTTGGTATGCATTATATTTTTATTACCTCTCACAGCTTCGGCCCAAAACACTAAAAGACTAAAAGCACAAAAAAAAGATAGCATTGTAAAAACTTCTTTTTTCTCCAAAAAGAAAAAGAAAATTCAATTTAATGGTAGCGATGGTCCATATATTATTAACGACACTTTATATCGTGTAACTTCAGAAAGTAAACTTCTGGTTACTCCTTTTTTTAATAGAGATTCTTTGCTAATTTCTGTAGATGATAAAGCACAAAACAAGTTTTACATAGCTTTAACCACAGACTACGAGGTACCTAAAACCGTTTATAATCTGCCAGAAAAATTAGTGGTAATATCAGATATCGAAGGTAATTTTAATGCCTTTGCTAGTTTTTTACAAGCTAACCACATTATAGACGATAACTACAATTGGATTTTTAACAATGGTCACTTAGTACTTGGAGGCGATTTTGTAGATAGAGGCAAAAACGTCACTCAAGTATTGTGGTTAATTTATAAACTCGACCAACAAGCTAAAGCACAAAACGGACAAGTTCATTTTATATTAGGAAACCATGAAATTCTTAATTTTCAAGGTGATTATAGGTACAATCGTGGAAAATACATAAAAGCAGCTCAGGAAATTAGCCAATTAAATGATAAAACCGAAGCAACTAAATTTTTGTATTCCGATCAGTCTGAATTGGGTAAATGGCTAGCCACCAAAAATGTGATTGAAAAAATTGGAGATTACATCTTTGTACATGCTGGTTTAAGCGAACCGCTTTTGGAGTACACATTATCGTTAGAAGACATTAATAATATAGCACGATTTAAGTATAATGGTTTAAATGAAGACGAAGACAAAACAGTAGCGTTTTTGTACAGTTCTAAAGGACCATTTTGGTACAGAGGTTTGGTTATGGATAGGTCTGAATACTCTAAAATAGAACCTTTAGCACTCCACGCTATTTTAAACTATTATGATGCCAAAAAAATAATTATTGGTCACACTCCTGTTAAAGAGATTTCCTCAGATTTTGATGGTCGCGTAATTAGAACAGATGTTCACCATGGTAAAACTAAATTTTCTGGTAAAACAAAAGGGTTGCTTATAGAAAATAATGCATTTTACATCATAGACGACAGTAATAATAAAGCACCTTTAATTAATAAGTTATAACCCATTAAAGTAGGCATCTAAATGGGTAAAACGTTCCTCTAACCACGTTTTAAGATACTCGTAATGGTCTTCGTTTGGCAACTCATTTAGTTTATTTATCCAAACTAACTGTTCGCGCTCATAGACTTTATCTTCGGTTAAACTTGTATAAAGATTACTAACGCTAGATAGTATTTCTTTTTCGCTAAAGGCATTAGATCGTAAGGTTTTCCACCTTGCTTTTAATTTTTCATTATAGCCATTCGGATCTAATTCAATTAGCCTGTTAAAGAGTCCATTTCCTAAAATTTGATGTGTAAAACGTTCGCGTTTTCCATCTTGGATAATTCCCATTACACCATCTAAATCCCAAGCGACAAAAAAATAGGGTTCGTCTGTATTATATTTTGCTAAGTAGTAGTTTTTACCCAAATTATCCGATGCTCTAACCATATTTACCATTAAGTAGTAATCAATCGCATTATCAATATTTACATGGCGTTCTATGTGTTTTATAAAAGCATCATCTGAACCATGAACTACCAAATTTGTAAACTCTGCTAAGCTACCAAACTCCGAGGTATAGTCTATAAAAGGGTATTCGGTTCGCCAACCATTCCAATGCGGAAAGAGGTTGTTGTATTCTTTAGGAGACGTTTTAAAAGCTGGTCCTCCTTTATAAGAGTTTGCCTTAAACAATTCGCCACGAACAGTATTGCCTTTATTCTTTTTAAGTTTTAATTGTTTTCTATCTACAGATTCTGAGAGTTGATACAACCCATAATAAGTGTTGTTTTTAAACACCTCAACATAAGCAATATCAAAACCACTTTTTGCTTTTGGCTCTTTAGCTGCATAGTAAGGTGTATGGATTTTAGTCCATAATTTAGTTGCTATGTAAGAGCGTAAACGTAATGGCTCGTTATACATACCATCTAAAATCCAATCATCGTCCGATCTCATATTTAAAAATTTTACATCTTTATTTTGTTTTGAAACACTATCTGTCCAAAATTCTAAATCAAAAGATTTTTTAGGAAACGTTAGTGATAAATTACCACGATGCCTTACTCCCATTACACTTTCTATATACTCTTTGTTATTATAAAAAGTAAAATAGCCTGGTTTTTTAACATCATTATTTATTGTTGAAGTATCTATAGTAATATGCACTAAAGGGAATTTAGTGAGATATAAGGTATAATCTCCTTTTACACTACTACTTTTGGAGTAAGCGAGTTTTTCTGAAGCATCTTCTAAAAAAAATTCTTTATCAAACTTTATGCTGGTAATTGTGTTGTTTGTAGAATTTAGCGACTCTAAATCGCTAATATGCCAAACAATAATTTTATGTTCTGTATCTATACCAAAACTTCCTTGCTCTGCAATAACTTGCTGTGCATAGCCATTTATTCCTTTTAATAAAAGTAAAACGGAACATAGTAAGTAAGTAAATTGTTTCATAGTGTTTTTAAAATTATACTGTGTAAAAATAGTCTATTAATACTTCAACTGTGTTTTAGTTGTTAGCTGTTAACTGTTAGCTTTTAGCTTTTAGCTGTTAGCCTTTAATTCTTAAATCTTGAATCTTTGTTCTTTGTTCTCAACTTTTAACTCGTAACTCGTAACTGTCAACTCTCAACTAACACCTAATAGCTTAAGTCAAAACCCATACCAATGTCATGCTTGTGCTAAAAAAAAACATCTATAGTTAAATCATTATCTACCAAATCAATTTTATTTTGGTTTTCTAAAATGCCGTAAGTAGATACAAATGTGGTATGTACCATTTTTTTTGTTTTGGTTACAGCCTTCAATCCTTCAGTTTTAGTTCTAATATTTTTTGCATAGTCTGCAGTAATACTAAACTCATCGGCATAAAATTTCATTTCGCAAACGTTAATAATATTGTCCTTTCTATCTATTAACATATCTATTTGAAAGCCTTTTGGGTAATGCTTATTTTTTCTGTGTAAAAAACTATTCACTTGTGTTTGCACACCAGAAATACCAAGAGCTTCTTTAATAGTATCTACGTGTTTTATACACAAGTTTTCAAAAGCATAACCACACCATATTTTATAAGCTTGGCCTTGACTAATACTTAGCCAATCTGTAGTTTGCGAAACGGATTTCCCTTCGATAAAATTGAGATAAAACAGCGAATACTCGTCGGTTAAACGATATAGCATGTCTTTCTTTTTATTCTCTAAAGGCTCAAATGTGGTAATAAAACCAGAGGTTCTTAACTCCTCTAAGATATTGGTAAACCATCCACCATCCGAAATTTTTGTGAGTTTTAAAATTTCTTTTCGGTCTAAACCTTTGGCTTTGCTCGCTAATGCTTTTACTATTTTAACGTGGTTACTTGCATTATCAAATAACGCTGGATAGAGATTCTCGAATTCGTATTTTAAAATTCCATTTTTATTAAAACATAACTCTTGTAAGTTTTGTGCTGCGCTTTTACCTTTTTCAATATGGTTTAAATAATGCGGAATACCACCAATAGACATATATAACTGTACAATTTGGTAGTGGCTTATTTTTATTTTTTTTTCTTGTAAAAAAGCTTTCGTTTCTGCAAGCGTAAAAGGTTGCAACGTTATTAATTGTGTAATCCTATTGTGCAAACCACCTTTAGCATTAACAACATGTTGCAACATCCATGAGGCAGCAGAGCCACAAACCACAACAATAATATTTTGTTGGGATGCCCAATTATTCCACCAATGTGCCAAAGCTTCCATAAAACCAGAACGTTTTGTAGCTATCCAAGGTAACTCGTCTAAAAAAACAACTGGCTTTGTACTGCTATTTAAACTTGCAATGGCTTTACTTAAGCTATTAAAAGCGAGCAACCAGCTTTGTGGTGTGTCTTTTATTGGAGTATTAAAATATAAATTGAGTTGCAATGCAAAATTGGTGAGTTGGCTTGCAAGATCTGCATCTTTTAAGCCTGTCATTTCAAATACTTTATGCTGCTTATAAACTTCTCGTATTAAAAAAGTTTTACCTACTCTTCGTCTTCCTATTATAGCTAATAAGTGTGCTTGCTCATCTTTTAAATAAGCGTTCATTAGTTTTACTTCTTCTTTTCTACCAATTAGTTTCATTGTTTTATATTACGCGGAATCTATTCAAATATACTACTTTTCGCGTAATTAAATTATAATACGCGGAATCTTAAAAATTAAACAACATTTCGCGTATTATACAAGCTAAAATTTGTTTTTATAAACATTTAGATAACCACTCTATGGCAATTCTTCTATATTTACAGGAAAGAATTACATAATGAAAAACCTACTTATACTATTAACTATTACCTTTAGTTTACATGTCTTTTCTCAAAAAGAAGGACAACTGTTTTGCGAAGGCGATCCAACCGAAGGCTATTTTCCACTACTAAAATCTAAAAAATATATTATTTGGGACAACACTTATTATATTGAAGAGCATTTAGGAGAAAAAACACTCGAAGGTAAATTATACACAGCATATTCACAGACTTGGGAAGCAGGTAATGTTGCAAATATGTTTTTGAGAGAAGAAGACAATGCTATTTATCAATACGAAGCCAACAACACACCTGAAACGCTTAGACTTCCAAAAAAAGTTAAAAAAGGAAACTTTTGGAAGACACCAGATGGCTTATTAACTTACAAAATCACCTCAATAAAAGGCACGCTTAAAACACCAGTTTGTGAGTATAAAAACTTATTAGTATTAAAGTCAACTTTTACAAATGGAACCTATACGTTTTACTACCAAAAAGGCTATGGTTATGTTGGTGCTACACAAAACGATACACTAATATCTTTTGTGGTGCCAAGACTTCCTGAAGCATTACTTAAAAAAACTAAAAAGCAACATTAAAATTATCATTTAATCCAACTCGTTAAATGATGTTAAAAAACAATAAAATTTCTTACAAATCGTTATTTTTAAAAATCAAATTAAACTTAAACCAAACAACCTTATGAAAAAATTACTCTTAATTTTTGGAGTGGCTTTCGCATTTATTGCCTGCGACTCGCAACAAAAAGCAATTACTGAAAACGCTCAAACTGTTAAAATTGCAGAAACTGCCTCTAAAACAATCCCATTTAATCCAGAAGTAAAAACTGGTAAACTTAGTAATGGCTTAACATATTACATTAAAAACAATGGGAAACCAGAAAATAAAGTAGAATTAAGACTTGTAGTGAATGCTGGATCTATTTTAGAAGACGAAGACCAAAGAGGGTTAGCGCACTTTATGGAGCACATGAATTTTAATGGAACTAAAAATTTTAAGAAAAATGAGCTTGTTGACTATCTACAAAGTATAGGTGTAAAATTTGGAGCGCACTTAAATGCATACACAAGTTTTGACGAAACTGTATATATTTTACCAATACCAAGTGACGATCCGGAAAAACTAGAAAAAGGCTTTCAGATTTTAGAAGATTGGGCACATAATGCACTATTAACTAACGAACAAATTGACAGCGAAAGAGGTGTTGTTTTAGAAGAATACAGAATAGGTAAAGGAGCTAACGAACGTATGAGCCAAAAGTATTTACCTAAAGTACTTTACGGTTCTAAATATGCAGACCGTTTACCTATTGGTACTAAAGAAAATTTAGAAACCTTTGATTACGAAAGCCTAAAACGTTTTTATAAAGATTGGTATCGACCAGATTTAATGGCAGTAATGGCTGTTGGAGATGTTGATGTTGCCACTTTAGAAGAAAAAATAAAATCACATTTTGGTCGTATTCCTGCAGCTGTTAACCCAAGACCTAGGGAAGTTTTTAACATGCCAAATCACGACGAAACCCTTATTGCAATAGAAACCGACAAAGAAGCCTCCTTTGCTAACGTACAAATACTATTTAAAGACGATAAAAATGCTACACCAGACGTTACAGTAGATGATTACAGACACTCAATGATAGAAGGATTATATGCACAAATGATAAACAACAGATTAGATGAGTTAAGAAATAGCGAAAAACCACCATTTGTTTATGGCTACAGCTTTCATGGTGGTACTTATGCAAGAACAAAAAACGCTTACCAATCTTTTGCTATGACTAGTGAAACAGGTCAATTAGATGCATTAAAAGCATTATTAGAAGAAAACTTACGTGTAAAACAATATGGTTTTTACGAAGGAGAATTTGAACGTGCTAAAAAAGATGTTATTGCAAGCTACGAAAAGTCATATAAAGACAAGGATAAAATGGAATCTAGCAGACTCATTGGTGAGTATGTTAGACATTTTCTTGAAAAAGAAGTAATGCCAGGAATAGAATGGGAATATAACTTTGTAAAAGAACAACTACCAACAATTAAACTAGAAGAAATTAATAGTTTAATCTCAGGTTATATAAAAGATAAAAACAGAGTAATTGTTTTAACAGGACCAGAAAAAGAAGGTGTAAAAAAAGTTACAGAAGCTGAGGTTAGAGCACTAATTAAAGAAGTAGAAAATGCTAAATTAGAACCTTACCAAGATAAAGCTATTGCGTCTTCGTTAATGACTACAATACCAAAAAAAGGAAGCATAGTAAAAACAACAAAAAATAGTGATGTAGGCACAACTACATTAACATTAAGTAACGGAGCAAAAGTTACCTATAAAGTAACCGACTTTAAAAACGATGAGATTTTATTTAATGCTTATAGCTTAGGTGGCTCTTCATTGTATTCTGACGATGATTTTAAACAAGTAGTATTTGCAAATGGAGGCTTAGCAGAAGCTGGTGTTAATGGTTTTAATAAAACAGAACTTTCTAAAATGATGTCTGGTAAAATTGTAAATGTAAGACCAAGCATAAGCACTTATACTGAAGGCATGTCTGGAAGCAGTACACCAAAAGATTTTGAAAACTTATTTCAATTAACACATTTATATTTTACTGCGTTAAATAAAGACGAATCTGCATTTAACTCCTATCTAAATAAACAAAAAGCGTTTATTGGAAATATGCTTGCTAGTCCGCAGTTTTATTTCCAAATGGAAATGGGTAAATTTATGTATGGCGACAATCCTCGATATACAGGTTTTCCTACTCCAGAAAAGTTAGATGAAGCTAATTACGACTTGGCCTTTAAAAAATATCAGGAACGTTTTGCAGATGCTAGCGATTTTCATTTCTATTTTGTAGGAAATATAGACGAAGCTAAACTAGCAGAATACGCTAGTACTTATTTAGCAAGTTTACCAAGTACAAACTCTAACGAAAACTATAAAGTGTCTAGTTTTAGACCACTAACAGGACAGCACACAAAAATTATTGAAAAAGGCGAGGATCAAAAAAGTGCAGTTAGAATAACGTACCATGGACCAACAACTTATAACGAAAAAGAAGCACACGCATTTAATAGCTTAGCAGAAGTATTAACCATAAAGTTAGTTGAAAAATTAAGAGAAGAAGAAGGCGGCGTTTATGGCGTTGGCGCTAGAGCTAGTATAAATAAAGTCCCTTATGGATGGTATAGATTTAATATTAGTTTCCCTTGTGGACCAGAAAATGTTGATAAACTAAAAGATGCTACTTTGGCAGAAGTAGAAAAACTAATTAATGAAGGACCAACAGAAAAGGATTTAGAAAAAACTAAGAAAGCACAAATCTTAGACTATAAAGAAAATTTAAAAAAGAATAGATTTTGGTTGTCTGCTTTAAAAAATGCAGATTACGAAGGTTACGATGTTGCAAAAACACTCAAATTTGAGGAGGCGATTAATAGTCTAACTAAAGAAGACTTACAGAACGTGGCAAAAAAATATTTAACACAAGGCTACATTTTAGGAATACATAATCCAGAAAAATAACAGTTAAATCTGATTAAATTTAAAGAGTTACATTGTTAAATCAATGTAACTCTTTTTTTTATTACAGTGTTAACAACTTCCGTTTTATAAACTCACAAATAATCGTATTTTTGAGTTTCCAAATTTAATACTATTTAATGGGTAAAATAATTGCAATCGCAAATCAAAAAGGAGGTGTTGGTAAAACCACAACCTCTATAAACTTAGCAGCTTCGCTTGGAGTTTTAGAAAAAAAAGTATTGCTTATAGATGCAGATCCGCAAGCCAATGCTACTTCTGGTTTAGGTATAGATGTAGAGTCTGTTGAAATAGGCACCTACCAACTTTTAGAGCATACAAACACTGCAAAACAAGCAATTATAAAAACCGAAACACCTAACCTAGATGTTATTCCTGCACATATAGATTTAGTAGCTATTGAAATTGAGTTGGTAGATAAAGAAGCACGCGAGTACATGCTTAAAAAAGCATTAGAAGACATTAAAAACGATTACGATTTTATTATTATAGATTGTGCGCCATCATTAGGCTTATTAACCCTTAATGCTTTAACTGCAGCAGATGCAGTAATAATTCCAATACAATGTGAGTATTTTGCGTTAGAAGGATTAGGTAAACTCCTTAACACTATTAAAAGTGTTCAAAAAGTACATAATAAAAATTTAGATATAGAGGGCTTACTACTTACCATGTACGATTCGCGTTTACGCCTATCTAACCAAGTGGTAGAAGAAGTCCAAAAACACTTTAATGACATGGTGTTTAAAACCATAATACAGCGTAATGTACGTTTAAGTGAAGCGCCAAGTTATGGAGAAAGTATAATTAATTATGATGCCTCTAGTAAAGGTGCAATTAATTATTTAAGTTTGGCAAAAGAAGTGATTACAAAAAACGCTTAGATTATGGCGAAGGCAACAAAAAAACAAGCTTTAGGAAGAGGACTTTCTGCACTACTGAAAGACCCAAGTAACGATATACAATCTGCACAAGACAAAAATGCAGACCAAGTAATAGGTAATATTTTAGAGCTAGAATTGGATGCTATTGAGATGAATCCATTTCAACCACGTACCAATTTTAATGAAGAATCTTTACGCGAATTAGCCTCATCTATAAAAGAATTGGGCGTTATACAACCCATAACAGTACGTAAATTAGGATTTAACAACTACCAACTAGTTTCTGGAGAGCGACGTTTTAGAGCCTCAAAACTTATTGGTTTAGAAACTATACCAGCTTATATTCGTATTGCAAACGATCAGGAAAGTTTAGAAATGGCATTGGTGGAAAACATCCAACGCCAAGATTTAGACCCAATTGAAATTGCATTATCTTACCAACGTTTAATTGATGAAATTAATCTAACTCAAGAACAAATGAGCGAGCGTGTTGGTAAAAAACGCTCTACAATTGCAAATTATTTGCGTTTATTAAAACTAGATCCTATTATCCAAACAGGAATGCGAGATGGTTTTGTATCCATGGGTCATGGTCGTGCAATTATTAATATCGAAAACCAAGACACACAATTAGAAATTTACGAAAAGATTTTAACCAATAAATTATCGGTTCGTGACACCGAAAACCTAGTAAGACACTATAACAACACAAACACTGTTGAAGTACCTACTAAAACAACTAAAAACGAGTTACCTAAATACGTTAAAAAAGGCATAAAAGAGTTTTCGGAATACTTTGGTCATAAAATAGACGTTAAAGTCTCTAATAATGGTAAAGGGAAAATTACTATTCCTTTTCACTCTGAAGAAGATTTTAATCGTATTAAAAAATTAGTACAACGTGATAAATAAATTAGTAACACTTTGCTTTTTAGCATTTATAGTTTCATTTTTTGCAATTGCACAAGATAAAAATGAAGACAGTCGTACTAAAAAAGAAGACGTTGTTTTAGATACTACAAAAACACTACTAGTTAATAAAAAAGTAATCGATCCTTTAGCGCCTTCTAAAGCGGCTTTCTACTCGGCTATTTTACCAGGTTTAGGACAAGCCTACAATAAAAAATACTGGAAAATCCCTATCGTTTATGCTGCCATTGGAACAGGAATTTACTTTTATGTAGATAATAATAAAGAATATAACCGTTACAGAAATGCATACAAACGTCGATTAGCTGGTTTTGAAGACGATGAGTTTTTTGGAAGCGTCACAGACGATGGCTTGCGCGAAGCACAAAAAACATTACGACGCAATAAAGAATTATCTCTATTAATTACCATTGGACTTTATGCGCTTAATATTATCGATGCCAATGTAGATGCACACTTGTTACAATATAATGTAGATGATGATTTAACTCTAAAACCTCATTATAAAATTAACGAGTTTGATAATACAGGTAGCGCAGGATTGACTTTAAATTTTAAATTCTAAATTATGCGTATTGCTTTGCTTGGCTACGGAAAAATGGGTAAAACCATCGAAAAAATAGCACTACAACGTGGACATGATATCGTAATAAAAACTTCCGAAGCTACAGGTTATAATATCACCAAAGCAGATGTAGCCATCGATTTTAGCATTCCAAATGCAGCCTTTAAAAATATTAGCAATGCTTTAAACCATCAAATTCCAATTATTTCTGGTACAACAGGTTGGTTAGATAGGTATGAAGATGCTGTAAAAATTTGTAAAGACAAAAAAGGCGCATTTATCTATGCTTCTAACTTTAGTTTAGGTGTTAATATGTTTTTTGAACTAAATAAAACATTAGCTAAAATGATGTCGTCTTTAAAAGAATACAATGTAAGTATTGAAGAAATCCATCACACACAAAAATTAGATGCTCCAAGCGGAACAGCAATTACTTTAGCTAACACTATTGTAGAAAACCACAATCAATACAAAAAGTGGGAATTACATAAAACTGAAGACAATAGCATTCCAATTGAAGCCAAACGTATAGAAAACGTACCTGGAACACATACCATAACTTATACTAGCGAAACAGATTCTATAGACATTAAACATACTGCACATTCTCGCGAAGGTTTTGCACTTGGTGCAGTTATAGCTGCAGAATGGCTAGTTGGTAAAACAGGTATTTATACCATGAAAGATGTACTAAATTTGAATGATTAATGACTAGATCATAATGACTAATGACTTAAAAAAAAGAACAAAAACGTTCTCCCACAACTGTGTTAAATTAGTTTTGGGATTACCAAATTCTTATTTAGCAAATCATATAAAAGGGCAGTTAATTAGAAGTGCAACATCTGTTGGAGCAAACTATAGAGCTGCATGTATTGCACAGTCAAAAAAAAGCTTTATTGCTAAAATTAGTATAGTTATAGAAGAAGTAGATGAAAGTCATTTTTGGTTAGAATTTATAATTGATGAGTACTTATTACCAAAAGAGCATTGTTAATCTTTGTTAAATGAAGCAGATCAATTAACTAGAATTTTTATTTCTTCTAGAAAAACCGCAAATTTGAGCATTAATAAATAATAAATCGAAATTAATCATTCTTATGTCATATTCTCAACTCATCATATTCATTTTAGTCCTTCAGGTCATTCATGGTTTAGGAACTTGGAAACTTTATATTAAAGCAGGACGACAAGCTTGGGAAGCATTCGTTCCTTTTTATAATGCGTTCGTATTAATGAAAATTATAAATAGACCTTGGTATTGGGTCATTTTATTATTCCTTCCAATAGTAAATCTTATTATGTTTCCTGTAGTTTGGGTAGAAACAGCCAGAAGTTTTGGTAAAAACACGTATTTAGATTCTTTTTTAGCCATTGTAACTTTAGGCTTTTACAATTATTACCTAAATTATGTAGCAGATGTCTCTTATGTTGAGAACAGAGATTTACACCCAAAATCTTCAAATGGAGATTGGATAAGCTCTATATTATTTGCTATTGTAGCAGCAACTATTGTACATACGTATTTTATTCAACCTTATGTGATTCCTTCTTCTTCATTAGAAAAATCATTATTAGTTGGAGACTTTTTATTTGTAAGTAAAATGCATTATGGCGCACGTATTCCGCAAACTACTGTAGCCTTACCAATGGTACACGATTCTATTCCTAAAACCAGTAAAAAATCGTATTTATTTAACGATGATTATACAAAACGAAACACCTCTTGGATAAACAAATTACAACTACCATACATGAGGATTCCTGGTTTTGAAAGTATTGAACGTAATGATATTGTGGTTTTTAACCAACCAGCAGATACGTTGCTAAATATGAATGATTTTAAACCAGACAGAAACTATTATAAACCAATAGATAAAAAAACTAACCTAGTAAAACGTTGTGTAGCAATTGGTGGTGATACCTTATCTATTAAAGAAGGTTATGTTTATATTAACGGAAAGAAAAATGTTTTACCAGACAGAGCGCATTTACAATTCTTTTACGATGTAAAAGCCAAAGTAGATGTACGTACGCTCTTTAAACAATATGGTATTACAGAAACTAGAGCCAATAGAGTGTTTTCTATTCAAAATAAGTTTTGGGATAATAGCGAAGTACAAAACTACCTAATTAGTAATGATATTATATTAGATGTTGTTTCTAAAGACTCCTTAAACACAAGAGTAACAGGTGGTATGACGCAAGCAGTTTTCGATAACTTAAAGGTTGAAATTGTTGACACTAAATACCTTGCTAATATGACTAGTGAGTTGGCCGAAAAACTGAGACAGAACTCAAATGTAATTAGCGTTACACCTTCCTTAATGAAAGAAGGGTTAAGAGATCCAAATATTTTTCCTCACGATCCTAATTACAAATGGAATAACGACTTTTTTGGACCACTTTATATTCCTGAAAAAGGAGCAACTATTTCAATTAACACAGAGAATTTGCCATTATATAAACGTGCAATTACAGAATACGAAGGCAACACAGTAAACACCAACGGAAACCAAATTATTATTAATGGAGAAGTTGCAGACAGTTATACCTTTAAACAAGATTATTATTGGATGATGGGAGATAACAGACAAAACTCCTTAGATGCCAGAGCTTGGGGATTAGTCCCTTTTGATCACGTTGTTGGTAAGCCAGTATTTATTTGGATGAGTTTTGATGGCAGTCCTGCAAAGCCACGTTGGGAACGCTTTTTTACAACAGTTGGCGGAAGCGGAGAACGAGTGTCCTACTTAATTCCGTTTTTAGTGCTACTGCTTGGGTATTTTGGCTATAAAAAATGGAGAAAAAGTAAAAAGGCTGCATAGTTGCTAGTAATTACTATGTAAAAAATAAAGAATATTGTTTTAATTAGTAACACATCTACTAAAACAAATTATTTAACAATGAAAATCCTTATTCATCCAACATACTTTCCAAATATTGCGCACATGGTTGCTATAGCAAAAGCAGAAGCCATAACCTTTGAGATGGAAGATAATTACCAAAAGCAAACCTATAGAAACAGAACTTATATTTATGCCGCTAATGGCAAATTACAATTAAGCATACCAATAATACACTCTCAAAAAGAAAGACAAAAATACAGAGATATTAAAATTTATAATGCTGAAAAATGGCAGACTCAACATTGGAAATCGTTAGAATCTGCTTACAGAACATCTCCTTTTTTTGAATTTTACGAAGATGAATTAATTCACCTATTTAAAGAAGAACATACTTTTTTATTAGACTTTAATTTAAAATGTTTTGAGGTGATTTGCGACTGCTTACAATTAGAATTAAAACCGTTTAAAACTGAAGCATTTCAAAAAGAAGTAACGGACCAAACAGATTATCGGTATTTAGCAAATGCCAGAAAAGAAACACCTAAACCTTTTAAAGAGTACAGACAAGTGTTTGCAGATAAACACGGTTATATTAATAATTTAAGCATTTTAGATGTATTGTTTAATGAAGGAACAAATGCTTTAAATTATTTAGAGTCTCAAACACTATAAAAATGCTTCAAAACACGCTTCATTATGGGATTCATTTTATATTTCCACTTGTAATTGCTTTACTTTTTTATAAAAAGCAATGGAAAAGAGCCTATTTAATACTTGTAGCAGCAATTGCAATAGATTTAGACCACTTATTAGCAACACCAATCTTTGATCCTAATAGATGTAGTATAAACTTTCATCCTTTACACTCGTATTACGCTATTGCAGTTTATGTATTGTTATTAATCCCAAAAAAGACAAGACTTATTGGTTTAGGCTTAGTCATACATATTATTGCAGATTATACAGACTGTAGTTTTATTAATTAAATTTAATTAACGATATCATTTCTTAAACCCAGTGTCATTCAAATCAAAGCGAAGAATCTTAAAAACTATTATTCAAATCAAAGCGAAGAATCCTAACTGCCATTCAAATCAAAGCGAAGAATCTTAACAACTGTCATTCAGAGCGAAGCGAAGATTCTTAACAACTGTCATTCAGAGCAAAGCGAAGAATCTTAAAAACTGTCATTCAAATCAAAGCAAAGCAAAGCATTACAACTGTCATTCAGAGCGAAGCGAAGAATCTTAACAACTGTCATTCAGAGCAAAGCGAAGAATCTTAACAACTGTCATTCAAATAA
>NZ_JBSHNP010000043.1:0-435 GCF_053604675.1 Lacinutrix salivirga
TACATTGTCTGTACTGTCTTCATCTACTTCTGCTACATCATCTTCTGCTACTGGTACGTCTTCTGCATTTACTGTCACCTCTACTTCTGCTGTATCACAGTTTGGTGTTGGTGTTGCGTTATCACATACTGTATATTCAAATGTATCCGTTCCTGTAAATCCTGGGTTTGGTGTGTAGGTTACTACATCATCACTTGGATCGTCTGGTGTATTGTTTGGATCTGTTATGACTACAGTTCCATTGGTTGGTGGTGTTGTGATTGCGATTGTGCCTTCCGTTGGGATGTCGTTATCGTTATCATAAACATCTACCACTACTGGTGTGTCTTCGTCTGTAGTTGTTGTATCGTCTTCTACATCTACAATTGGATTTACTGTTACGGTTACTGTTGCTGTAGACTCATCGCCATCTGCATCTGTAATTGTATAATCAAA
>NZ_JBSHNP010000044.1:0-563 GCF_053604675.1 Lacinutrix salivirga
ACTGAGTAGGTTGCACCTGGAATACCTGAGGTGATTGCGCCTGTTGCGCTATCTAATAGTGCGCCATCGGTTGGTGCTGGTGCTGTCCAAATATATGTTCCGCCTGGTGTGGCTTCTGTGGTGACTAAACCGCCTTCGCAACTTGGTGTGTAACTAAAACTTGAGTCTTCGCTTGGTAGTAGGGTTAAACTAAATGCTGTAGTGGTAGGACAGGCACCATTTGTTGTGTATTCTATTATATAGGTCGCACTTGGTGTTCCCATTGTCACTTCGCCTGTGGCCATATCTATTAATGCGCCATCCGTTACTGGTGTGCTAAAATCGAAACTGCCGCCTGGCGTGACTACCGAACCTGCATCTACTGTGCCGCCTACACAACTTGATGTCATGGTGAAGGTGGAATCGTCTTCTACTGTAGAGGTAACTGTTTCTGTGCTTGTTGCCGAGCAAGCTCCCGATGTTGTATAATCTACTGAATAGGTTGTGTTTGGTAATCCTGCTGTAATTGTTCCTGTAGTTGCATCTATCATAGCGCCATCTGTTGGTGCTGGTGGTGTGAAACT
>NZ_JBSHNP010000045.1:0-271 GCF_053604675.1 Lacinutrix salivirga
AAGTGATGATGTAGTAACCTACACACCAAACCCAGGATACAATGGAACAGATACGTTTGAATATACAGTATGTGATAACGCAACACCAACACCAAACTGTGATACAGCAGAAGTAGAGGTAAGCATAGCACCAATTGTAGATGTAGAAGACGATACAACAACAACAGACGAAGACACACCAGTAGTGGTAGATGTTTATGATAACGATAACGACATCCCAACGGAAGGCACAATCGCAATCACAACACCACCAACCAATGGAACCGTAGTC
>NZ_JBSHNP010000046.1:0-283 GCF_053604675.1 Lacinutrix salivirga
AAGTGATGATGTAGTAACCTACACACCAAACCCAGGATACAATGGAACAGATACGTTTGAATATACAGTATGTGATAACGCAACACCAACACCAAACTGTGATACAGCAGAAGTAGAGGTAAGCATAGCACCAATTGTAGACGTAGAAGACGATACAACAACAACAGACGAAGACACACCAGTAGTGGTAGATGTTTATGATAACGATAACGACATCCCAACAGATGGTACAATCGCAATCACAACACCACCAACCAATGGAACCGTAGTCATAACAGATCCA
>NZ_JBSHNP010000047.1:0-635 GCF_053604675.1 Lacinutrix salivirga
CAAAATCTCTTATTTTGTGGTCAATATAAAAATCTGAGCCTTTATTATACAAATAATATGTTATTCCATTAAACTTAAAAGGTTCGTTACCAAATTGTTTTGGGTACTGTTCTCTTAATAATTCTTTAAAAGGGTTAAAGTTTGGATGCTTAACCAACTCTTCTATTTTTTTGTAAAAAGCTTGTTTAAGTGTTTTCATATCTTCTTTTGAAACTTCAAAAGCTTCTTCTGAAAATAGATTTTGCTTTAAATTTTGCTTTAAATTATTTGAAATATTTAAGGATTCGTATGTTTCCTCATATTCATATTTCGGTTCAGTCCCTACAATTGGTCTATTATTATCTTCTTTAAATATATATACTCCCATAATTATTATTTTATTAATTCTACTTTAACATTTCCATAAAAGTCATTAACACTAATCACCTCTCTAAATTCTTTTTGACTCATAGTTTCATAAAAAGTTGTTGTTTTTGCTGCTTTAAACTTATCCCAACTATTATCCATTTCTTTCCAAAATTCTTTGTGTCCTAAAGATTCTCCGTTGGGATATTTTGGGTCTAACTTCCAGACTGCTTTTACTTTTTTAATTCTCTCGCCAAATACTTCAAAAACTTCATCTGTCCAATGCTGTC
>NZ_JBSHNP010000048.1:0-646 GCF_053604675.1 Lacinutrix salivirga
CAAAATCTCTTATTTTGTGGTCAATATAAAAATCTGAGCCTTTATTATACAAATAATATGTTATTCCATTAAACTTAAAAGGTTCGTTACCAAATTGTTTTGGGTACTGTTCTCTTAATAATTCTTTAAAAGGGTTAAAGTCTGGATGCTCAACCAACTCTTCTATTTTTTTGTAAAAAGCTTGTTTAAGTGTTTTCATATCTTCTTTTGAAACTTCAAAAGCTTCTTCTGAAAAAATTTTTTCTTTTAATTGCTGTTTTAGGCTATCTGGAATATTTAATGAAGCATAAGTATTCTCGTACTCTCCATTGTTCGTTCTTCCTATTATAGGTCTGTTGTTTTCTTCTTTGAAAATATAAATTCTTTTATTTCTCATTACTGTATTATTTTGATAATTCTACAATTGTTTCTCCATAGTCATCCAAAATGACTTTTATTTTTTTAAAATCTCTTTCACTAAATGTTTTATAAAAATTAGTGCTTTTAACAGCCTTAAACTCATCATAACTATTATCCATTTCTTTCCAAAATTCTTTGTGTCCTAAAGATTCTCCGTTGGGATATTTTGGGTCTAACTTCCAGACTGCTTTTACTTTTTTAATTCTCTCGCCAAATACTTCAAAAACTTCATCTGTCCAATGCTGTC
>NZ_JBSHNP010000049.1:0-281 GCF_053604675.1 Lacinutrix salivirga
AGAAAATCCATTATCAGTAAAACGCTTTATCCAAATGAAGTTATCTAAAGTTAAGACAGATAAAAGTGATTCAAAACTTATTTGTGAATATGCAAAACAGGTACAATTAAAACTATGGCAAGGCAACTCTAAAGATGAAACAGAATGTTTGCAAATGGTTAGACTCCTTTCTGTGTATAGAAAACAGAGTACGATGTTAAAAAACAAGATACATGGAGAATCCGTTTTAGGTAATCCAAGTAAAGTGGTTTCTATGTCTTTAAAACGCAGTTTAAAACAAC
>NZ_JBSHNP010000050.1:0-73604 GCF_053604675.1 Lacinutrix salivirga
GTGTAATTGCCTTTTTCCACCTCTGATACAAGGGCTAATTTAAAGCCTAAATTATAATCGCGTTGGGTACGTTTTACTCTTTTGGTTTCTTTGTTTTTCATAATAAGTCGATTTTGTGTCAACTTATTTCAGGACGTGACACTAAATTAAAATAAGTATAAAAAGAAGCAGCTATTTTTAGCTGCTTCTTTGTTTTTAAAATTATAACAACTAATCTATAACCAGTGTCTTTTTAACAATTACAGCATCGTTTAAAACAAAAGGTTTTGGAATCATATTTAAAGGCCTTTTAGGTATCGAAAAGAGAGGGTTATCTAATAAATCATTAGACGATTCTAAAATCTGAAGTTTAGTTTTTTGACCTTTAGGCACACTAATTTGTAAATCTAAAGGCTCATTATCTACAACATAATAGCTAAACAGTCTGTTTTTCCAACGTTTAGTAAACACAAGCGAATCATTTTCAGCTTTATAAGCATTTACGCCATTAATTTTAAAGCTTTTAAATTTGTTTGTAGAATCGGAAAGGACTTCAAATCTATTCACATTATCGCGCTGTGGCATCACACAAATATTAAAATGTCTGTAATCACCAATAACCGTATCGTTAGAAATTTCAACCTTAGGTAAGGCAATAGGTTTTATATTCGTTGGCTTAGTGTATGATAATCCAGAACCGTATTTACTTGCAAAATTAACATTTAAAGCTTTAGTAAACACATTAGGATCATCACTTAAACTAGCTTTGGTCCAATTGTCCAACAGCACATCATAAGTAGCATAAAAGGCATTATTATTATCAGTATCCAAAACATAAAACAAACTATTAGGTTTTGGTGTGTCTGGTTTAAATTCGGAATTAAAATGTGCAACACTTAATGCAAAAACACCAAAAATTAGAAACAACAAACTCCAACGATTTTTATGTTTAAAAAAGCCGAAAACAGGTATTAATAAACTAAAAATTAGTGCTGTGATTGTTGCGCTCACAAATAATATGTTTAACCCTAACCCAACAGGAAACATTTTCACAAAAGGCGAAAGGATTAAAAGTGTTGGAACACTAAGAAGAGCCATTAATAATAGGTTTGGTTTTTTTTGACGCATTAACACCCAAAAGGCAATAAGTCCAAAAAATACTGGAATAATAAAAAAACTAGCACCTTTTAATTTAATAGCAAAAAGCACACAAATTAAAATCCAAAAAAACAATGGAGCTACCATTATACTCGCAACATTTTCGCTAGTATATGCTTTATGATATAAAAAACAACAACAACTAATGGTTAGTAAAACAAAAGCTAAAATATAGGCATGACCATTATAAGTAAAACCATGCAGTAGCTCTTTGTATTGAGGATAAAGCTCTTTAATTAATAACCATAAACAAAAGGCTAAAATCCCAGAAATGGTAACACTTAGTATAAAAACCATAAACCCTTTTGCAATCGCTTTCGTTTTTAATTTTTTATGCTTAAAACCATATAATAGGAGTGTAATAAATGTTAATATAGCTAAGATTAGCATAGGTAAAATCCAAGCAAAAGGATAAATTACTGTTTTAAAAACAGGCATATTAAAATAAATATAATCATCCTTACTTTTTAGGTTATGCAGGTTGGCTTCAGCAAAATAATTAAGCAACGGCATAAAATAAGATCCTTGATGCTCTAAGGTGTTTCTGTCTAACCTAGCATAAGTATCTAAGGCTGTATGATAATCAAAATGGTCGTCTATAAAGGCAAAATTAAAACCATCGATATTGGCATCTTCTCTAAATCGGGTTAAATCGGTATCGTTAGGTAGCATTTTATAAATACTATATGCTAATGAGTTTGCAACAGGAAATTGAGGATTTGCTTTAACAAACCCTTTCATTAAATTCGCATTTCCGCCATTTGTTTCAATTAGCATATAACTTGGTCCACCACTTCCTCTAGCTTCAAAGTTTAACACTAGGCCAACATCTTTTGCCCATTCGTGTTGATTTACAAATAAATCTGCTCCATTAAGTCCTAATTCTTCAGCATCAGAAATTAAAATAATAATATCGTTTTTAGGGGTTTTGCCTTTAGCTAAAAAAGCGCGTATGCCTTCTAGTATTGTAACTACTCCAGAGCCAGCATCACTTGCTCCAAGTGAAGAGTGTGGATTGCTGTCGTAATGCGTTAATAATAACAATGCTTTGCCAGAATCGCTTCCTTTTAAGCGCGCAAGTATGTTTTTTGGTTTAGTAATATTTCCCCATTTACTAATGGAGTAACCCTCTTGGATTTCTGTAGTTAACCCTAAAGCTTCTAATTGCGATATAATATAATCACGTACTTTTTTGTGTTCTGGGTTACCAACATAATGTGGTTTTTTAGAGATTACCTTTAAATGCTCCAATGCACGTTCTGTAGAAAACGAAGTTTTTGGAGTGTTTAAATCAGATATTGTAGAAGGTAAAAGAGCACTAAAGCTCCAATAAATGGCAATTACAATTAGTAAAAGAGCAAGGCTTTTTTTAATCATTTTTAGTGGTTAATTAGGATATTATAAATGTAGTAAAATAATAACTATGTTAATACTTTAGGTTAAATCCTTTAAAATGAGTAACTTTAGTTAACATCAAAAACAATAAAATTATGGGAATTAAAAGCTTTCAAGGTGCACGAAAAGTGACACAACAAAATACTATAAATAGTCAAGCAGACTTTAAAGTTAGCGATTTTATGACACGCGATTTAATAACTTTTAAAGCAACACAAACTATAGAAGAAGTGGTTAATACCTTAATAAAACACAAAATTTCTGGTGGACCAGTAGTTAACGATAATAATGAGTTAGTGGGTATTATATCTGAAGGTGATTGCATTAAACAATTAAGTGATAGTCAATATTATAATATGCCAATGGAAAATAATAGTATAGAAAAACACATGGCAACACATGTTGAAACTATTGATGGTAACCTAAATGTTTTTGATGCTGCCAAACAATTTTTAGAGTCTAAAAGACGACGATTTCCTATAGTAGAAAACGGAAAATTAGTAGGACAAATAAGTCAAAAAGATATTTTAAAGGCTGCAATGAAATTAAAACAGCAAAACTGGAAGTAATAATTTAATGAGCAAGTTTGGTGCAAAAAATAGTGTTGGAATTATAAAAGCAGCCATCGAAAAAGAGTTGTTAGACCTTTAAATTAGCATTATTACATTAATTCTCACCAGCTTTTAAAGCATACAATGCAAAAGAGGCTAACCAGTGTGCTCCAGCATATTCTCCAGAATCCATTTTGTTATAACTAGCATTAAAATGTGTGTTAGCTAAAACTATCATTTTTTTATTATCTAAAATCAATCCTATCTCGTATAAGCACCAAGCACGACTAAAATTTAATCCATCTAAATGTGCCATTTTACCATCGGATTTATCAACCACTTCTACAGTATTAATAAATTCTGAAGGTCTATTTCTAAAGCCTGGTAAAAATGCATCTAACCAATTTATAAAGTCGTCTTTAGGTAATACTTTAGCCATTAAAGACGCTTCTTGTAAACAAGGAGATAAAAAATCAAAACCACCAGGTTCCCAAGTTAAAGGACAATTTTCATCTTTTAAATAAAACGTTTTTGCACGCTCTATAATGGTTTTTTCTAATTCTGGATTATATTTTTTAGCATAATCTAAAGCAAAACTCATCCCAAAGGCAGTATTAGGATGCTCGCCAACACGAATAGGGTAATTTAACTTATTAAAAAAAGCAATACATTTCTCTTCTATGAGTTGCGTAAGTGGTTCGAGGTTTTTAGCAAACTCTTTACCTTCTGGAGTATCCCATTCTTTTAAACTTTCTGCTAATTTTAGCAACCAAGCCCAACCATAAGTACGCTCAAAAGTTTTATTATAATCATCATCAAAATAAGCAACTTCTGTTAAAATATTTTCTTTGGTAAGTGTTGCTTTTAATTTGGTTAAAATGGCGTCACGTTCATTAAATTCCGGAAACGTTTTTAACACATTTACCAAAGTCCAATGACCATGTACAGAGCTATGCCAATCAAAACAACCATAAAAAGCAGGATGCAATTCTTGTGGTGTTTTTAAATAACTGGCATCGCCTAAAACCTGACCCAGTTTATTTGGATATTCTTGGTCAACACAATCAAAAGCAAAATGATAAAGATACTCTGCTTTATTTCCGTCAAGCGGAATTGTAGATACTGTTATAGCATCTTTATCCATATCAATATTACGTTCTGTTTTTGTATTGCAACTTAAACAGAAGCATAGAACTATTACATACACATATCTCATAATTATTCGCGTTTTACCAAAGCATAAAAATCGTTATCTAAAGGTAAATAACCTTGGTCATATACAAAGTAATAAATAGTACCTGCTTTTGTAGTATAAATACTTGTAAAATAATTAAAATCGAAACCTTTTTCTATTAATTTAGTGCGTGTAGTTTTTGTTTTTTTATCAGGATTTAAACCTTCTAAAATCCTATAGTTTTTTCGTAATCTGTTATTAGTATTTCTTATTAGGTTTTTAGAATCTTTATTTATTTTGTTATTGTAAGCGTTTCGGCAACCGTCACTACAGAATTTTTTATCAATTCTGCCAATAATTTTATCACCACATTCCGGACATTGTTTCTGCATAATTTATTCGTTTTTTAATGTGTACCATCTTAAATTCAATTGCTCTTCCTCAAAGAAAAAATCTTCAACATAATGTAATCCAATTTTTAAAAGTGCATTGTGCGAGGCTTGGTTTCCAATTTCTGTAGTGGCATATATTTCTGGTAATTTCATAATATTAAACGCATAATCCAATGCAGCTTTTCCAGATTCTGTAGCATAACCTTTTCCCCAAAACCGCTCTATTAGCCTATAACCTATATCGTAATATTTAGTAAAACCATTCATGTTATACTCTGTATTTAATCGTAAACCAGACCAACCTATAAATTGGTTTGTTTCTTTTTCGATTACTGCAAATCTACCAATACCACGATCTTGGTATTGTTGTAAAACGCTAGCGATAATTTTTTTTGCTTCGTCCTTAGTTTTTATAGGTTTGTTGCCTAAATAGGTATGTACATTTGGGTTAGAATCTAATTCAAACATACCTTCTAAATCACTAGTTCTCATTTCTCTTAAAAGTAGTCTTTCTGTTTCTATATTAAATTTCATTACTATTTTTTTATAAGTTGAGTTAAAGAATTTGCTTGTAAAAGCCTAAATATAGTGAAATATTTCCGTTTACAAACGACTACAAATGATTACAAACGCTATTAAATGCGTAAATACCGAATAAAATTAGGACGTCATCCCATCTTTGCAGTGTCGAAACATAAGAACTCGATTTGTATTAACTGTTTAACGAAAAACAAAAATTATGAGCACACTTAGAAACAAAGTACAGTTGATTGGTAACTTAGGAAACGATCCAGAAATCATCAATCTAGAATCAGGAAAAACATTAGCTAAATTTTCTATAGCAACAAACGAAAGCTATAAAAATAATAAAGGCGAAAAAATTACAGACACACAATGGCACAATATTGTAGCTTGGGGAAAAACCGCTGAGATTATAGAAAAATATATTACCAAAGGAAAAGAGGTTGCAATAGAAGGCAAATTAACCTCTAGAAGTTACGAAACTAAAGAAGGCGAAAAACGTTATGTAACCGAAGTTGTTTGTAGCGAATTAATGATGTTGGGCGGAAAGTAAAATGTATAATCATCACAATTAAAGCGACTTAGGTCGCTTTTTTTTGTATCTTTAATTTCAGAAATCTTTCCCTAATCTTGTAATAGCATGTTATAAATCTTAAAATTATAAATTATGTTAGGAGATGCATTAAAAATTGCTTTTGGAGAGTTAGGCCAAAAAGAAATTACAGGAGCAACACATAACGAACGTATATTAGAATATCAAAATAGTACTGGTTTGGAATTTGGAACAGACGAAGTGCCTTGGTGTAGCATTTTTGCAAACTGGGTCGCCTTACAAGCCAATTTACCAATGTCCAACAAAGCAAATGCCAGAAGTTGGCTAAAAGTAGGCCATAAAACCAATTGGCCACAACCAGGAGATATTGTTGTCTTTTGGAGATCTAGCATAAATAGTTGGAAAGGTCACGTAGGTTTTTTTATAGGCTATACCAAAAGCGGAAAATCCATTTATTGTATTGGTGGTAATCAAAACGATGCCGTAAACATCCAAACCTATCCGTTAACCAGAATATTACAATTTAGAAGCTTAACCGATAAGTTAGAAGACCTTTTAGCGATTCCAACAGGCTATTTACGACAAGGCGATAGCAGCGAAAACGTAAAGCTTTTACAAATAATTTTAATTGAACTAAACCACTTAACTGGCAATGCAGATGCTGTTTTTGGACCTAAAACAGAACTAGCACTTAAAGCATTCCAAACCAAACACAATATTACTGTAGATGGTATTTATGGTAGTGAAACCAGAAAAACATTTCAGCAACTATAAGTGGTACTAAGTCAACTTGCCTAAAATGAGTAAGTGTTTTAATTTTTAAAAAGAAGTAACATGAATTTTGTTACTTTTGACTAAACTTAAAAGGATTCCGTTTAACGGTTTGTAACTATGAAGATACTTGTAACAGGAGGTTTAGGCTTTATTGGCTCGCATGTTGTTGTTGAGCTTCAAAAAGAAGGCTTTAACGTTGTAATAATTGACAATCTTTTAAATTCTAGCGAAGCCGTTTTAGAGGGAATTACTGCCATAACTGGAAAAAAACCAATTTTCGAAAATTTAGATTTAAGAGAAAAAGCTTCAGTTAAATCGTTTTTTGAGCGTCATCATACCATAACAGGAGTGATTCATTTTGCAGCATTTAAAGCCGTTGGCGAAAGTGTAGAGCAACCCTTAATGTATTACGAAAATAATGTTTCGGCATTGATTTATCTACTTCAACAATTACAACAAAAAAATCAAGCACAACTTATTTTTAGTTCGTCTTGTACAGTTTATGGCGAAGCAGAACGTATGCCAATTTCAGAATCTGCACCAATACAACCAGCAGCTTCTCCTTACGGAAACACTAAACAAATAGGAGAGGAGATCATACAAGATGTTTGTAAAGTTTCCAATATAAAAGCCATAGCATTGCGTTATTTTAATCCTATTGGAGCGCACGACTCTGCAAAAATTGGCGAACTACCTATTGGTGTACCACAAAATTTAGTGCCTTTTATTACGCAAACAGCACTTGGTAAAAGAGCACAATTATCGGTTTTTGGTAACGATTATCCTACTCCAGATGGTACGTGTATTAGAGATTATATTCATGTTGTGGATTTGGCAAAAGCACACGTCGTGGCATTACAAAGACTTTTAAATGCGAAAACGACAAGTAATTTTGAAGTGTTTAATATTGGTACTGGAACAGGTTCTTCAGTCTTAGAAGTGATTCATGCTTTTGAAAACGTAACCAATAAAAAACTAAATTATAAAATAGTAGATCGTCGCGAAGGCGATGTAATTTCTGCGTATGCAGATACTACAAAAGCTAATAACGAGTTAGGTTGGACTGCAAAATATACTTTAGAAGAAGCGCTTTTAAGTGCTTGGAAATGGGAACAACAACTGAAGCAGTAGCGATGCTATAAAATTTTAGGTAAAAAAGAGATCTTGTGCTACTCTAAACGTATTGGCATGTGCCTCAACTATGGTTTTAATCTCTGGCGAATATCCTCCTCCCATACTACACATTACAGGAATGTTTTGATCTTTGCAGGTTTGCAAAACATACGTATCGCGTGCTTTACAGCCAGCAATACTTAATCCTAACTTCCCTAATTTATCTGTTGCAATAACATCGACTCCACATAAATAATAAATAAAATCTGGCTTGTGGTTGTCTATTAGTTTTGGTAGAGTTTCTTTTAAAATGTTTAAATACGTTGTATCATCACAATCATTTTCTAGTGCAATATCTAAATCACTGTCTTCTTTTTTAAAGGGATAATTGTGTTTACCATGCATTGAGAATGTAAATACTGACGTGTCATTTTTAAAAATTTCGGCAGTGCCATTACCTTGGTGCACATCTAAATCTACAATTAAAATTCGCTTTGCTAATCTTTGGTTTTGGAGATATCGTGCTCCAATGGCTTGGTCGTTTAACATACAAAAGGCTTCGCCTCGATTGGTGTACGCATGGTGTGTGCCTCCAGCAATATTCATTGCAATTCCGTGTTTTAAAGCAAATTCACTGGCTTTAATTGTGCCATCTGCTATAGTGATTTCGCGTTCTATTAACACTTCACTTAAAGGGAATCCTATTTTACGAGCAGCGCGTTGGTTTAAGGTAATGTTTAATAAATCGTAAAAATAGTCTGGCTCGTGTACTGCTAAAATTGGTGCTTCATTAATCATGCGCTCTGGCTCAAAAAAATTAGCTGCTGTACACGTACCTTCGTGTATTAATTGCTCTGGAAGCAACTCGTATTTTAACATTGGAAACCGATGACCTTCTGGCAAAGGATGGCAATAAATAGGATGATAAGCGATGTTTAGCATCTATTTATGGAGCTTTAATTGAATACGTTTGCGTGGAATATCTACACTCAATACTTTAACAATAACTTGTTGGTGTAAGTGCACATGCTCATTAACATCTTTTACAAATGCATCTGAAAGATTAGAGACATGGATTAAACCACTTTCCTTTATACCAACATCTACAAAGCAACCAAAATTGGTAATATTATTAACGATACCTGGTAATAATTGTCCGTCGCGTAAATCGTTAATAGTTTTAATATTTTGATTAAACGTAAATACTTTAGCCTCTTCTCTAATGTCTAAGCCTGGTTTTTCTAGTTCTTTAATAATATCTTGAAGCGTAAGTAAACCAATTGCTTCAGTTGAATACTGATTTAAATTTATGTGTTGAAGTATGCTTTTGTTTCCTATTAATTCTGAAATTGAAATACCTTCATCTTTAGCCATTTTTTCAACAACCTTATAACTTTCAGGATGTACAGCAGAATCGTCCAATGGGTTTTTAGCGTCTTTAATTCTTAAAAAAGCAGCACCTTGCTCAAACGCTTTGTCGCCTAAACGTGGTACTTTTTTAATGTCGTTTCTGCTTGTAAACACGCCTTTTTCATTTCTGTAATTATAAATATTTTCGGCGAGTTTTGGTCCTATTCCAGAGACATAACTCAGTAGAGACGTACTTGCAGTATTTATATTTACACCAACACTATTTACACAGTTTTCTACAACAATATCGAGTTGTTTTTGGAGTCTGTTTTGGTCCACATCGTGCTGGTATTGGCCAACACCAATGGATTTGGCATCAATTTTTACAAGTTCTGCCAAAGGGTCTTGTAAACGTCTGCCTATAGACACTGAACCTCTAACGGTTACATCGTAATTTGGGAATTCGTCTCTTGCAATTTTGGAGGCAGAATAAATACTTGCGCCAGCTTCGCTAACCACAAACACTTGCATCTCGTTTTTAAACTGTACTTTTTTAACTATGGTTTCAGTTTCTCTGGATGCTGTTCCGTTACCAATCGCAATAGCTTCAATTTTATACGCTTCGCTTAATGAAGCCAATTTTTTAATGGCTCCAATAGTGTCGCTTTTTGGAGGATGTGGATAAATAGTTTCGTTATGTAATAAAGTACCTTGTGCATCTAAACACACTACTTTACAGCCTGTTCTAAATCCTGGATCTATGGCTAGCACGCGTTTTTCGCCTAAAGGAGAACCTAATAGTAATTGTTTTAAATTTTTTGCAAATACAGTAATTGCAGCTTCATCTGCTTTTTCTTTTGCTTTTTGTAATGCCTCGTTACTCAACGAAGGAAATAGTAAGCGTTTGTAAGCATCACTAATTGCTAATTCTATTTGATCTGCACAAGCGTTGTTGCATTTTATAATTTTTCGATCTATATGTTCGAGTGCTTTTACTTGGTCGATTTCGATTTTTACTCTTATAAAGCCTTCTTTTTCAGCTCTTAAAATGGCTAATAATCTGTGCGATGGAATGCGATTTAGCGCTTCTTCCCAATCAAAATAATCTCTGAATTTTTGAGCCTTTTCGTCGTCTTTTTTTGTTTTTACCACTTTTGTGGCAATCATTGCGTAACGCTCTAATTGATGACGTAAATTGTTACGAATATCTGTGCGCTCGTTAATCCACTCTGCGATAATATGTCTGGCACCTTCTAAAGCCTCATCTGTAGTTTTAATAGTGCCTTTAATATATTTGTATGCAATAGAGTCTAGATCACTTGCATTTTGGCTCATTATAATTTTTGCTAGAGGTTCTAAGCCATTTTTACGAGCAGTTTCAGCTTTAGTTTTTCGGCTTTTTTTGTAAGGTAAGTATAGATCTTCTAGTGCTGTTAAATCTGTACACTCTTTAACTTTCGTTTTTAACGCTTCAGTTAAAACGTCTTGTTCTTTTAAAGCTTTTAAAATGGCAGTTTTTCGTTTTTCTAATGCTTCAAATTCTTCTTTGTACTTAACGATGTCTCCAATTTGCACTTCGTCTAAATTTCCAGTAGCTTCTTTTCTATATCTAGAAATAAAGGGAATAGTTGCGTCTTGGTTTAATAACTCCACAGTGTTTTTAACTGAGTGTTCTGGGAGTTTGGTTTTGGAGGTTATGAATTTTAGTGAAGTTATCATTAAAAGCTGTGTATGCTAATCGAATTTATACAATGTATAAAAACCATTTTTTTTGTTATAATTACCTAAAAGATAACTTGAGTTGAATTTAAATAAAGTTTCTAAATTACTAACAGCAAAATTACTGTTTGTAGATTTAAATTCTTGAATTTTATCAAAATCGTTAAAAGGCACTTCTCCATTGATATGATTTAAATCATTATCGAATACACAACTTATACGAGTAGATTTTGTTTGCGAATATTCGTAAAAAGTACTTGTTAATAACCCAGAAACTACACCTCCAATAAAGCCGAAGTTTCCAAGAGCAAAATTACCACGATAAACTTCTTTGCTAGCTCCTAGAGTTATAATTAATTTGTTGTTTTTAGTAAAACCTGTAACACCAATTTTTGATTGGGTTATTTTTCTTAAAAATTTTGAAGTCTTTTCTAATTCTCTGTAATTATCTAATTCTCCTCCTTCTTGTATTATAGGTGTGTTTTTAAAATCGATTGGATGATCTCTCTCAATACTATAGCTTTTAATGAGTTCTAGGTCTTCTGTTTTGTAAGCACTAAAGCTTAGGTTATCTAATGTGGAATAAATAGTTAGTAGTTTGTTTTTAAAAACGTAAGAATTACTATTGGCTCCTAAATGATCTTTATTATATCCAGTATTTATAATGCTTTGAAACTGATAGTCGTTTTTATTTAAATCTAATGTAAAAATATATGTGTACTTATTTACATTATTATTTGTTATAGTAACTGTATTCTCATTTAGATATAATTTGGTTAAAGCATTAGTTTGTTCTAAACTATTAGGCACATTATTGTTTATAAGTTCTATATCTGGATATATATTGCCAAACAAGTTATATAATGAAATGTTTTGATCTCTAAAATTAATTATTTTTTCGTTTTCTAAATTGTATTCAAAAGTATCGATGTGCCCTTTTTCTGTGAGCGTATAATTCTTTAAAATGCTCTCTTTTTTATTTATAGTTAGGATATGAAGCTTGTTTTTGGCGACTAAAAACTCCATAACTTTTTCTTTGTTTGGTATTGTACTAAAATACTCTTTGGTATCAAAATTTTGAGTATCAAACACCATAGAAACTGAGCTAAAACGTGTTTTATTGGTATTACTAAAAAAGAGCGTATAAACAGAGTTGTTGTAAATGGCACCTATAATTTCTTTTCCTTTTTTAGGAATATTTATGTTGTTAATAGTACCAATTAGTCTTTTTTCATTATCATAAAGTTTACCAAATATTACTTTCCTATTAGCGAAAAATAAAGCTATATTATTAGTGTCTTCATTAACAACAGGAATAATATTTTTAGGTTTAAAAGTTTCAGTTTCATATTTAATATCACTTACTAACCATTTTTCTTGTGCATGTGTTATGAGGCTAATAAGGCAAATTAATAGAAGTAATTTTTTTTTCATATTTAATATAAATTGTAAATTTATAGAAGTAAAACAAATTTAATATAAGTAAATTATACACATACAAAAAAACAAAAATTAGACCATTTTATCTAAAAAACAACAAAAAGCCTCGTAGTATTACACTACGAGGCTTTAAAATTTTTAATTTTCTCTTATCTAACAGCTTCAAAAATAGCATAAGGTGCCATTTTAGCTTTATTAAGTGTCATTGTGTTTTCGCTTAACGAATAATTATCTACGTTTTCTAAAATTTCTAAAAATGGAGTTTCTATTGACATATCTGGACATGCTTTTAAAGTTGCCGCCATTTTAGATAATGACAATCTTAATCCTTCCTTTAGCTCATAAGTGCCATTAAAAGTATTACAACTGGCATTTCCATACACTGTATTGTTTTTTGACGAGAATGTTATAAATGCACCTTTATTGCTTACATCTTTACCCATAAACGTCACTAGCTTCCATCTAGTATCTTCTAGCGTTGTTTCGGTTTTAGTAGTTTTCACTTCTGTTTTATTGTCTTGTTTTACAATAGTTTCTTTTTTATTCTCGTTACAACTTGTAAAAAGAATAGCGACTATAAAAATTTTTAATATAAATGATTTCATGTTCTTTTTTTTAGTGATATTTAAATGTATTTAATGTCATAGATAAATGTAATATTTAATTTCCGTTAGATTGTTTTTGAGCATCTTCAATCATTTTTTCATTTGGAAGAATAGCAACATTTACACGTCTGTTTTTTGCTCTACCTTCTGCAGTGCTGTTATCGTTTGTAGGTTGAGATTCTCCAAACCAATTGGTTGTAAAACGCCCACTATTTAATCCTTTTCCTATTAAATAATTAGTTACAGCATACGCTCTATTTTTAGACAACGTCATATTAGACTCGTCTGAGCCTACACTATCTGTATGACCAACTACTAAAATATTAGTATCAGGATACTCTAAGAAAATTGCTGTAAGCTTATTTAAAGTTTCTTGAGAGGCTGCATTTATATTATATTTTGCAGTATCAAAATATACTCCACTATTCTCATCGAAAGTGACTACAATACTCTCGTCTATACGTTCTACTTTGGCTCCTGGAATTTCTTCTTCGATTTTTTGTGCTTGCTTATCCATTTTGTTACCAATAAGCACGCCAGCTGTTCCTCCAACAACTCCACCAATTACAGCACCAAGTTCTCCATTTCCTCCTTTACCAATATTGTTTCCAATAATAGCACCAAGGACAGCTCCACCAGTTGCACCTATTACGCCTCCTTTTTGTTTGTTATTTGCATTTTTTACTGCTTTACAATTAGTTAAGCTTAGTGTTAAAACCAATGTAAAAGCTATAACTCCTATGTTTTTTATAAGTGTTTTCATATTATTTTAAAGTTTTGAAAAATTCATATTAATCGTAAACGGCTTTCCATTTACATTTACTGTTTGTTGCCACTGCATTTGCGCATCTGATAAAGCAGATAATCTTAATCTAAACCCAACGTTAGTCTCCGATTTGTTTTTTGCATTGGTTGGTTTTAGAAGAAAATCATATAAACCTGTGGATTCATCAATCTCTTGAATGGTAAAAACAAAGTTTCTTACTCCAGTTGAGCAATCCAAACCATTAATAGTGTACATACCTGTATTATTGTTTGGAATAAAACTCCATGTACTGCCTTCAAAACATTGTTTCGAGGCATCATCTAGGAGTTGCACATTGTAAGTTCCTGATTCACTGTAAGTAATATTGTCTATTACCCAATCGCCTTTTATTACTTTTTTAGATTGTCTAACAGTTTTAGTGGTTCCACAAGATATGAGGCAAAGCACTGTTAAGCATAATATTAGTTGTTTCATAAATTAATTTTTTACGGTTGTCTTAATATAATTTTAATGCATTAATTATAATGACGCAATCCGTTTAAATAATAGCGCTTACCATATAATTATGCTTAAAACTTATGTACGAGAAACAATAAGATGCTAGATTTTTAAAGTGTACACTTTAGCTAAAATTTAACTATACTTAGCTTATAGATAATCCATTGTTAATATTAGCATCATCAGGATTTACAAATACTAATTTACCTTCGGCATTTTCAGTCATTAAAATCATGCCTTGACTTTCTACACCACGTAATGCTCTTGGCGCTAAATTAACTAAAACGGTTACTTGTTTGCCAATAACTTCTTCTGCTTTAAAGCTTTCTGCAATGCCAGAAACTATAGTGCGTACATCAATACCTGTATCAACTTTTAATACTAAAAGCTTTTTTGCTTTGGGCATTTTTTCTGCTTCGATAATAGTACCAACACGAAGGTCTAATTTTGTAAAATCGTCGAAAGTAATTTCTTCTTTTTGAGGTTCTACAACTTTATTTGCAGCTTCGTTAGCTTTTTTGCTTGCTTCTAATTTATCCATTTGCGCTTGGATTTGGCTGTCTTCAATTTTAGAAAATAGTAGTTCTCCTTTTCCTATTTTATGGTTTGCAGGCATTAAAATGTCTTTTGATGAAATATCTTCCCACTTATTCTCTATACTGTTTTCCTGTGTCGAATCACTCGAACTAACATTAAGAATATGTTTTAATTTAGTTGAAGTAAAAGGTAAAAATGGTTCGCATAAAGTGGCTAATGCTGAAGCTATTTGTAAAGCAACATACATTATAGTTTTTGTACGTGCTTCGTCTGTTTTTATAAGTTTCCAAGGCTCTTCGTCTGCTAAATACTTATTTCCAAGTCTGGCAAGATTCATTAATTCCTGGCTTGCTTCTCTAAAACGGTAACGCTCTAACGAACTTTCTATTACAGCAGGATAAGCTTTTACAGCAGCTAGAGTGTCGCTGTCAATTTTATAAAAATCGCTTGGAGTTGGCACAATGCCATCGTAATACTTGTTGGTTAGTACCACAACACGATTAATAAAGTTACCAAAAATGGCAACTAATTCGTTGTTGTTTCTGGCTTGAAAATCTTTCCAAGTAAAATCATTATCCTTTGTTTCTGGTGCATTTGCCGTTAAGGCATAACGTAATACATCTTGCTGATTTGGGAAATCTTGTAAATATTCTGGCAACCAGACAGCCCAATTTTTTGACGTAGATAATTTATTGCCTTCTAAGTTTAAAAACTCGTTTGCAGGTACGTTATCTGGTAAAATATAACTGCCTTCAGCCTTTAGCATTGCAGGGAAAATAATACAGTGAAATACAATATTATCTTTACCAATAAAATGCACTAGTTTGGTGCTCTCGTCTTTCCAATAAGGCTCCCAGTCTTTACCTACGCGTTTTGCCCATTCTTTGGTTGCAGAGATGTAACCAATTGGAGCGTCAAACCACACATAAAGCACTTTGCCTTCGCCTCCAGGAACAGGAACTGGAATTCCCCAATCTAGATCTCTGGTTACAGCACGTGGACGTAAACCATCGTCGATCCAAGATTTTACTTGACCATAAACATTAGGTTTCCAATCTTTTTTGTGACCATCGAGAATCCATTCTTTTAAAAACTGCTCGTGTTTATTTAATGGTAAAAACCAGTGTTTGGTTTCTTTTAAAGTAGGTACATTTCCTGTAATTGCAGATTTAGGGTTTATTAAATCTGTAGCATTATGGCTAGTTCCGCAATTTTCGCATTGGTCGCCATAGCTTTCTTCGTTTCCGCATTTTGGGCACGTTCCTACAACAAAACGATCGGCTAGAAACTGGTTAGCTTCTGCATCGTATAATTGCTCTGACACTTCTTCAACAAATTCATTTTTATCATATAAGGTTTTAAAAAATTCTGAAGCTGTATCGTGATGTATTTTGGCTGAGGTTCTGGAATAATTATCGAAACTAATCCCGAAATCTTCAAAAGAGTCTTTTATTATTTTATGATATCTATCAACAATTTGTTGTGGTGTAACGCCTTCTTTTTTTGCTTTAATAGTAATTGGTACGCCATGCTCATCACTTCCACAAATAAAAGCAACATCGTTACCTGTTAGTCTTTTATATCGTGCATAAATATCTGCTGGCACATAAACACCTGCTAAATGCCCAATATGAATTGGTCCATTGGTATATGGTAGTGCTGCTGTTATGGTGTATCTTTTTGAATCTTTCAACATGATTTTAGTAATTTGTATAGCAAAAATAATCATTACCTTTTTTAAAATTGTATTCTTTACTTCCAATTTGAATAAAAGAGAATTTATTTTAATAGCTTTGAGTTAAAAGAACTATGAAAAACTACTATTATATAATATTGGTTTTATTTTGTATGAATTTTTGTTTTGCTCAAGACCAATCTAAAGTTGATGAAATAGAAGATAATCCAATACTTTTTACAGAGATTCTTGTTGGTTATGCAGGTGGAAATACTTCAGGTTTTAGTTTAGGTGGTGAGTTAAATTATCAACAAAATAATAATTTGTATTCTATTAGATACATTAATCAAACTGCATTAGATTATGAAGTTGCTTTAATTGGTTTTGTTGCAATACCTTTTCTTGAGTCTAATTTAAAAGTAAATGAAGTTTCAATTCTTTTAGGAAAACGATATATTAAAGATGGTCATTCGTTTAGTTTTTCGGGAGGATTATCAGCAAATAATGTATTGTTTAAAGAAAGAATAAATGGTGTAGAGGTTAAAAAAAATAAACAATTTATTGGCTTCCCTTTAGAGGTAAATATAAAATGGTTTAAAAAGAAAAAAAAGCGATTTAGAGCATATTATGGATTAATTCCAGTAGGAAAACCTTCTTCGTTTGGAAGAAGTTTTGGATTCAAATTATATGGAAATGTTGGAAAGTTAAGTTATGTTGGATTAGGAATAAATTATGGTTTTGGTTGGCACAAAAAATATTAAGGCATTATCGAATTATAAAAGACTTGCTAAAGTTTTCGTTTCCAACTGAAATTCTATAGATATATTGTCCAACATTTAGTTTACTAGATATAGTATTTTTTATACTTACATTGTGTTCTCCAGCAAAAAGCATTTCATTTTTAAGTGTTCCAATCTCTTTACCCATAATATCGTAGATTTTAATAACCACGTGTTGTGTAAAAGGATTTTTTATATTTAAAATAGAATCTCTATCTGTGTAAACAACAACGTGTTTAAAACGATTTTGATTAAAATCGGTAAGACCTAGTGTGCTGCAATTAAAACCAAGATCGAGACGTGCATAAGTGGTGTTTAGTAATGCTTCGTCCACTATTCCGCTATCAATACATAACCACTTTTCCATAATAGTAGCATATATTTCTCTAAAATCTTGAGTGTACTCTAAGTTTCCTTCGCCATTACTAGAAATAAGATCGGGATGTTCACCAACAAAGCCATTGCCTTGTATTGCAGGACCAAACAACATAAGTGGAGCTGCTTTTCCATGATCTGTACCATTGGAGCCGTTTTCGTAAACACGACGTCCAAATTCACTTATGCTCATAGATAATACTTTGTAGTCTATGCCTGCTTGAGCTAAATCGTCATAAAACGTTTTAACAGAATTAGATAAATCGGTAAGTAATGCACTATGATCTACAATTTGGTTGGCATGTGTATCGAATCCATCTAAAGTAACCATATAAACTTTTGTACCTAGATTGCCTTTTATAAGTCTAGCAACTATAGAGAGTTGTTGCGCGAGTTGAGTTTCCATATACTCAAAACTATTAGCGCCTTCAGTGTATGCTTCATGAATTGTACCTGCATATTGATATGTGGTATTGGTGGTACCTCTCATAAACTCTAATTGTTCACCATAAATACAATCTGGAAAACTGCTCATATCGTGTACTGTTCCTGTTTGTGCGATAGATTCTAATTGGTCTGGATTTGCAACAGAAAAGGCGTAGTTATTGGAGTCGCCATCAAAAATTAAATTACCAATACTGCCAATTTGAACAGCAGCAGGAATGGTTGGAGGATTGAGTAAATACTCAGGATATAACTCTTCGAAATAACGACCTAACCAGCCAGAAGTAGAGGAATTAGTTGGATCTGTTGAGGCCCAAATATCTGAACCCGAAAAATGCGATTGACTATGGTTTTCGTACCCAACACCATGAACAACTTTCATAGCTCCATTATCCCAAAGATTTAAAAGGTCTGCCATTGCGTTAGGAATCCCAAAATCTGGTGTAAGTGGTGTTAGCTGATTTAAATTATGTTTAATGGTTGGTCTATTTACAGCATACGTATCGTAATCGTAAATTGGTACGATGGTGTTAAGTCCATCATTTCCGCCTTTTAGTCTTATTATTACCAGTATTCTATCTGTTTCCGAATTGCTTATGGCTGCAGCCAATTTAGTGCTATTTGAGGCAGATAAAGGCATGCCACCTAGCATAATTGTTCCTGCTCCTGAAAGTCCTAAAGCTTGTAAAAAGGAACGTCTGTTCCATTTTTTGTGTTCTAAATCGTGAGCACTAGTGCTAGAGTTTTTATCTTTTTTAGATTGGTTGTTACACATAGTGGTAATTATTTAAGTTGAAATTCTGGTAGTTTAATTAAATGCAGTAATAAAAGTACAACTTGATACGGAACAGAGTCCCATTGTAAATTCCATTGTTGAGTATCGTAATAATTTTCTGGTAGATTATGTTTAAACACATCTGTTGCTACTTGGTAATCTTCAATTGAAAACAGCTCTAAAGGCATAAAACGATCAATTATCGATTTGGTTACTACGTAAGGGTTATTACTGTTTTCAGAGCTCTGTATTGCAAATGTTCGTAATTCTTCAGTGTAATTATTCCAACTATGCCAAATGGTCCATTGTAAAATTTCCCATCGACCAGTTAATGTGCTGGAGTTAATCCAATCTCTATCGCCTTGCCAACCTGCAACATCAACAGGATTAAACATTTGTTGTCCCATTAAACCATTAAACCAAACCATGGCTTGATTAAAATCTTCTTGTAAACTAAAATTTGTGATGTTTAGATAGGACATTGTTAAATCGTACGGACTTTTAATTTGAGTTCCTATAGTTTTATTATCAAAAAAATGCTGACTTTTAAAAAGGGTTCGTAAAATGTTTTCTATATTAAAATCTACAACAAACAGGTTTGCCATTTCGGTAACCACATCTTCATTTACTGTTGCGCTTACAAAATAAGTATATAGTTTTTTGCAAATATGTTGTGCAATTAAAGGTGCTTTTTGTTGGAATAAAATATCTATAACATCGTCATAATTCCAGTTACCTGTTTGATTAAATATGGTTTTTTGGGTATCGTTAAATGTACTGTTGTCAAAATAAATAGGATACGTCCAGTTTTCTCTATGGTTGTAGCCAGTTAAAGCTTTAGAGGTTTCTACAATGTCTTGTTGTGTATATCCATTATCGACTCCTAGTGTAAAAAGCTCGTACAATTCGCGAGCATAATTTTCATTAGGATTATAGCTTGAATTTTCAACACCATTTAAAAACACTAGCATAGCACTGGTTTTACCTATTGCTCTTACAAAATCCTCGAAATTACCAAAGGCATAGGTTTCTAATGTGTTGTAATATTCGTAAAGGTGGTTACTGGTGTAATAATCTTCTAATCGTGTTACAAAATGATTACTCCAAAACATAATAAGCCTTGCTTTTAAACCTACTGTTTGCATTTGGTTAATAACCTCGTGCATAAGTTCATCATGATTGGCTTGTGTTTGTTCATCAAAATCTAAACCTTGATTATTATAGTCATCGTTAGTATAATTTGCCCAAGAAGGAGCAGTCCAATTAGGCGTGTTTAAAGACTCATTAATAATTTGGTCTATTAACTCACTAGGCGTTAAACTTAAAGCATTTGTAATTGCGGTTTTATTAGCATCATATCCTAAACGACGATAGGCATGCCGAACTCTTAATTCATTCCAAGGATTTTGTGATGTTGGAGTATAAGGTTGAAGGGTAGATGTAATACAAGATGTAATGACAGCCATAAATTTTATAATTTATAGTTAAAAAGTAAAAACAACAGAAATTCTATTACTTATTTACGTCTAAAATAGTGTATTTGGATTTTTTATGTTAAAAAAGTATTAATTTTTTTATTTTTAAGAAGCTTTAAAACAAACGTTTTTGATAGCCATAAAATAGTAGTGCTCCTAAAAAATACATTACAATATCTATACAATCTGCTGTATAACGCTCATTGTATTGTGGTAAAAAATACTCGAAATAAACACTATAATATATAGTTAAAACCAAGACTGCTCCTAAAGGGATATATATACTATTATCTTTTTTTAATACACGAATTATTGCCAAACAGGTACTAAATACAAGTGGCATACATAGTAAATCGCTTAAATAAAAATACATCCAATTTGGCAATGCTATATTAGCCATTTTAGATAAGTAAATACTTATGGCGATTGCAGAAAGCACTAAATACAGAGGGTGTTTAATAATACTCATGCAGCAATAGTTGCAATTAACCAAGCAATAAAACCACCTATAGCCACAATTAGTACGTATATAGATTTAATAATTTTTACAAAAATTCTCACTACCAAAAAACGATGGTCTCCATATTTATCGAAAAACGAAGGGTTATTTTCTTTTTCAATACGTCTGCGCTCTAAACGTGCTTCTTCTTCTTTTTTAAAAGCTAATTCGCGTCGTTTTTTATAGTCTAAAATTGCACCACACTCTGAGCAAAACTCTCTATCTTTATTATAAACTCCACATTGGATGCACATAATAGTTTTACTGCTCATAATTACCTTTAAAGTTAATTGTAAAGATATTAATAATAGTTAGTACATTTATTTCTTTAAACCAAAAGGTATTTTTAAAAGAAGTGCTTCATTTTAATTTTATAAAATATCGTTTACATTTACAGTATGATTAAACACCTATTTACTATTGTTTTTCTTGTTTTTGTTGGAAGCTATTACACTTCGGCACAAAACAACCAAACCCTTAAACCATCTTCTAAATTGATACAGCCACCTTATTTAAAAGCAGGAGATACTGTTGCTATTGTTGCACCTTCAGGAATTTTAAAAAACAGAACAGACGAAATTGACCAAGCTAAAGCCTTACTAAAAAGCTGGAATTTAAATGTTGTTGTTGGTAAACATGTTTTTAGCAAAGACAACCATTTTGCAGGTACAGATGCAGAACGTTGCGAGGATTTTCAAGAGGCGCTAGACAATCCAGCAATTAAAGCCATTTGGTGTGCTCGTGGTGGTTACGGAACCGTTAGGATTTTAGACCAATTAGATTATACTAAATTTAAACAACACCCAAAATGGCTTATTGGATACAGCGATATTACTGCCTTGCACAACCAGTTTCATAACCAAGGATTTCAATCTATACACGCTATGATGTGTGTGAGCTTAACTAAAGATTTAAACGAGATAACAGAGACGCTAAGTACTTTTAAAGCTGCTATTTTTGGCGAATCGTTACAATACACATTATCTGGCTCAGAATATAATAAAGTTGGTGAGGTTAGTGCACCTTTAGTTGGTGGAAACCTTACTATTTTACATACTATGTTAGGCTCTAAAACTAGTATTGATACCTCTGGAAAAATCATATTTATTGAAGAAATTGGAGAATATAAATACCATATTGATCGTATGCTACAAAGTCTTAAACGTGCTGGTTATTTCGATAATTGTAAAGGTGTTATAGTTGGCGATATGAGTAAACTTAGAAAAAACACTACACTTTGGGGAACTTCTATAGAGCAATTAATTTTAGATGCTCTATCAGATTATGATTTCCCGATTGCTTTTAATATGCCTGCAGGACACGAAAAAGATAATCGTGCTTTATTTTTAGGACGAAACACTACAATGGTGGTTACTAAAGAAAAAAGTACAATTAGTTTTGAAAAATAAAATTTAGTTACACTAATTACTGTAAGTTTTTAAGCTTCCATCAGTGCTTTATGCATATTTGGTGAGATAAAAGAATGTCAAAAAAGTGTAAAAGAAATGTCAACTCGTGTAAAAACTCATAAAATTGTTTGTTATTTACAGTAATTATGCTCAAAAACAACACCTCTTTATTTGTAGTCCTTTTTGGCGTTTTCTATTGCGCTTTACTAAGTTCTTGTTCTACTCAAAACGAAGATGGATTTACTGAGCGCGTTAAAATCTCATTACGCGATGTTGGCAATAAGTTACTACTCACCACTAGCGATTCGACCTCATTAATATTGCCTGTGGTAGTAATAGAAGACTCTAAATATCAAGTGTCTTTTAATAACTCATTATCTTTTGATCCAGCAGATTTAGTAACCTTAGTAAAACAAAGTTTTAAAAATGCCGAATTGCCATCGCACTATCGTGTAGAAGTTATACAATGCAAAGACCATGAAGTTGCTTATAGCTACCAAATAACTAAAGACGAAGAAAACACAATTATTCCATGTGCTGGCAGAGTATTACCAAATAACTGCTATACAATTGAAGTGTTTTTTACCAAGCAAAATCCACCATTACGTATTAAAACGTTGCTTTATGTTGTGCCTTTAGTACTCTTATTTCTATTAGCTATTTTCTATGTTAAGAAGACGCATTTTAAAGTTGAAACTACTACACAACAAGACACTAATTTTGCTGCAATAGGAAGCTATCAATTTTATCCAGAAAAAAATAAGTTAGTAAAAGCGGCTCAAGAGATTAAACTCTCTAAAAAGGAGTGTGAACTCTTAGAAATTTTTTACGAACACTTAAACGAGGTGGTTAAGCGAGAGGAATTAGAAAAAAGAGTTTGGGAAGATAATGGTGTTTTTGTAGGCAGAAGCTTAGATACTTACATTTCAAAATTAAGAAAGAAATTAAAGGATGACGCCTCAATAAAACTTATTAATGTTCATGGTATTGGATATAAATTAGAGGTGATTTAAACTAATTGTTATGGCATTTTACGATTTATCAAAACAAGAAAGAGAACAATTAGTTATTAAAATTAATAAAGACATTACTGAAGATTTAGTGAATTCTAAAATACAGCTTTTACTTCTCTATTTTTCTGATGAAGACACTTACATTCGCAAAACAAGCTATTTAGCTATTGGTAAATTATTTTATACAAAACCACATTTACAAGCTGCAATTTTTTCTACATTAACACAGTTAATACAATCAAAAAACGAGTTGGTAAGACAAACAGTTATAAATGCAGCAGGCGAAATTGGAAAGTTTCATTTTGAGAAAATTGAAAATTTTATGACTATTGGATTGTTTGATAAACACCATCGTGTTCGAAATGCAGTAATAGGATCTATAAAAAAAATGGGAGAAAAAAATCCTGTTCCAGTTTTAGAATGGTCTAAAGGGTATTTAACACACGAAAATAAAGAAATTAGACGCGAAATTTGCCATGGTATTGAGCTTCGTGGACGCACACATCCTCAAGATGTTTTACCATTACTTAAGGTTTTAGAGTTTGACGATACTAAACGCGTTACAGATACATTAATACATGTATTAGGTCAAATTGCTTACAAAAATGGGTGTTTAAAAATAGTGGTTAGTCATCTAAATAATTGGCAGAATAAAGCATTGGTGGAAAAAGCTTTAGACGAAATTGTAGATGTACATAATCGTTACAAAAAATTTGCAGTGCTTACTCAAGAAGAAGCAATTGCGTATATTGATGCAAATTATAAAGTATAAATCATTTTAATTTAATTCGTTAATTTGATTGGGTTTTGCAATTGATAATGAGTTTTCGATACGAATTTTTTATGCTTCAAAATCACTCGAACTAACGATATAGATTACTTTAGTTATTTAAATGGAATAAGACAATATAATAAATTTTGAAAGTGTAGGATGAGATTCCTGCCATCGCAGGAATTATGGCACAACACAACGAACTTGGTGAAAAAGGCGAACAATTAGCAGTAGATTTTTTATTAAAAAACAACTACCAAATTATTGAGCGCAATTACAGATTTCAAAAAGCTGAGGTTGATATTATTGCACAAAAAGCTGATGTTTTAGCCATTATAGAAGTTAAAACAAGATCTACAAAAGCATTTGGGAATCCTCAAGATTTTGTAAAACCCAAACAAATACAACGTTTAGTAAAAGCTGTGGACGAATATGTTACAGTTAATGGTTTAGATGTTGAAGTGCGTTTTGATATTATTGCAATTGTAAAAGAAAATAAGCAATATGTTATTGAGCATTTAGAGAATGCTTTTTATCATTTTTAAACGTTTTCTACAGTTGTAAAAGGAGTTTTATCTGCTGGTAATTGTATGTTTTCTAAAACTGTATTTAATTCGATTAAAGACTGTTTTTCAATAAGTTCAGTGTTAATTCTTAGTTTTTTATCCTTTGTTGTTAAGGTGTAATCTCCAGCGAATTTTTTTATCCAAATTATCTCATTAAGATGTATTTGTTTACCAAATGGTGAATTTTTTTTAATCGTTCCGTTTTCAATAGTTAAATAGTGATAGAAGTATTCATAAAAATATATTCCAAGATACATTAAACCAACTATTAAATATAGATAATCAGAAAAAAGAATTTTGTCTTTTGTAAACGAAGAAAAAACATATATTCCAATCCAAACTAAACCTAGTATTAAGTTGGCATAAATTCTTTTATTTCTGTATTTAATTTTCATCAATTACTAGAGTAAAAAAATCTTTTAAAAAAAATAATTGTTTATTTAGTCCTTGTTTTTTTCTTCTTTTAAAACGTCTTTTTTCGGGTTTGGCAGCTTATCTAAATAGTTTTTAAACGCTTCAAAATCGTAAGGCTTATTGATTATTTTTTTGTTTTTATCTAGTACAAAATAGGTTGGTGTTGCTGTAACATTATAGTTGTTACCAATTTCGTTATCCCATTTGCCTTCACCAAAAACATGTATAAAATCAGGATAGTCGTAACGCATGTCACTCCATCTGTAATACGCATCGTCTAATGCTACTGCAATTACTTTAAGTTTATTATTTGGTAGTGAAGCTGTATATTCTTTTAATAATGGTAATTCCTCTAAACAGTGAGAACATGTTGTACTCCAAAATATAATTAAATACTGCTCTGCACTATCTAATTTACTCATTTTAGTGACTACAACTTTATCGTCTTTATCTTTAATTTCTACAGGAAAATCTGGAGCAACTTCTCCAATCGAAGAATTTTTAAATGCAATAATTTGATTTGCAAACTCTCTGTCGTTTTCACTATTAGAAAGTAATTTTAGTAAATAATTACTTGCAATATGGTTTGCTGCAGCTTCGTTAGTTTGGTTAACATCTGCAAATTGATTCCAAAGTATTTTTAAAATCACTTTTTTTACTTTAGGATTATCTCCAATGGCGTTTACTAACGTGTCGATGTTTTCTATGTAAGAAGCATCGACATTGTTATTATTCACATAACCTGCAACATACTTAATCGCATTACTAATTAAAAAATTTGAATTCTGTAACGTTTTGTTACCAAAATCTATGTTCTTAAAATAGTTGCTTTTTATGTGACCTGCAAACGTAGCAACATCTTCTCGCTCTGAAGGAATATAAGGTCTAAGTGCTTTTATAAACTCTAAAGCCATAGTGCCTTCGGCAGCCTTTTCAAATTCATTTTGAGTGTCTTCTAAAATTTTAAAAATCTTTTTAAAATCTTTTTCACTTTCGTTTTTAGTACCATAATAATTGCGAATTTGCTTATTAACTAAGGCTTTACTCTTTAAATAAGAGTCATAAAGCTTATTTTCTTTAGAGGTAATAAAGCTTAATCCTTTGTCTAAATCAAATGCTAATTCTACATCTTCATTATTATAGATAAAATCGAAATTATACTCATCCTGAGGTTGTGCATATACTATCCTGTAGGTTCCTGGCTCTGTGTTTTCTGGCATGTCTATTGTAAACGTGCCATCTTCGTTAACATCTGCATTGTTTACAAACAATGACGTTTCTGCTGTAACGCGATATAAAAATGCAAACTTAAATTGGTTTGCAGGAGTAAAAGTGCCTTTAATGGTGTGCTGAGCAAACGTTATGCTTGGCAATATGGCGAATAAAAAAAGTAATTTTTTAATCATTGTAATTGGTTTTTCTATTAATAAGTCAAACGTCGTGCCAAAATTAATTTTTAATTTAAAATTGGTTTTAATGCTGCTAGTCCTTGTTGTACTGTTTTAATGTTATCAAAAGTAAGCAATAATCGCAAGCCATTTCTGGTTTGCTTTTCTTTCATTTTACAAGCAGAAGGTTTTGATTGTACATATTGTAACAATTTAGTAAAATTTTTGCTTTGGTAAAACTTACTTTGTTGGTCGTTTATAAAGTAGCCAATCAACTTGTTTTGTTTCATAATAACCTTTTCCATACCTAATTTTGTTGCTATCCATTTTAAGCGAACACTATTTAATAAATCCACAACTTGGATTGGTAATTCGCCAAATCTATCGATTAAATTAGTTTCAAATTGTTGTAACTCTTCTTCTGTTTTAAAATTATTAAGCTCTGTATATAACTTTAATCTTTCGGTTATATTATTTACGTAATCGTCTGGAAATAATAACTCGAAAGTTGTGTCTATGGTAATGTCTTTAACGTATTCTTTATCTTCTAAAGGCTCATTATATAAATCTGCAAATTCATTTTCTTTTAATTCTTCAATAGCTTCATTTAAAATTTTCTGATACGTATCGAAGCCAATTTCATTTATAAAACCACTTTGTTCACCACCTAATAAATCGCCTGCTCCTCTAATTTCTAAATCTTTCATTGCGATATTAAAACCACTTCCTAACTCAGTAAATTGCTCTAAAGCTGTGATGCGTTTTCTGGCATCATTAGTCATTGCAGAGTAGTCTGGAGTTATAAAGTAACAGAAGGCTTTTTTATTGCTACGACCTACACGACCTCGCATTTGGTGCAAATCGCTAAGGCCAAAATTATTGGCATTATTAATAAAAATAGTATTGGCGTTAGGCACGTCCAAACCACTTTCTACAATAGTTGTGCTCACTAAAACATCGAAATCACCATTCATAAACGAGAGCATAAGTTGCTCTAGTTTTTTACCATCTAGCTGTCCATGTCCAATACCAATTTTTGCGTCTGGTACCAATCGTTGGATCATGCCTGCGACTTCTTTAATGTTTTCTATTCGATTATGGATGAAGAATATTTGTCCTCCACGTTGAATCTCGTAACTAATAGCATCTCTAATGGTTTCTTCGCTAAAACGAATAACATGACTTTCTATTGGATAACGGTTTGGAGGAGGTGTAGTTATTACAGATAAATCTCTAGCAGCCATTAAACTAAACTGAAGCGTTCTAGGAATAGGAGTTGCAGTTAGCGTTAACACATCTACATTATCTTTTAAAGTTTTTAGTTTTTCTTTTACTGCAACGCCAAATTTTTGTTCTTCGTCCACAATGAGCAAGCCTAAATCTTTAAATTTCACATTTTTATTTACGAGTTGGTGTGTGCCAATAATAATATCTACATGACCTTTTTCTAGCTTTTCTAAGGTTTCGCGTTTTTCTTTTGCAGTTCTAAAACGGTTAAGATAATCTACAGTTACAGGAAATTCTTTTAAACGCTCTTTAAAGGTTCTGGAATGTTGATAGGCTAAAATGGTTGTTGGTACTAAAACAGCAACTTGTTTCCCATTATCTACAGCTTTAAATGCTGCACGAATGGCAACTTCGGTTTTACCAAAACCTACATCACCACAAACCAGCCTATCCATTGGTCGTTCGCTTTCCATATCTGCTTTAATATCTGCTGTTGCAGTACTTTGGTCTGGAGTGTCTTCGTAAATAAACGAAGCTTCTAGCTCATGCTGTAAGTGCGAATCCGGATTGTATTGATAGCCTTTTTCTAACTTACGTTTGGCATATAATTTTATAAGGTTAAAGGCAATTTCTTTAACACGCGATTTAGTTTTTTGTTTAAGCGTTTTCCACGCTTTACTACCTAGTTTGTAAATTTTAGGTGGTTTGCCGTCTTTACCATTAAACTTGGTGATTTTGTGTAATGAATGGATACTTAGGTATAAAATATCGCGTTCGCCATACACTAATTTAATAGCTTCTTGCTTTTTACCTTCAACGTCTATTTTTTGTAAGCCTCCAAAACGACCAATACCATGATCTATATGTGTAACGTAATCGCCAATATCTAAATTTGTTAGCTCTTTTAAAGTGATGGCTTGTTTTTTTGCATAGCCATTTTTAAGATGAAATTTATGGTAACGCTCAAAAATTTGATGGTCTGTATAACACACTATTTTATGATCGTGATCTATAAAACCTTTATAGAGTGATAATACTATAGTTTGGTAGTTGACCTCATGATCTGAATCGTCAAAAATATCATGAAAACGTTTGGCTTGCTGTTCGCTTACACAAGCAATATAATTAGTGTAGCCTTTGTTGTGATTGCTATTTAAATCTTCAATTAAAAGCTTAAAGTTTTTATTAAAAGCTGGTTGCGGTGTTGTATTATACTCTAAAGTTTGATTGCTAAATACAGAAGAAGCGCCAAACTCTATTACTGTAAAATCAAGTAATTGCTTTTTTAAAGTGGTTGCGTTACAAAATAACTCGTTAGGTTCTGCGTGTTTTATTTCTTTTGAAAGCGTTCCGAAAGCTTCAACAGCTTTTTCATAAAGCGAGTCCACACGAGAAAATATTAAGTCTGCGTTTTTAGTAAAAACTACTGTTTTTTGTGCAATATATTTAAAAAAACTCTGCCTACTTTCTTCTAATAATTTATTAGCAACATTAGGAATAATGCTAATTTTTTTAATCTGCTCTGTAGAGAGTTGAGTTTCTACATCGAAGGTTCTAATGCTATCGACTTCGTTACCAAAAAATTCTATTCGGTAAGGCTCGTCGTGGCTAAAAGAAAACACATCTACAATTCCTCCTCTAACCGAAAATTCTCCAGGTTCTGTAACAAAATCTACACGTTTAAATTTGTACTCAAAAAGGACTTCGTTTACAAAATCTAACGATAAATTGTCGATTACTGCAATTTTTAAGGTATTGCGTTCGAGTTCTTTTCTGGTGACTACTTTTTCGAAAAGTGCATCAGGATACGTAATAATTAATGCTGGTTTTTTTTGCGAGTTTATTCGGTTTAAAACTTCTGCTCTTAAAAGCACATTAGCATTATCGGTTTCTTCAATTTGATATGGTCTGCGATAGCTTCCTGGATAAAAAAGCACATTTTTACTATCTAATAATTGTTCAAAATCATTGAGGTAAAATGCAGCCTCTTCTTTATCGTTAAACACCATTAAAAAAGGCTTGTTTGCTGTTTTAAAAAGCGAATTAACTACAAAAGATAAAGAAGATCCAACAAGACCTTTAACATGAGTTTTACTTTGAGAATTGGCAATAGAGTGTTGCAGATTTTGCGATTGCAAAGCCTGTACATAAGTTTGCGAGATTTTAGATTTACTCACTTATTTTTAGTCTTTAGGAATGCAAATATAAGGCTTAGAGTTTTGAATTGCGAATGCCTAATTTAAGAAGTTGGTTTTTGGGTAAAAAAAGAAAATATATGTTTTTAAAAGCAGTTTGTTTAATTATCTTTGTGCTTTAAAATATAAATACAATATATATGTCATTTGCAGATTTGTTTGATAGTGGGTTTAAAAAACGTAATGAAGATCATTTTGCGTCTATAGTTAGAATAGCTATGGATGATGGTGTGATTTCTGACGATGAAAAAGCATTTTTAGATCGTTTAGCACGACGCTTAGATATTTCTGAAAATGATTATAAAATTATTTTAAAGGATTATGCTTCTCACCCAATAAATCCTCCAACATCTTACGATAATCGCTTAGAGCGTTTGTACGATTTGTCTCGTATGGTCTATGTAGATCATATTAAAGGTGATCACGAAGAGGTTTTACTAACTAAAATTAGTGTTGGTTTAGGCTTTAAACCAGAGAATGTTAAATATGTAATTGACAAAGCGTTGAGTTTAGTAAGTAATGGTGTTGATTTAGATACTTTTGTTGAAGAAATTAAAACAATGAATAGATAACAGATATTATTATATATTAAATAAAAAACTCCAAAACTTAGTTTTGGAGTTTTTTATTTTAGTAAATCTTTAACTGTACTCAAAAACTCTTTTTTATGGAGTGGTTTTGTTAAGTAAGCATTTACACCAGCACTAATACAATTGGCTTCTTCTGTTTTGCTTTTATTATTAGTAATAGTAATTATTGGCGTTTTGTTTTGTAAAAGAGTAGTGCTGTGTCTTATAAATCTAGAGGTGTCGATACCATCCATAGTTGGTAGTTTTGTGTTTAGTATAATTAGATTATAGTTGGTTGTAATCATACTATTAATAACATCGTCTCCTGTTTTAACACTATGTATTTCTATTTCATTTTCGGTATTTAATAGATTTATTAAGCTAATTTGGTCTATTTCAGAATACTCTGCAATAAGAATTTTATATTTTGATTCTGTTTTGCTTTTAGGCGCTATGGCTTTTTTATGTTCTAGTTCTTGTTGGTGTTCAGCAATTTTTAATGGTAATGTTACTTTAAAAGCAGACCCTTTGCCTATTTCGCTTTTTAGATTTAATTCACCTTTCATTGCAGTACTTAATTGCTTAGCAATGGATAATCCTAAACCTTTTCCATTAGTAGTTAACGCATTTTTTACTTTGTAAAAGGACTCAAAAATGGAGTTATGGTGTGTATTGTCTATTCCAATACCTGTGTCCTCAATTAAAAATTGTAATGTGATGTTATTTTGCGCGTTAGAGACAATGCTAACTTTAAAACTAACTTCGCCTGTTAAAGTGTAGTTGTAAGCATTATCTAATATTGTATCTAATACTTGTGTTATTCTAAATTTATTACCAATTAAAAACTTAGGACACTGTGTATCTATTTTGTAATTGAAAGTGATGTTGTTTTCTTTAAATTTCTTTGAAAATTTTTCGGTTAAAGAACTAGTTAAATTGTAAATATTAAATACTTTATGTTCTGAAACAAAATAGCCAGTTTCAATAATAGATAAGTCTAAAAGAGTATTAAGCATTTTTTTTAATTGGTTGCTAGTAGTGTCTATAATACCTAAACTATGGCGTTGAGCTTCGTTTATATTAGAGTTGTTTAATATAGATGTCGTAAACGTTATGGTGTATATTGGCATCATTATATTATGGCTAAAATTAGTTAAAAACTCACTTTTAAAACGTTCTTTTTTGGCTAGTAAATTATTTTCTATTTCTAAAAGTTGCGATTTAATTTCAGATTCGTTTTTTGTCTGCGACATTCTAAGGTTATTTTCATAATGCTCAGACAGGTCATTTATTATAAGGTAAGCGTGTGGTTTTTTAGAGAAGGTTTGTAAGGTGACATCTACTCTATATGTTTTGTTTTTAAAGCTAAAATGCACACAATTAAAAGTAAGTGTTTGATCTGTACTATTAATTAAAGGGATTAAAGACTCGAAAAAAGGATGAAATATAGAGATAGAGACGCGAGTTAGACCAGAAAATATTTTGGTGTCGTTTTCTATTATAAAACCAGATTTATCGACTAATAAAAACTGATTTTCACTCTTTAGGCTGTATTTTTTGTAGTTGCTTAGCATTAATTTAGGGGCTTATTCGCTAATTAATACTAATATACTTAATTTATGGTATAACTACCAAAGAGTTGTTAATGTAAAGCGTCGTAAATTTTTTGTAATAGCGTGTTTTTATCAAAAGGTTTTTGGATTACTCCATTAATTCCTGCTTTTTTATAACGTTTTAAATCTTCTTTCATAACTCTAGCTGTGAGCGCTAAAATAGGTATTTTTCTGTGTTCACGTTCTGGCATTATACGTATTTGAGCAGCAATTTTGTCTCCCTTTTCGTTGTTTAGTTTAATGTCCATTAATACCAAATCAAATTCTTGGTTTTCTATTCTTTGCAATACATCTTCAGACTTTACAGCAATGTCTAAATAAAAATTACCTTGTGATGCTAAAATTTTTAAAATTGAAAGTTGTGTGATTTCAGAATCTTCAACTAAAAGAATATTATACTTTCTGTCTTTTTCAAACTGTAATTCTTCAGCTTCTTTAGGCTTGTTAATTTTTGAAGCATCTACAAGTTTAAAGTTAATATTTGTTGAAAATGTAGAGCCTTTATTAAGTTCTGATTCTACATTAACTTTACTGTTTGTTAACTCTACTAAATATTTTACGATAGCTAAACCTAAGCCAGAACCAGTATTGGTGTTAACTTCTAATTGTTTAAAACTATTAAATATAGTATCTATATGCTCTTTGGCTATACCAATTCCTGTATCTATAACTTCAAAGTGAATACTTGCTTTGTTTGCTCTAATTTGATTTAACGAAGCGTTAAATGTTACGTTGCCTATTGAAGTAAATTTTATAGCATTATCTAGCAAATTAGAGAGCATTTGGCGCAATCGCATCGCATCACCTTCAACAATATCTGGTAAATTGGCATTAAAATTTGTAATAAATTCTAACCCTTTTTGTGCAGCTTTTACTTTATACGAAGACGTTAACTCCTCTAATAATTCTTTTAAATTAAAAGGATTGAGCTTAAGCTCTAATTTACCAACCTCTATTTTAGAGATGTCTAAAATATCGTCTATCATTTTTTTTAAATGGTTGGACGACGAGTTTATAATATCTAAATAGCCTTTTTGTTGAGGTTCTAAATTAGATTTTTCTAAAATATCTGTAAATGTAATAATGCCTGTAATTGGGTCTCTTAGCTCGTGACTAAAATTTGCGATAAAAGCATTTTTAAACTCTTCTTTTTCTCTTAAATAACTGTTTTTTAATTCTAGTACTTGAGAGTTTATTATAGATTCGTTTCTTACTTGTGCTGAGGTTTGATAGTTGTTATAATGTGCTGTTAAATCTTGAATAATAACTAAAGGCAGTTTATTGTTACTAAAAGTTTTAAGTGAGATGTCCGAAATGATTTCTTTACCATTTATATTTAAATGAATACATGAAAAAAGATAATCTGAATTTGGAGTTTGTAATAAGTCTATAAAACTCTCAAAAAAAGGATGTAAATCTGAAACATTTTTTTTCTCAATATTAGAGAATAGGGTATCGTCAGACTCCTTAATAGTACCATCAAAATCAATAAGTATGTATTGTATTATTGCTTTAGCGTAATTTTTTTTGTAAGCTTCAAGCATAAGATTTGTGATTTATTTAATTAGCTCTTCTGCTAATTTAGAAAAAAGATCATCAACTTTCTTCCCTGTCTTCGCACTTGTAAAGTAATCGACGAACGGCTTAAAAATAGCGCTGTTCTGCTTAATAAAATCCTTAGTTACCAAATCTTCTTTATTACCTACGACTTTTAAAGGCGTTTTCTGGTAATTAGTTTTTATATACTCTATGTCTGTAGTTAGTGTTTTGTAGGTTGCTGGTCGAGAGACATCAAACACATATATAAAACCACTTGTTCCTAATAGGTAAGAAGGTCTTGTGTTATTAATATCGTCATTACCTTCTAAATCCCAAATAACTAGAGAAATATCTTCTCCAGTTGGTATGGTGACTTCTTTTTTAAAAATATGAACACCAATGGTTACTTTGTAATTGTCTGAAAACGTGTTTTCTACAAAACGACGTATTAATGAGGATTTACCAACACCAAAGTGTCCAAGTAGGACTATTTTTTTAGAGATTTTCATTCTCGAAATATACTTTTAATTTATTAGAAAAGGACTCTTTATTATCCAAATCTTCTTTGTTTATGTAGTTTTGAGCAAAGTCTAAAAGTTTATCTTCTAGCTTGCTTTTAAATACAGTATTAAAGGCACCAGAGATAACAACAGCGATGTAATATGAGGAAAAATTTTGAAGATGAATATGATATAAGTCATATTCTATATATTGTAAATCCTGATCGTTTTTTTGAAATGCATCTTCAGCAAAACTTTTTATTGCAGTTAACATTCCGGCAACCATATCCTGATCTATATTTTGAGTTTTAGAATACTCAGACATGATTATTCCAGACCCTTTTTCAATAACCATTAATTGTTCTATTTCTGGCTTAAATTGATCTTTCAAAATCAATTCGCCTTCACTTGCTCCGGATTTTTTTGAAAAGAATTTTCGTTTTAAATTTTTAAATGAAAAAGAATTATTTACTTGTTCATTTACTTTTTCGGTAAGGAGTGCAATTTCGTTTTGGATATATTTTTTTATCATTTTACCCATAATTGGATATAATGCTTCAACCACTTGCGCTTGAGAATTTTTAATTTCGTGCCTAAGCGTTTCTGTAATTGCAGGACCTAAGGTTTTAGGCATTTCTTCAACAAATGCTTCAAGTTTATCTGTAATTATAGGATCTACTTTTTCAGATAAATTTTTCTGTTTGTTAATGGTTTCTTCTAAGATTTTTATTTTTTCATGAATAGATGACGCATATTCACGCTCATCTGTAAGCAAGATGTCTTTAAGAATACTTAATTTATCTTCTTGGTTCATGTAGTATGCTAAAGCGAGGGAATTATTATTGACTTATTTTCTCACCCAACTTTGTAAAGAGTTCACCTAATAATCTACGATCTAGTTTTTTGTCGTCTAATGTTTCAAGTTTATCATCAAAGGTGTTCTCAAGTTCGGTAATTCTAATATTAATATCTGTACCTAAGTTATCAATATTTTGTAAAAGCTCGTTTCTAACATCTTCAATTAAAGCTTCTAATTCTTCTTTCTTTTTTTTGAGATCATGTTTAACAGCTTCAAACTCGCTGTCATACGCTTGAATATTTTCTCCAAAAATGAGCTGTTTTATGGCATCAATTTTTGAATTTGCATCTTTATTAGGTCCACTAGTTTGCTCTGTAGAAGTTGACTTATTATCTTTTGCCATTGTAGTTAGGGTTAAATTTGCTATTCACAAAAATAGAAATAAAAAGCTTAAAATAAAGGATTTACTTACCTTTTTGCATAAACTCTTCGGCTTTTAAAACCATGTTTTTGCTACCACAGAAAAAAGGTACACGTTGGTGAAGCTCAGTAGGTTGTATGTCTAAAACCCTATTAAAACCATCACTTGCTTTCCCGTTGGCTTGCTCTGCAAGAAATGCCATTGGGTTACATTCGTATAGTAAACGTAATTTTCCAGCTTCGTTTTTAGAACTTTTAGGATACATATAAATACCTCCTTTTATCATGTTTCTATGGAAATCAGAAACTAAAGAACCTATATATCTAGAGGTATATGGTCTGTCTTCTTCTTCCATTTGGCAGTATTTAATATAATTTTTTACGCCTTGAGGGAAGTGACTGTAATTGCCTTCGTTTACAGAGTAAATATTACCATTTTCAGGAAACTGCATATTGGGATGCGATAAGTAAAATGTACCAATTGCTGGATTTAGCGTAAACCCATTAACGCCATCTCCAGTGGTATAAACTAGCATTGTTGAGGTGCCATAAACCACATAACCTGCAGCCACTTGTTGGTTACCTTGTTGTAAAAAATCTTCTATAGTAACAGGTGTTCCAACAGGAGTTACACGTCTATATACAGAAAAAATTGTTCCAACCGAAACGTTTACATCAATATTAGAGGAACCATCTAAGGGATCAATAAGTACAATATATTTATTCTGGTTGTTTTCATCTTGGCTGTTTATGCTTATAAAATCGTCTTCCTCTTCACTGGCAATACCACAAACAATATTTCTATTGGTTAGCGTTTGTATAAACTTATCGTTAGCATACACATCTAATTTTTGTTGGTCTTCACCTTGTATATTTGTGTCTCCAACTGCACCAATAATATCTACTAAACCAGCTTTGTTTACTTCGTGGTTAACTACTTTTGCTGCTAAACGTATAGAATTTATTAAACGCGACAACTCGCCAGAAGTGTATTTAAAAGACGATTGATTTTCGATTATAAACTCTCCTAACGTTTGGTTTTTTCTAGACATATATTGTGCTTATTTAGATACTAAAGGTTTGTGCAAATATCGTATTTTTTGTTAAACTATAACGTTTTCGTTCATAAATTAAAGACTAATATACTTACTTTAATTTATTTTTGAACTAAATTTATAGCATGGATTTTTTAATAAGAAAAGCAGAAAAGAAAGACATGGCTTTTGTATTAGAATTAATACAAGAATTAGCTAATTTTGAGAAAGAACCTGATGCTGTAGAAATCACAATTACCGATTTGCAAAACGATGGTTTTGGATCGCAAAATGCATTTACCTGTTTTGTAGCAGAATCTAATAAAAAAATTGTAGGAGCAGCATTAGTTTACATTCGTTACTCTACTTGGAAAGGAAAAGCATTGCATTTAGAAGATTTAATTGTAAAAGAATCTATGCGTGGAACAGGTTTAGGGACAGCATTGTTAGACGAAGTTATTAAGTATGGAAACTCGTTAGGCGTAAAACGAATTGGCTGGGAAGTTTTAGATTGGAATGAACCTGCAATTACATTTTACGAAAAAAAAGGTGCTAATATTATGCGAAACTGGCATTTGGTACAACTCGATGAAAACGGAATAAAAAATTACCTCTCTAAACTATAATAATGAAAATATTTAAATTTGGTGGAGCCTCTGTTAAAGATGCAAAAGGCGTTAAAAACCTAATATCGCTTTTAGAAAAAACGGATTACAGCAATACGCTAATTGTAGTATCTGCAATGGGAAAAATGACCAATGCAATGGAACATGTAATCGATAAATATTTTAATAATAAAGAAGAATTAACTGCTGCAATACAAGAGGTAAAAGCGTTTCATAAAACTATTTTAATAGATTTATTTAAAAATGAAGACCACAAGGTTTTTAAAAAAGTACAGTCCTTTTTCAACGAGTTAGACGCCTTTTTTAAAACTAATAAATCACCAGATTACAACTATGTTTACGACCAAACTATTGGTTATGGCGAACTAATTTCTACAACTATTATTAGTTATTATTTAAACGACAATGGCTATAAAAATAAGTGGTTAGACGTAAGAGAGTTTATTAAAACAGATGACTATTACAGAAATGCAAACGTAAATTGGGAAACCACGCAAACTAATATTATTAATAATGTAGATACAAGCATATTAAACATCACACAAGGGTTTTTAGGTAGTGATTCTAACAATTTTACAACCACACTTGGTAGAGAAGGTAGTGACTACACTGCAGCAATATTTGCCTATTGTTTAAATGCTGAAAGTGTAACCATTTGGAAAGATGTTCCAGGTGTATTAAACGCAGATCCACGTTATTTTGAGCATACGCAATTACTCAATAATATTTCTTATACAGAAGCCATAGAATTAGCGTTTTATGGTGCCTCTGTAATACATCCAAAAACATTACAACCTTTACAAAGAAAGGAAATAGCGTTACATGTAAAATCGTTTTTAAATCCTTTAAATGAAGGCACCACAGTAAATAAATTAATAGGAATAACACCACATATACCTTGTTTTATATTAAAACAAAATCAGGTATTATTGTCTTTATCTACATTGGATTTTAGTTATATAGTTGAAGAAAATATAAGCGAAATTTTTAATCTATTAGCACTATATAAAATGAAAGTAGGTGTGATCCAGAATTCTGCAATAAGCTTTTCGGTTTGTATAGATAACAACTATAATAATTTAGATAAGCTACTATTACATTTAAAAGCAAAGTTTAAAGTAACGTGTCACAAAAACGTTTCATTATATACTATTAGGCATTTTGATGCCAAAGCAGTTGAGCAATTAGAACACGAAAAAAACGTTTTATTAAAGCAAGTTTTTCAAGAAACCATGCAAATAGTAACTAATTAAACTTATTATTACATTTGCAACACACTTTTAAATAATTAAATGGGATTAGTAACAGCAAAAGAGGTTTCAAAAGCCATAAAACTAGATAAATACGGTTTTATTGGCACTTTTTTAGGATGGTTACTAATGAAGCTATTAAAAATTTCTACGTTAAATAAAATTTACGATAGAAATAAACATTTATCAGAACTTGAGTTTTTAGAAGGAATTTTAAATGAGTTTCAAATAAAATTTGAAATCCCAGAAGAAGATTTAAAACGCTTACCAAAAGATGGTGCTTACATTACAGTATCTAATCATCCTTTGGGAGGAATAGATGGTATTTTGCTGTTAAAATTGATGTTAGAGCAACGCGAAGATTTTAAAATTATAGCAAACTTCTTGCTTCATCGTATAGAGCCAATGAAGCCTTATATAATGCCTGTAAATCCTTTTGAAGATCGAAAAGATGTAAAATCTAGTATTGCAGGATTTAAAAATGCTATTTCTCATTTAAGAGCAGGACACCCTTTAGGTATTTTCCCAGCAGGTGAAGTTTCTACATATAAAGATGGGAAACTAATGGTTGATAAACCTTGGGAAGAAGCAGCAATGAAGCTAATTAAAAAGGCCGAAGTGCCTGTTGTACCAATATACTTTCATGCTAAAAACAGTAAATTATTTTATAAGCTCTCTCGTATAAGCGATATTTTTAGAACGGCTAAATTACCTTCAGAATTATTAACACAAAAACGACGAGTAATTAAGGTTAGAATAGGTAAACCAATCTCTGTAAAAGACCAGCAAGAGCACGAAAGTCTAGAGAATTATTCAGAGTTTTTAAGAAAGAAAACCTACATGCTTTCTAATGCTTTTGAGCCAAAAGAGAAAATGATTAATACTATTTCTTCAAGCTTAAAACCTCCAAAATTACCAAAACAAATTATTACTCCAGTTAGTAGAGAAGCCATTATACAAGAAGTTGAAAGTCTTCAAGCAGAAAAAGATTGTAAGTTATTAACAAGTAAAAATTATGAAGTCTATTTGGCAACAGCCAAGAGTATTCCTAATATTTTAAGAGAAATTGGTCGTCTTAGAGAAATTACCTTTAGAGAAATTGGAGAAGGTACAAACGAAGCTATAGATTTAGATCATTTCGATACCTATTATCATCACATGTTTCTTTGGGATAACGAAGCACAAGTGATTGCAGGAGCTTACAGAATGGGATTAGGTTCTCAAATTTTTGCCAAACATGGTATCGATGGGTTTTACCTTCAGGATTTATTTAGGTTTGAACCAGAATTGTATAAAATGATGAGCCAGTCTATAGAAATGGGACGCGCTTTTATTATTGCCGAGTACCAACAAAAACCAATGCCTTTATTTTTATTATGGAAAGGGATAGTACATACCACATTACGTCATCCAGAGCATAAATATTTAATAGGAGGTGTAAGTATTAGTAATCAGTTTTCTAATTTTTCAAAATCGTTAATGATTGAGTTTATGAAATCTCATTATTACGATCCTTATGTTGCACAATATGTACATCCTAAAAAAGAATTTAAAGTAAAACTAAAAGATGCAGATAAGGATTTTGTATTTGATGCCACTGAGGCAGATTTAAATAAATTTGATAAAATTATTGATGAAGTAGAACCTGGAGCATTAAGGCTTCCTGTTTTACTAAAAAAATATATTAAACAAAACGCAAGGTTGGTCGCCTTTAATGTCGATCCAATGTTTAATAATGCTGTAGATGGATTAATGTATATTAAAATCGCAGATTTGCCAGAAAGTACTGTTCGACCTGTAATGGAAGAATTTCAAGCAGAATTAGAGCGTAAATTCTCTGAAAATGAAGAAGAGTAATTACTTATTCTATTTTTTCTATCTTTCTTTTTGCAGTAGTCTTATTTCTCAAAACATAAAAGGAATTGTTTTAGACCGTAAAACTAATTCTCCCATAGAAAGTGCTGCGATTTATTTTGACAACACCACCAAAGGAGTAATCACAAATAGTAAAGGCTATTTTGAAATAGAGTACAACAAAGGCTCTAAAACACCATTAATAATTTCTTATTTAGGCTATCAAAAAATTATTTTAGAAGACTATAAACCTAACATTGTTTACAAATTTTTGTTAGATGAAGATATTAATTCTTTAGAAGAAGTTGTACTTACCTCTAAAGATGAATGGTCTAGAGAGAAAAAGCTTAATTACTTTAGGAATGAATTTTTAGGACTTACAGAAAACGGAAAATCATGTACTATACTTAACGAAGACGCTATAAAATTACAGTTTAATAAAAAAACTAAGCAATTAACAGCCACAGCAAATCAGCAATTAATAATTATAAATAAAAGACTTAACTATAAATTGCTTTATGATTTTAATGATTTTGAAATAAATTTTATAGCTTATAAATTTAAAAGAAAAAAAGACTCGACCGAAAAGCCTGAGACACGATACAGCATAAAATCTGTGTATTATTCTGGCACCACTTTTTTTAAAGATTTAAACAAAGATAATAATAAAAGAATTTTAAAAAGAAGGGAAAAAACTTATAAAGGCTCGGTTTTACACTTTATGAGAACGTTAAGAGACAACAAGTTAGGCAAAGATTTTGACATAACCAGTAAGGGTTTTAAGGTTAAAGCAGAGCATTATATTTATAGAAAAACTTTAGAGGCTCAAAATGTAGTTAAAATAAGAATTCCTAAACAGCTTGGTATTTTATATAAAAATAAAGAACAGTCGTTTTTTGTGCCATTAACAGAGTATTTTATAATTGATATTTATGGTGTTTTTTCTCCAGTTAAGAGTTTAAGTTTTGGAGGAAAAATGTCTGAAAAACGTATAGGAGATACACTGCCAATAGATTATATGCTTAATGAAGAAGAGTGATTTTTAGTTTAAATTATTATCTACAAAAGCTTTACAATAGGCTTTAATCTCATTTCTAGCCTTTACAAACGAAGCATGTTTTTCTGTATCTGTTCCAGAAACTTTTGAAGGATCAAAAAAGTTACGATGTAAACGTATTGCATTTTTACTAGGTATATAAGGACAATTTTCATTCGCATGGTCACAAACAGTAAGTATATAATCAAAATCTACAGCTTTATACGTGTCGATGTGGTTGGAGGTATGTTTTGAGATATCAATACCATCTTCTGCCATTATAGATACTGCATTTGGGTTTAAACCATGCGTTTCTATTCCTGCACTATAAATAGTTGCTTTGTTTTTGGCGAAGTGTGCTAAATAGCCATGAGCCATTTGGCTTCGGCAAGAGTTACCTGTGCATAATACTAATATATTCATTTACTACAGTTTACTTGTGTTTTAACAAAAAAGTCATTGACTACACGCCTGCATTCATTTAGCTTATCTAAATTAATAGAGTAGTAAAGATTTTTACCTTTAATTTTTTGTTTTAAAAGTCCAATTTTCCTAATCTCCGAAAGGTGTTGCGAAATGGTTGGTTGCGCTAAGCCAATTGTTTTTACCAGTTGGTTACAATTACAATTTTTATTTTCGCTAATGTGTTGTATAATCGAAACCCTTGCTGGATGGCCAAGTACTTTAGTGTAATTAGCCACTTGATTTTGATTAGAATTAAAGATGTGTTTTTTCGTAAATCCCATTATTAATTTTTGTTTAAAAATAAATCGTGATATTGCAATATCACAATAAAAAATACAATAAAAAAACCAAAGCTAATTTAGCCTTGGTTTTAGTTTGTTTTATATAGACTTAAACCAGTCTTGGAATTTGTCTCCAAGTAAAAATACTGGTTTTTTCTCTCCGCTTAATGCGCCAACTAAGCTCATAATCCACATTACAAAACAAAGTAAAGCAATTAAAATTCCTAAAAGAGGAATAATACTTAAAAACCCTAAAAGGAAGATTCCAAGTGTTTGCCTAATGTAAAAAGAACCTAATTCGGTTTTCTTTTCGTTTTGGTTCATTACCATAGCAATGATCCATCCTATTAAAGTGATGTGAGCAATAATTGCTACATTTTTTCCGTCGCTAAGTACTGCTTTAGCATCTTCAGAAAATTCTTTGGCAGAATCCTTTACATCGTCTGCAAAGTCACTTGCTGCTTCTTTAGCATCGTTACCAAATTCTTTAGCTTTGTCTCCAGCTTTTTTAGCACCTTCTTTAGCGTTATCTAACATATCGTCTAGATCTTCGCTTAAATTTTTATCGTCTGACATTTTAAATTGATTTAATTATGGCTAAAGTTAATAAAAAAATGCATTGTTTTTAAAAAAGTTACAACCAATTGATTATTAGTTTTTTCCAAGGCAATATTAACAGCTATTATTTAGTGGTTTCTCCTCCCATTTCAGTAAATACTTTATCTATAGGTTCCCAAAGTTCAATTTTATTACCATCGTTATCCATAATATGTACAAACTTCCCATAGCTATACGTAATAATGTCATCTACTATTGTGACGTTGTTTTGTTTTAAATTAGCGACTAAAGCTTCTATGTTTTGAACACGATAATTAATCATAAATTCTTTTTTAGAAGGTTCAAAATAGGTGGTATTATCCTCAAAAGGACTCCAGCTTAAATAATTAATTTCTTCTGGTCTGTTTGCGTTTCTAAATTCAAAGGAAGAGCCATATTCCGTAATTGCTAAGCCTAAATGTTTACCATACCATTCTTTTGTTTCTTTTGGGTTTTTTGTTTTAAAAAAAACACCTCCAATTCCTGTTACTTTTGGTGTATTATCACTCATTATTTTTTATGTATTGTAGTTTCGTATATAGTTATCCAGTCTTTAACACTCATTTTGCCTAGCAATTGTTTAATAAGTTCGTAAGGAATGTCGTCTATTTTTTTAAATCGCACACAGCTTTTTCCCATATCTAGTTTGTATTTACAATGTTTTGGATATTCTGCAACAAACCAATCGTACACTTCTTTTTTAGCATACATACCAGAATGGTATAACGCAATAAAGTTTTTTTGAGAGGCTAAATTTATAAAAGGCAAAGGCGGAAACGGTTTGCAATGATACCCTTTTGGATATATTGACTTTGGCACATAATAGGCCAACATACCATAACCCATTCCTGCCTCTAAACCTTTAGGCATGTTGTTAATTATAAGGTCATGAAGTGCTGTTATTGCTACTTTCCTATCTTCTGGCAATTGTGCAATATAGGCTTCTGGAGATTCTGCTTTGCTTTGCATAAAAAAAATTTATGCTTACAAGTTAACAAAATTTATCTTTAATTTTATTAACTATAGTTTGCGCTAGTTTTTCTTTACTTTCTAAAGTCCAACCAGCGACGTGAGGTGTTAATAGTACATTATTAGCTTGTATTAAATACTGAAATGCCTCTGGAATATGCGATTTTTTTCCTTTTCGCATTAAACCATAACTTGTATTTTCTGAATCTTTAGCGTTTGGAGTGGGTTTAAATAGGTTTTCAAACGATGCTTTTTCGTATTCTAAAACGTCTAATCCTGCGCCTAATATTTTTTCGGAAACTAAGGCTTCTACTAAATCTTTTGTCACTACACTTTTACCACGTGCTGTATTTATTAACCAAAATGGTTTTTTAAACGCGTTTATAAATGAAGCATTGACCATATTAATTGTTAATGGTGTTTCTGGTGTGTGAAGACTCAACACATCTGCTTTTTCTTGCAGCTCTTTTAAGGTCACTTGCTTGGCGTTGGCATCGCTAACATTTGGTTTTATATCGTAACATAACACAGAGACATCAAAACCACGTAGTTTTTTTGCAAAGGCTTTTCCCATATTTCCGTAGCCAATTAAACCTATGGTTTTCCCATCTAATTCTAAGCCTCTGTTGTCTTCTCTTAGCCATTTTCCGGAACGCACTTCTTGGTCTGCTTTATTGAGTTTGTTAAATAAAGAGAGTAACATGGCTAAACTGTGTTCGCCAACTGCATTGCGATTGCCTTCTGGTGCAGAAATTAAATAGATGCCTTTTTGCGTGGCATAATCACAATCTATGTTTTCTAATCCTGCGCCTACACGACCTATAAATTTTAAGTGTTTTGCTGCATCTAAAAAGTGTTTGTCTATTGAAAAGCGACTTCTAATGATAAATCCATCGTAGTTTGCAATTTTATTTTGAATGTCTTGTTTTGAAGCTGAATAGTCTTCGTGATTAGTAAAGCCTAGTGCATTAAGTTGCTCTATTAATAAAGGATGATTTGTGTCTAAATGAAGAATTTTCATAACATTAATTTCTAGTGTTTAAAGTTACTCTGTTTTGCGTTAAGGATGGAACGGCCTGTTTGAGCTCTTTTTTGTTTTTCTCAAAAAAAGCGAGTAGTGACAGCCTGACCAAATTAATGCTTTTTTGCATTAGTTTGGGAACGCCCTAAAGCTATTAAAATCCTAAAATTAATTTTGCTATCGAAAAATAGAGTAAAATTCCAAATACATCGTTACTTGTTGTGATAAATGGTCCTGTTGCTACTGCAGGATCTATGCCTCTTTTGTCTAAAAATATAGGTATAAATGTGCCAATAAGTGCTGCCATTACTATTACTGCAATAAGTGCTATTGCTATGGTTATTGAAATATTATATGGTGTTCCAAAAACAAAATGAGTAATTAATAAACCTATTAATGCTATGGCAAATCCGTTGACTAGGCCTAATATAAATTCTTTAAATAGACGTTTTAAAATTTTACCATCTATGCTGTTGTTTGCTAAGCCTTGTACTACAATGGCAGAGGATTGTACACCAACATTACCTGCTGTTGCTTGTATTAAAGGTACAAAACTTAGGAGCACAATAAAGCTTCCCATGTCTTGATTAAAATATTCTATTATACTTGCTGCACCTAAGCCTCCAAACATACCAATGAGTAGCCATGGCAGTCTTGCAAGTGTTAATTTTAATATACTATCGTCTGCTTCTACATCGCGAGAAATACCTGCTGCTAGTTGGTAATCTTTTTCGGCTTCTTCTCTAATTACATCTACAATATCGTCAATTGTAATACGACCTAAGAGTGTGTGTTGGTCGTCTATTACTGGGATGGCTTCTAAATCGTATTTTGCCATTACTTTTGCAACATCTTCCACATCATCATTTACATGCACATAATCTACATTAGCGTTGGAAATTTCTGCAATTTTTTGATCGCTTTTAGCAACAATTAAATCTTTTAGAGATAAACGACCTATTAGTTTTTCTTGCTTATCGACCACGTAAATGGAGTGTACTCTGGTAACTTCTTTTGCTTGTCCTCTTATACGACGTAAACAGCCTGCAACTGTCCAAGTTTCGTAAACTTTAACTAGTTCTTTTGCCATTAAACTACCAGCTGTGTTTTCTTGGTAGGTTAGGAGCTCTGTAATTTCGTCTCTATGCTCTTGATCTTCGATTTTAGAGATTACTTCTGCTTGTCGTTCTTCTGAGAGTTCGGCAATAATATCTGCAGCATCATCTGTGTCTAACTCTTCAATTTCTTCTGCAATTTCCTTAGCCGAAAGGTTATCGAGTACTTTTTCTCTGGTGTCTTCGTCGAGCTCTGTAATAATATCCGAAGTGGTTTCGGAATCTAACAATTTGATAACGTAAACAGAGTCTTCTAGATTTAGTTCGTCTAGAATTTCGGCAACATCTGCATAATGAAAATCCTTTAAAAGTAGTTTTAGTTCTTTATCGCTTTTATTAGCTACAAGAAGTTCTACTTGTTCTATGAGTTCATCTGTAAGTTCAAATTGAATATTTTCTTTTTCTTCGCTCAAAAAGTTTGATTTATTGGTTGTTAAAGTGGTTTAAACCGCTTCGTTTTGATCGTTTTCTATTAAAACAGTTAGTGCAATAAAGGCCTCTACACTTAATTGTTCTGGACGTTTGCCAAATATAACATTTGCTTTTAAATTATCGGATAAATTAAAAGCTTTTAAACTATTACGTAGTGTTTTTCTGCGTTGTTGGAATGCTGCTTTTACAACTTTAAAGAGCATTTTATCGTCACACTCTAAATTTATATTTTCTTTTCTGGTGAGCCTTAACACTCCAGATTCTACTTTTGGAGGAGGATTAAATACTGTTGGTGGTACAGTAAATAAATACTCGGCATTGTAAAAGGCTTGTGTTAAAACCGACAATATACCATAGACTTTACTGCCTTCTTTAGAGCAAATACGTTGTGCAACTTCTTTTTGAAACATGCCTGAAAACTGCGGAATTTGATTGCGCATTTCTAAGGTTTTAAATACAATTTGAGTAGAGATATTATATGGGAAGTTTCCTATTATTGCAAAGGATTCGCCTTTAAAAACCTCGTTTAAATCGTATTTTAAAAAGTCTTTTTCTATAATCCTATTTGCTAAATTTAGATAGTTGTTTTTTAAGTAATCTACAGATTCTGAGTCGATTTCTATAACGTGAGTTGTGGTCTTTTTTTTAAGTAAATACTTGGTAAGCACGCCCATTCCTGGTCCTATTTCTAAAACGTGGTTGTAGCCTTTAAAACTTAATGAGTTTGCTATTTTTTCTGCAATAGTTTCATCTGTTAAAAAATGCTGACCTAAATGTTTTTTTGCTTTTACTGACATGATTTTTATTTAAACTCAACGTTATACTCGTCCACTATATTTAGTTCGGTTCTAAAGGCTAGCATTTTATCGGCAAACTTTTTAAGGCCTTCTGCTCGTAAACGTTCTGCATCTTCGCGATAGTAGGCGTCTAAAGCTTGGCGAGAGTAAGATCTGTATTGTATTGAGTAGGATTGTCCTCCCATTTCCTCTTTAACTAAAATATGAGAAAGTGTTGCTTTTTCGAATTTTCCGGTTGCTAAAACTTGTGGAATATGTTCTTGTTTCATCCAATTTAACCACTCATCATGTACTGTGTCGTCTATGTTTACTGTAACGTTGTATATTATCATTTTTATTTTAATCTAATTGTTTTAAATAGAGGAGCAACTCTTCATTATTATCTTTAAAAGGGGTTACTTTTTTGGCGTAAGATAATCCTAATTTTTCTATTAATTTAATAGACGATTTATTTTCAGGTAGCGTTATTGCTGCTATAGTTTTTAATTTAAAGGTGTGTTTTGCTAATTGTAAAATAGCTTGCGATGCTTCGAAACCAAAACCCTTGCCTTCGTATTCTGAGAGCATTGCAAAACCTATATCTACATGGTCTAATTGTTCTCGTTTAATAAGACCACAGGTTCCTATTGCTTTATTGTTTTCGGTTTTTAAAAGCAATTTATAAAAGCCAAAACCGTTTTCTTGGTAACTTTTAAGGTGTCCGTTTTTAATAGCGTCTTTTGCTTGCACAATTGTTTTTATGTTTCGGTCTCCAATATATTTTAACCAGCCAGGAGTGTTTACTAATGTTTTAAAAAATGGAGCATCAGCAATTGTAAATTTTACAATATGTAGCCTATTGGTTTCTGCAACTCTCATTTTTTTTAATTTAAACTGTCGCCTCGTAATGCTCTAAATCGTTTTCTGGCATCTACAAAATAAATACTGTCTTTATGCTCAAAAATAATTTGCTCGTATAGTTTTTTTGCCGCTTCTGGTTTTACTAATTCTTGCTCGTAAATAGTGGCTAAAAAGAATAATGCATCGTCCACCAATATACTCTCTTTATAGTCTGTAATTAGCTTAAGGTAATTGTCTGCGGCTTTAGTAAATTCTTTTTTTTCTGTAAAAAGCAAGGCTTGTTTTAGTAATGCTTGTGCGACTATAGTTTCGGTTTTATGGTCGTTGAGAATGGTGTTTAGCGTTTTAATTGCTTCGTCTTTTTTGTTTTGAAAGTCTAGCAGATCTGCCTTTGCATATAATTTTAAAGCTGTTTGTAGTGAGTCTCCTTCTTTATTGTCTGCTATTAAAAGTTTAAGATCTAAAGCATCATTAGCTGTTAGTTGTGATGTTGAAGATTTTAAGATTTTTAATTGAGATTCTGCCCATTTAAAATCGCCTTTATAGTAACTGGTTTTTGCAACTTTAAATCGTGCTTCTTGTGATAACGTACTGTTTTTAAGTCTTCGTTGGATTTGAGTGTAATAAATTAATGCTTCGTTGTATTTTTCTTGAAGCACTAGCACATCGCCTAACTCTAGCTTTACTCTTGCTTTTTGAAACACTGTTAATTTAAGATCTAAAGCGGTTTTTAATATTTGAGTTGCTTCTGTGTAATTTTCTAAATTAAAGGCTAAAAAATGTGCATAAGCAATTTGAAGGTCTAGCGTTTTTGAGAATTTTCCATAAGAATCAAACAACTCTAAATAGTGCTTTTGGATAGTTTTATAGTCTTTTTTATCAGCTAAATCTGTTTCTAGTTTTAATAAGTGATGATGCGCTTTGAGCTTCGCATCGATATCTTGAGTATTATTGACTAAATATTCAAAAATAGATTTTGCTATATCTTTTTTATCATCATTTATGGCAATAAATGCTAACTCATTAATGCGATCTAAATTTTCTAATTCACGTTTATAAATTGCTTTCTCTTGGATGAATGCTTTGTGGTAATCTTTTTGTTGTATAAAAAGCCAGCTTAACATTTTATTCCACTGTACATTTGGCTCTTTTTGTATTTTTTTTAGAAGAATTTTTCGCAATAAAATATTATTTTCATTATTGCTGTCTTCACTTATAAACTCACTGAATGCTCTTTTAACAGAGTTGAGATATGTTTCGTTTCTTTCGGAAAGTCCAATGTAACTATTAAACATTTTCTCAACGTCACCTTGCTCGCCATAAATACGCGCTAATTGAGAATTAAAATCTAAAGAAGGCTTTAATTCCATTGCTTTTTTATAGCTTTTTATAGCGTAGTCTAAAAGGGAGTGTTGCTCAAAAGCACGACCAATACCATAAGCATTATTGGGATTGATGTCTATGGTTGACATGGCTTTAAGGTAATTTATTTTAGCGTTTATTGTATCTTTTTTTAGTTGGTAATTATAGCCTAACTCTACTAATAAGGGTTCGTAATTGGTTTTATTTAAGGCTTCAATAATTAGTAATTCGGCATCATTGTACAGCTCTAATTGTTGTTCTGTTTTAATAAGTTGGTAGAGAATAGTCCTGTTTTTTGGACTTTTTTTATATAGTTTTTCGTAGCCTATGCGTGCTTTTTCAAATTCTCCTTTTTTAAAGTATTCGCCTGCTAATAGCTCATTTTGAGCACTAATAGTGAGCGAAAAAAAAGAGACAATAAGTAATAAAAAATAACGCATAAAATAACTTTGTGTAAATATAACAAATGTAATGACTAGATATTGCAACTAAAAGTATAAAAAAATGCCTGAAATTAATCAGGCATTACCAATCTAAATAGATGTGCTATTAATCATTATATATTATAATTACAACATAGATGATTCAAATACTTGATTGGGGATTTTTAGTATTAATTTTATGTTTAATTATTTACAATTTCTGTACCAAACATTCCATTATCTAACGATAAATCAAAATCTGAAGATAACACTGTAATGGTTACAATTATAAGTGTAATAAGTAAGAAAAGACGTTTAATATTTTTCATAAGTTATAGGTTATAGTAAACTTGGTACTGCAACTTGCAAATAAAAAATGAAATAACAAAATAAATAGAGCAAAAAAACGCTAATAAACGGATATTTTAACACTTTAACGAGTTGATTGAGCGTTTAACTGCTAAAACTTACTGCTAATTAATACTGTCAAAACCAGTATAAGGCACTAAAACTTCTGGGATTTTAATACCAGCTTCGGTTTGGTAATTTTCTAAAATACCAGCAAGAACGCGAGGTAAAGCTAAAGCACTACCATTTAAAGTGTGCGCCAATTCGTTTTTGCCTTCGCTATTTTTAAAGCGAAGTTTTAAGCGATTGGCTTGGTAAGTTTCGAAATTAGATACACTAGAGATTTCTAACCAACGGTCTTGCGCAGTAGAAAACACCTCGAAATCGTAAGTCATTGCAGATGGGAAACCTGTATCTCCACCACAAAGTCTTAGTATTCTATATGGTAAATTTAGTTCTCTTAAAATATCTTTTACATGCTCAATCATACCATTAAAGGCGTTGTATGAGTTGTCAGGATGTTCTACTCTAATAATTTCTACTTTATCAAATTGGTGCAACCTATTTAAACCTCTAACGTGTGCGCCATAGCTACCAGCCTCGCGTCTAAAACATGGTGTATAACCAGTTATGCTCTTTGGTAATTCGCTCTCGTTTAAAATAACATCTCTAAAAACATTTGTTCCAGGAACTTCTGCTGTAGGAATTAAATATAAATCGTCGCGAGAATCATGGTACATTTGGCCTTCTTTGTCTGGTAATTGTCCTGTGCCGTAACAAGAGGCTTCGTTTACTAAAAGTGGTAATTGGTACTCTGTGTAGCCTGCTTTGGTGTTTTTATCCAAAAAATAAGCAATTAAAGCACGTTGTAATCGTGCACCTTTACCTTTATAAACAGGGAAACCAGCTCCAGTAATTTTATTACCAAGCTCAAAATCTATAATGTCGTATTTTTTAGCAAGTTCCCAATGAGGTAACGCCTTGTTATGTAAAGTAGGTATGGTTCCTTCTTTAAAAATCTCTTCATTGTCTGCTTCGCTATTTCCTGCAGGAACACTCTCATGTGGTACGTTTGGGATTTTGTATAATAAATTAATTAGATCCTCTTCCGTAGTGCTTAATTGCTCTGCTAAAGTTTTAGAGGCTTCTTTTAAATCCGAAGTTTTTTGTTTTAAACTATTTGCTTTTTCTGCTTGACCAGACTTATAAAGTGCAGCAATTTCTTTAGAGATAGCATTAGATTCAGCAAGTGTATTATCTAATTTTGTTTGAATGCTTTTACGCGTTTCGTCTAAATTAATAACCTCTTCAATTATTTGCTTAGCATCAAAATTTCGCTTTGCTAAACGGTTAATTACTAACTCTTTGTTCTCTCTAATAAATGGTACTTGTAACATAGTTTTTAAATTGAAATGCTTTCAGTTTTAAACTAATCATTAAAAACAGAAGCATAAAGTAAAGCGCAAAAGTAGTAAGATTTTATAAGCTATAACAATAAATAGCACTATTTTGAAGGCAGTAACCAATTACTGTGTTTAAAAGGCTCCCAAGTTGTATTAGCAATATCAATTTTAGGATTTGTTAGTTGTTTATAAGGCTTACCATTAACACTAATTTTTGCATTTATAAACACTGAAATAGAATCTCCTTGTTTCGCGTATTTTTGTTTTAAGCGTTGTGAGAATTGCCACATCACATCTGGTTTTACAGAGGCAAGACGCACTTGCTTTTTAGAGAGATAGTCGTTAAGATTTACCGCTTTAGTCGTGCCTTTGGTATGGTTTACAAGTTTATAGGTTGTGCTGCCAGATTTGCTTCTTAACATCATTCGCCATGAGAGTCTATGACCTTCTTCGGTCCATAACACATTGTCTTTTATAAAATAGTGTCGCAAAGGCAACGCAATTTGTATTATAAAATAAAGGGTGCCAATGGTAAGCAATACAGGCTTGTAATTGGGAATTAAGATTTCTTTTTTTGTGTATAATGGTTTTCTTTTTAAAAATATACTTCTAATTTTTTCAGGTTCAAAAAAGAACACACAAAAAGCTAAGGATAAATAAGGGAATACACCAACTTGAAATACTATAGAATTAAATAAATGAAAGAATATTGAAGCAAAAAACGCATACTTTCTAGTAGGTTTAAAAAGTAACAACGGAATGATTAAACCATCGAACAAAATACCTCCATAAGCAATTAAATAATGCATAAATTTATACTGAAGTACTCCACCAATAATTGGATAGTTAATTTTGCCTTTCATTAATAATTCTGGGACTGTTAAATCTATCCAATCAGGATACATTTTTGCAATTGAAGCATAGGTATAAAGTATAAAAAGTTGTAAAATAAATACCAAACGACACCAATTTGGCATTGAAATAGAAGAGATGCTAGGATTTAATTTTGCATCTATTGAAGCATATTTGTGTGCAGGTAAAATCACCATTATAGCACTTAAAAGTATTAATAAGTAGTAGTGATTGTTATAGGACGCTTTTTGCATAAAATAGGTTGCAGACCACATAATTGTAAAAGTAAGCATGCTTAGTCTGTACTTATAACCCACCATAATAAGCAGTCCAAAAAATCCCATTATGGCATAATACACATACATCCAATTGCCAGGTAGAGGTTGTAAAAAGTCAAGTCCTATAAAATTAAATGTAAATTCTGGATCAATAAGAGTGCGTTTAATCCAACCAGTAAAAATAGCTCCAACAGATTCTAAAAAGCACAGCAACCCAAAAATAACACGAAATACAATTAGCGCACTATTATCTATATGCTTAAAAAGAAGGTTATTAATCATTTAAAGATTTAAAAAAATTAAGACAATGGTTTTTATCTTTTTCTAGTTGCGTTTTCAAATGGTCTAAAGACTCAAATTTTACTTCGTCTCTAACGCGACTTAATAATTCTATTGTAAAACACTGGTTGTAAATGTCTTGGTTGAAATCAAAAAAATGAATTTCTATAGTTTCTTTGTTTCCGTTTACAGTAGGATTGTTACCAATATTCATCATACCATAGATTGTTTTATTATTATAGTTTGATTTTACAGCATAAACACCTTGTTTTGGAATTAATTTGTAAGTTTCTAAGATGCTTAAATTTGCTGTAGGAAAATTAATTGTTTTACCAATCCCTTTTCCTTTAACTACAGTACCATTAAGCATAAAGTTATAGCCTAAATAGGTGTTAGCTGTGTTAATATCGCCTTGGTTTAAAGCTTCACGAATTTTCGTAGAGCTTACAGCGACATTATTAATATCTTGAGCGGAGATTTCTTCAACTTCAAAATCATTTACAATACCAAAGTGTCTTAAATCGTTAATGTTAGCTGTTCTATTTCTTCCAAAATGGTGGTCGTATCCAACAATTATATATTTCGCATTTAAATCTTCAACTAGTATATTACTCACAAATTCTTCAGCAGTTAATCTTGAGAATTCTTTGGTGAATTTTTTAACTACTAAGTTGTCTAAGCCTAAACGTTTTAGTATTTCAGCCTTTTCTTCAATAGTATTTATTAATTTAATATTAGCGTCTTTTTGCAAAACCATTCTTGGATGAGGGAAAAAAGTAAGCACTGTAGCAGTTAAATTTTTAGATTTCCCTACTTCAATAAGTCGCTTAATTATTTTTTGATGTCCAATATGCACACCATCGAAAGTACCAATGGTAAGTATGCTTGGTGAAGTATATTTTTTTTTAAGGTTTTCCAATTAGCCAATTATTTAAAAAACAAATGTAAAAAAAAGAGGATTGAAAAAACTTCAATCCTCTTTTTTAAGTATTAAATAGTTGTTAATTATTTTTTTATAAATGGTAAAGAGACTGTATTTGAGTCTTTAGTTATTTTAATAAAATACATACCATTGCTAAACGACGTTGCGTCTATTGTTAAATCTTGAGCAGACTTAATGCTATTTTGAGTTACTAATTGTCCTAACATATTATATACTTTGTAAGTATCTGGTAAATCGTTAGAATTAGCTAAACTTATATTTAGTACATCTGTTGTAGGATTAGGATAAATGCTTAAGTTCCCTACAAAATAATCGTTAACACTTAATGTTGCAGTTGAAATATTTGTGTCTTCAAATTCTCCAAACTGAGCTCCAGAATTAATTAATGTGTCGTCATCAGTTCTTAACTCATAACTTCCATTGCCATAAGCACAGCAAATTCCATCACCAAATGCATCTGAAATAGTAAATGTGTAACACTCTTCTCCATCCACATCAAAGGATTCGTTAAAGGTTGTGTTATCATCAACATTTTGTGTGTAAGGTCCACCAGAATACAAAACTACTCCACTACTATTTTTAAACTCCCAAGAGGTTTCTTCACAATAGTCATCTGTTGTAAGTGTTAAATGAACTTGAGTAGTCATTGAGAAAGAGCTAGCAGAAGTAAAATCCTTACTATCTACATTATTACAAGCTCTCATATCTGCAGCACCATTTGTGTTAGCTATAGATGCATTTAAAGTTTGCGAACCTCCTGCAGTTGCTATTACTGGTAAAGCTATCTCTGCATATTCTCCATAAGCAAGAGAGCCAGACCAATCATAAGTCGTAGCGTTTGCGCCATCTATATCATAATTAATTGTTGCCGCTGTTAAAGTAGAAGTTCCCCAGTTTACAATTTTTAAATTTGCATTTAATTCTGGAGCACAATCTGCTACAGTTAAACATTCTATACTAAGTTCTGCATCGTTTGTAACCGAAGCTAAAGGTGTAGCTCCATTTGAAGCGCCAAGCGTAGATCTATTAACAGCAGTAGCTAGTACACTTTGCATTCTAGCTTTTTGGCCTGCTGTATAAGCATTCATACATGTATCGTCTGAATAGTCCATATAGTTTTCAACCATATCTAATCCTGGTGAAGTACAAGAGTCTGCTCCAGTAGCACAACCATAATTTGGTCCTGCTATAGCTGGTGTATCATCAACCTGATCACCTCCATTACAGCCACCTTGGAAAGTATGAAATAGGCCTAAGTAATGACCAACCTCATGTGTCATTGTTCTTCCCTTATCGTAAGGTGGTGAAGTGTTAAAAGTTCCATCGTTAAAATCTGAACTACCAAAAAACGTATGTCCAGCACTTACACCATCGGTATTTGCAGGACCTCCAGGGAATTGTGCAAATCCTAAAATACCTCCTAAATCTCCAACATATTTTGAAGACCACATATTCATGTAATTAGCAGGATCCCAAAATGTTTGAGTTTTCCAAAAATCAACATCAGCACTGTTTGTACCATCTTGGCAAATATTAACTCTGTTTATTCCATTTGTTGGACAACCATCTGGAGTACGTTGTGCCATTACAAACTCAATTTCAGTATCCACTCCTAACCCATTGTCAACATAACCTGGCGTGCCAACTAAGCGTCTAAAGTCTTGATTTAAAACTGTTACTTGAGAGATTACTTGAGCATCTGTAATGTTAGCACCTGTTCCTAGAGGTTCTCCATTATGTAATACATGAACAACTAATGGAATTGTAATAACAACCATCTTGTTTCCTGATTGGCTTCTTTGTTTTTCAATTTGTTTTTGAAGATTTACTCTAAAAGCTTCACTACCCATCATGTTGGGATTGCTTTCTAATAATTGAGCGTTATAAACATCGGTAAAACACCTTGCGCTTTGCGATGTTGTTTTTTCTTGACCTATAAGTAACATAGGTAAGCATAGTATTAAAAATAATACGTGCTTAAAAGTAGTTTTTTTCATATTTTTAAATGGATTTAATAATATAATAATGTAAAAAAATTTGTTAAAAATAATAAAAATAGTTTGATATTTAGAGAATTTTGGGTTTTTAACTTTTAAAAAAATGATTAAAGTGTTATAATTATAAAGTAACAATATTATTAAAACATAATATATTTATATAAAATGTAATACTTTATTTGTATTGTAATTTAAATTAGTACGCTCTTGAGTAATAATATTTATTTTTATCCCAAATTTGCTTAATTAAGAAACTGTATCTAAGTTTATTGATTTAGGTGAGTGTTTAACAAAAGATTTATAAGTTAATATTTTGCGACTTTAAAAAATTAAACTACAGGTTTTGTATGGTTTAAAATTTATATATAAATTGGTGCTTGTAAATAATATTCAAACTTTATTTTCCATTAAAGTCATTCATGGTATTCGATATACCTGCAGTTCCAAAAGACTTTATAATTTTCAAGGATTGGTCTAATCGTTCTGGGAGTTTACTGTTTTCTTCTTCAGTCCATTCACCAAGGACATAATCCACTTGTCTCCCTTTGCTAAAAGCATCGCTAATACCAAATCTAAATCTATTGTATTTTGTGGTGTTAAGTTTGTTCTGCGTATCTTTTAAACCATTATGTCCACCATTACTACCTTTAGTTTTTATACGGATACTTCCAAAAGGTAAGTTTAAGTCATCGGTAATTATTAACAGGTTTTCTAGAGGAATTTTTTCTTTGTTTAGCCAATATACTATTGCCTTTCCACTTAAATTCATATAGGTATTTGGTTTAAGAAAAATAAATGTTCTTCCTTTTAGCTTATAGGTTGCAATGTCTCCGAGTTTTTGAGTTTGGAAAGTAAGTGCTTCTTTTTTAGCAAAATGATCAAGAATTTTAAACCCAATATTATGTCTTGTATTGGCATATTTTTCACCTATATTACCTAGACCAACTATTAAAAATTTTTTCATAGGATCTTGTTGTTCTTTCTTTTTAAAAAGGGTTTTAAAAAAACGACACATAGAAGTTTTGTTTTTTGTAAAAATAAAAAAGCATTTTGAATAAATCAAAATGCTTTCTTTGTTGTTAATTAGAGTAATATCTATTCTTTAACAGCTGCAACATCTTCTGTTTCAGTTGCTGGAACAGCTTCAGCTCCTTCAGCTTCTTCTTCATCTTCTTCATCTGCAATAGCAGTTCTAGATGTTTTAATCTGACATACTACAGTCGTGTCTGCATGTAAGAAACTGTATTTTTCACTTTCTAATTCTCTTACATAAACTTTATCACCAATTTTTAAAGGCGTAATATCTATTTCTATAAAATCTGGTAAGTTTACAGGAAGCGCTTTAACACGTAATTTTCTATTATTTCTTCTTAATACACCACCATTTTTAACACCTTTAGAATTACCTGATAGTTTTACAGGAATATCTAGTGCAATTTCTTTATCCTCAAATAATTGATAGAAATCTACATGTAAAATTCTATCTGTTACTGGGTGAAATTGTATATCTTGTAAAACAGCGTCAAATTTAGTACCATTATCTAGCTCAATCACAACTGTGTGTGCATTTGGCGTATATACTAATTTTGAGAAAGCTAATTCTGGTGCAGAGAAATGCACTGAGTTGTCTCCTCCGTATAATACGCAAGGAACCTGACCAGCATTACGTAAGGCTTTTGTTGCTTTTTTGCCCACGCTTTCTCTTTGAGATCCGTTAATTGTAATTGATTTCATAATTGTTATTTATATTAATTTAATTGTTTACTGATTGTTTAAGTTTATTACATTAAAAATTTTGAACTTATAGATTTGTTATAATGTACATTTTGCATTACTTCTGCAAATAAATTAGCACAAGTAATTACTCTTATTTTTTTACTTTCTTGGCTTAGGGGAATTGAATCTGTAACTATTAACTCTTCTAATTTCGATTTTTCTATTTTCTCGTAAGCGTTTCCAGATAAAATAGGATGTGTGCAAATAGCTCTAACACTTAATGCACCACGCTCCATCATTAAATCTGCAGCTTTGGTTAATGTTCCTGCAGTATCCACCATATCATCTACTAAAACAACATTTTTACCAGTAACATCTCCAATTAATTCCATATGCGATATCACATTGGCTTTTGCGCGTTGCTTGTAACAAATTACAACATCACTTTCTAAGGCTTTAGAATAGGCGTAAGCTCGTTTAGATCCTCCCATATCTGGAGAAGCAATGGTTAAATTATCTAAATTTAAGCTTTTTAAATATGGTAAAAACACTGTAGAGGCAAATAAATGATCTACTGGTTTTTCAAAAAAACCTTGTATTTGATCAGCATGTAAATCCATTGTAATAATCCTAGTTGCTCCTGCTGCTTCTAGCATTTTTGCAACTAATTTAGCTGCAATTGGGACTCTAGGTTTGTCTTTTCGATCTTGTCTAGCCCAACCAAAATAAGGCATTACTGCTGTTATGTGTCTTGCAGATGCTCGTTTAGCAGCATCAATCATTAACAACATCTCCATTAAATTTTCTGGTCCAGGATTAGTGGAGCCAATAATAAATATACGTGTGCCACGAATAGACTCTTCGTACGATGGTTGAAATTCACCATCACTATAAGTTGATGTAATAACATTGCCTAAATGAGTACCGTAAGCGTTAGCAATATTTTGTGCTAAAACCTCACTTTGTTTACATGAAAAAATTTTAGCTTCGGTGTTGGTACTGTACATGGTTAACTTGTTATTTTTTAACGTATTAAATCGTATTTTTTTAAACGAGGTGCAAATTTATGATTTTTTTTCATTTATGATGCATTTTAGATGCTGTTTTTAAGGGATTTAATTAAAATAAATTTATTTTTGTGCTTCTTAAAAAGCTCAAGTGGCGGAATTGGTAGACGCGCTGGATTCAAAATCCAGTTCTTTCGGGAGTGTGGGTTCGATTCCCACCTTGAGTACATGTTTAAACCACAAATTATTAAATTTTAATTATTTGTGGTTTTTTGTTTTATTTCTAATTTCTAGTTTACTAATTAGAAAGCATATCTACAGTGGCAACTGTTCTAAATCCTAAGTGGTTCGATCCTGAGTCTTTACTTGTGGACATAAGTGCAGATATCCTGTAGCTAGCACAATACGAATTGTGACATAAATATAAGCCACCTTTAATTACCATTTCTATTCGATAAGGGTTTTGTGGATTAAAGTACGTCTTTGAACCTGTTGGATTTATTATAGGTTTTATACTAACCATAGTATTTATAACCTATAAATTTATACCAGAAACTAAAGGAAAATCCTTAGAGGAAATTGAAAAATTCTGGGCGTAAATTATAGTTTTCAGTTATTAATAAAATTTAGCATACTAAATTAATAAGCATAAAAAACCTTAACAATAATGTTAAGGTTTTTTATTTATATTTGACTTCCCAAACAACAAATACTATGCTCGAAAATTTTTGGTTTAACGTTAAATATGGTATTAATCACGTTTTAGACATTAATGCTTACGATCATGTTTTATTTTTAATGGTATTAACCATACCTTACCTTTTTAAGGATTGGAAACGTGTTTTGCTTTTAGTCACTACATTTACCGTTGGTCACACATTGTCGCTTGTATTAGCAGCTTATGGTGTGGTTAAAATATCTGGCAGTTTAATAGAGTTTCTTATTCCTGTTACTATATTATTCGTTGCTATTTTCAATATTTTTACAGCAGGAAAAAGCGCTCAAAAACAAAAAATAGGATTATTATTTTTTAGTACTTTGTTTTTTGGACTTATCCATGGTTTGGGTTTTGCCAGACAGTTTAGTATGATGGTAGGTAAATCCAATAATAAATTAGTTCTACTTTTGGAGTTCGCTTTAGGTATTGAGTTAGCTCAAATAATAATTGTATTTATAGTTTTATTTTTAGGTTATGTTACTCAAATTGTGTTTAGATTTTCTAAAAGAGATTGGGTCATGGTCATATCTGCAATTGTGGTAGGATTAACAGTACCAATGCTTTTAAATAGCGACTTTTTATAGAAAAACATTAAAGTTTTCCCAAAATTTTCTAAACTTACTTAGTTATTAAAATAGTAACCAATTATCTTCGTTATATTGTAATGTAATATATTACTAATGTTTTGTTGCAAATTAACAATCATTAAATGTCCGAAAAAAAACAATTAAGATACGATAAAGCTTATTTAAGAATAGCCAAAGAATGGGGAGAATTGTCTCATTGTAAACGCAAAAAAGTAGGTGCACTTATCGTTAAAGATAGAATGATTATTTCCGATGGTTATAATGGTACACCAACAGGATTTGAGAATTATTGCGAAGACGAAGATGGCTATACCAAATGGTATGTATTACATGCCGAAGCGAATGCCATTCTAAAAGTAGCAGCTTCAACTCAATCTTGTAAAGGTGCAACATTGTATATTACTCTATCACCTTGCCAACAATGTAGTAAATTAATACACCAAGCAGGAATTGTAAGAGTTGTTTACCACGAAGGTTATAAAGACGATTCTGGATTACAATTTTTAAAAAAAGCAGGTATAGAATTAGAATTAATTGAAGACCTTAAAGCATAAATGAAAAATATTAGAAAATTTTTACCTCTTATAATTGGAGCAGCTATAGCAGCTGGGATATTTATTGGAGGGAACTTAAATTTTTCTGATAAATCCGATCGTTTATTTACTGCAAATAGCAAAAAAGAAAAGCTAAATCGTTTAATCGATTATATAGATTACGAATACGTAGATGATGTAAATACCGATAGCATCGTTGATGTTACAGTAAACGGAATCCTTAAAAATTTAGATCCACATTCTACATACATTCCAAAGGACAAGCTCCAATCTGTTACCGAAAGTATGAAAGGTGATTTTGTTGGTATTGGTATTAGTTTCTATACCTATAACGATACTATTACTGTAATTAGACCAATCGCTCATGGACCAAGCGCAAGAGCAGGAATAAAAGGAGGAGACCGAATTATTACAGCAAATGGCGATTCGCTTTTTGGAAAAGATTATGAGGACGATACCAATATTTTAGACAAACTTAAAGGACCTAAAGACACAGATATTATTTTAGAAGTGTATCGTAAAGGAGAACCAGAACTCTTAGAATTTACGGTTACTCGAGATGTTATTCCTATAAAAAGTGTTGATGTTTCCTATATGTTAACCGAAAATTTAGGCTACATAAAAATTAACCGTTTTGCAGAATCTACCTATAAAGAATTTATAAAAGAATTAAAAGCACTCAAAAAACAAGGTGCAACTTCAATTGCACTAGATTTAAGAGATAATCCAGGTGGTTTTTTAGGTATTGCAGAGCAAATTGTAGATGAATTTTTAGAAGATGATAAACTCATTTTATTTACAAAAAATAAAAGCGGAGAAACCGAAAAAAGCTATGCTACAAAACGAGGTATTTTCGAAAAAGGCGAAGTATATGTACTTATAGACGAAAATTCTGCCTCAGCTAGTGAAATTATTGCAGGTGCTTTACAAGACAACGATAAAGGAACCATTGTAGGAAGACGCTCTTACGGAAAAGGGTTAGTACAACGCGAAATGCAATTAGGAGATGGTAGTGCTGTACGATTAACTGTGTCTCGTTATTACACGCCAACAGGACGCTCTATACAACGCTCCTACGATAAGGGAAATGAAGATTATTACCACGATTATTACAAACGTTTTTATAGTGGTGAGTTAGAAGATGCCGAAAAAATTGAAATTGCAGACTCTCTTAAATTTACAACTCCAAAAGGAAAAATTGTGTATGGAGGAGGAGGTATTGTTCCAGATGTATTTGTGCCACTAGATTCTGGAATGCAAAACGAAACTATTACCTATTTGCAACGCAGAGGCTATATTAATAATTTTGTTTTTGAGCAGTTAGAGCTAGACCGAAGTATTTACAAAGATTATAATAGAGACGATTTTATAGCCAATTTTGAGGTTAGTGATGATGTTGTTATCGCATTTCAAGATTTTATTAATCTACGTACAAGTCCTAGAACAGTCACTTTTGTGGCATATAGCGAAGAGGTTAAACATTACATCAAAGCAACACTAGCAGAGCAGTTGTTTGGCGAAGGCGCTTACCAAGAGGTGCTAAACCAAAAAGATGTTATGATTGATGAGGTTATTGAGTTGGAATTGTTTAAAAATAACAATTAAACTTTATCGTGAATTTTAGTTTGTTTTCCGTTATTCCACAAAGTTAAAATATCTGTAGCAACATGTGCTCCACTTCCTGAAGCTATGGCAAATTGACTACGCCAACCTGCTAAAGTGCCTGCAACATACAATCCGTTTTCTATTAAATGGTCTTCGTTTTCTAACCAAATTCGGTCTTTTTCTATTGCAGCTCTTGGGTGTGGTTTAATATAAGTTTCTAATCCTTTAATAGTCATTAAGTTAGTATAGCCAACAGCAACAACAACAATTTTAGAAGTATAAGTATTTTTGTTTGTAGTAACCTCAAAACCTACATTAGTTTGAGTAATAGTTTTTACTTTTTCATTGTCAATTTGAGAAACTTCAGGATACAAATGTTCTAATTGCACTTTCCCATCCTCTAGTAGGTCTTTTCCTAAGGTGCCAGGTTGTAATCCAAGCACATTATTAAACAAGGCATTTTGTAAATGAGACGTTTTTTGATGTGTAATTATAGCCACTTTTTTTCCTTCGGCAAAAGGTTTTTTTAATCCAGAACCCATTACCAAAGCACAGGAAAGACCAGCTGCTCCACCACCAATAATTAGGCAGTCTAAAGTATTTTTATTTTTTAGAGTGTTTTTCAATTTTTTTAGAAATTCTTAAAATTTGAAGCATTAAAATCGCACATAATGCTGCAAAAATAGTAATTATTGCCACTAAACTTTCACCTTCAAATAAAGTGGAAGTATTTAATTTAGTAATATTAAAAATTATTAAACCTATGGCAATAACTGATAATACGTATGTGAGTAGTTTCATAATAAAAAATTTATGCTAAAAGCAATTTAAAGTTGTGAGCAAATAATTTTACTGCAATTGCTAATAAAATTACACCAAAGACTTTTCGGATTATGTTAATTCCGTTCTGTCCAATTAAACGCTCAATTCTTTTAGAGGTTTTAAGTACAATATATATAACAATTACGTTTAAAAAAACAGCAACTATTATATTTTCTAAATCAAATTCTGCTCTTAAAGATAGTAAAGTTGTTAAACTTCCTGGTCCTGCAATTAATGGAAATGCTAATGGAAACACAGAAGCGGTTAGAGGGTTTGTATCGTCTTCTTTATAAAGTGTTATACCCAAAATCATTTCTAGAGCAATAAAAAACAATATAAAAGCACCTGCAACAGCAAATGAGTTAACATCTACGCCAATAAATCCAAGAATACGTTGACCTAAAAATAAAAAAACAACCATAATAATTCCTGCAATTATTGATGCTTTTTCACTTTGTATGTGACCTGCTTTTTTACGTAAGTCTATAATTATTGGGATGTTACCTACAATATCAATTACTGCAAAAAGCACCATGAAGGCTGTAAGTATTTGTTTGAAATTAAAATCCAATGTCATTTCGCTAAATTTTTTGCAAAAGTACGGCATATTAGCAATATATCGCATTAAATTAATGTAAAGTTTATGTGTAATTAAAGTCAGTGATTTTTATAATTATCATTTACCTTTGCACTAATCATTAGGTGCAGTAAAAAATGTTTCAATTAGGTAAAACAATAGTTTCAGAGTCTATTATAGAAAACGATTTTGTTTGTAATTTGTCGGCATGCAAAGGTGCATGTTGTATAGATGGAGATGCTGGAGCGCCTTTAGATGAAGCCGAAGCACAAATACTAAAAGACATTTATCCAAAAATAAAACCCTTTTTGCGTAGCGAAGGCATAAAAGCTATTGAAGCTCAAGGCACTTATATTACTACTCCAGATGGCGAATTAGAAACACCTTTAATTAATGGAGCCGATTGTGCGTATGTTATTTTTGACGATAAAAAAACAGCACTTTGTGGTATAGAAGAAGCCTACAACCAAGGCGAAATACAATGGAAAAAACCAGTGTCTTGCCACTTATATCCTATTAGAGTTAAAGATTATACAGAATTCTCTGCTGTGAATTACGACCAGTGGGAAATTTGCGACGATGCCTGTAGCTTAGGTAAAGAACTCCAAGTGCCTGTTTACAAATTTGTAAAAGAAGCTTTAATTAGAAAATTTGGTGAAGATTGGTATGCCGAATTAGAAAAAACAGCTCAAAAACTAAAAAAATAATTTCTATTTACTAGAAATCGTATTGCCATGTTAACCTTGTTTAAATAAATAACATAAAGAGTATATGTATTTATTTAAAACAAGAAAACAATGAAAAAATCAATTCTCCTCACACTTCTATTAGTTACTTTATTTGCTTGTAAAAAAGAAAATTCTACATTTTCTAAAATAGAAGAAACCGTAAATAATGCCAAAAATGCTTCAAAAGTTATAAGCAATGTCCAAGATGCTCAAAAAGAAGTACAGAAATTAGTAGATAAAGAACCCATTACAAAAGAAGTTTTAAAGGCTTGGATGCCAGACCAACTTAAAGATTTAAAACGTACGTCCTATACTTTAGGGAACAATGGTATGGTTAATTTTAGTACTATAAACTTACAATATAAAAGTGCCGAAAACATACAAAAACAATTTAAAGTCGAAATCATTGATGGTGCAGGAGGTGGAGCTGCTGCTGTTTACATGTATAAAATGATAGAGAATATGAGCCTGGATAAAGAAACCGAAAACAGCTACGAAAAAATATATAAAAGAGGTGATATTACTATAAAAGAGCGCTACACCACATATCCAAAATCTGGAACGCGACTAAAAATGGAATTTTTATACAATAACAGGTTTGCAGTAAATATTAACGCTAATAATATTGATGCAGACGAAATGTGGACGTATGTTGAAGCGATGAAGTTTAACAATCTAAAACAATAAAACTATGAGTACTTTAAACTATAGTAAAACACAGAGGTTTTTAGTTTTAACACTAATAGTTTGTGTTGTGATGTCTTTTTCAACAAAAGAGAAAGCAATAGAAAGTTCTGCTCAAAACCCTTTTATTACAGCAGTAGATAACGCTGTACGAGAACAAATGATTAAACAAGATTTAGTAGGTGTTGCTGTTGGTATTGTTCAAAATGGAGAAATAACACATCTAAAAGGGTATGGATATTCTAATAGAGAAAAAAATAGTCCAATTACTACCAAAACACCAATGCGTTGGGCTTCCATTTCAAAAGTATTAACAGCAGTTGCTGCATTTCAACTTATAGAAAATGGAGATATGGAACGCAACACAAAGGTTAGCGATTACGTAAACTATTGGCCAAGTAATTCTAAAATAACAATAGACCACTTATTAAGCCACAGGAGTGGAATACAACAATATGGTAGTGGAACTGGTAATACAAAATATAGATATACTAAAGTTAGTTACAGAGATAAATTCAAAACAATTTGGAATCCACAACAGTCTGTAAAAGTTTTTAAATCCGCACCATTAGATTTTACTCCAGGAACAAAATTTTTATACTCCTCTTTTGCCTATAATTTATTAGGAGCTGCAATCCACGAAAATACACCAAATGGGTACCAAAATTGGGTAAATAATACTATAAAAAATCCATTAGGATTATCAAGCTTAAGAGTGTCTAATAACGATTGGTTTGGATACAATAAAAACTGCAAAGGCGATGTTGCAAGAATTGCAGACGATAGTAAAATGTGGGTTTTACCTGCTGGTGGCTGGATCTCTAATATAGAAGATGCTACTAGATTTATGCAAGGCTTAATTAACGAAGAACTTTTAGAAAACACAGATGCATTATACACAGGGCTTTCTGGTAATGGAGGCTATGATTTCGGGATGCGAAGTACGACTATATGTGGTGTAAGGTGGAGAGGTCATGGAGGTTCGCATAAAAATCTAAAAAACACAATGTTTTATAATCCTATAACTAGAGATGGTATTATAATAATGAGCAATACTGGTCACACTTCAAGAACTCGGTTTTTCGAAAGTATAGTAGAAGCTATTGGATTAAGTTGCACGCCATATCCAGAAGCTGTAAATGCTAAATGCGCTAAAAGCGACTGTAATGATTTAAAAACTGCAGCAGTATGGAGAAAAAATGTTAACGATGCTATAATAAGACATGGTTATACAAAAGAGGCCTTTTATAAAGAGTGGCAAAAGCTAACAAGTATTGGCTACCATTGTGAAGATATTGAAACTTACAGAGACGATAACAAACGAAAATGGTCTGGAATATTTAAAAAAGGAGCAACAAAAAGCGCAATGTGGAGGTCTTACAGTACAAAAGAGTTTAATACAAAATGGAAGGAAATGTCTAATAAAGGATTCCGTTTAATAGATATAGAAACCTATTTGGTAAATGGTAAACGAAAATGGGATGGTTTGTTTGTTAATGGCTCTGGGAGATATGCACTATTTAGAAATTATAATGCTACAGATTTTGCAAAGAAAATTAAAAAACTATCTAAATCTGGCTATAAACTTATAGATTTTGAAGTGCATACAGTAAATAATATAACAAAATGGTCTGGAGTTTGGGTTAAAGGACAAACAGGGAAATTTGCAATCGCATTGTCCAATAATGCTTTTGGAGATTTACATAAAAAGATGAAACGTGACGGTTATAACCTCACAGACATTGAAGTCTATAAAGTAAATGGTAAAAAATATTGGGCTGGCATTTGGGATAAAGATAATAATAGCCAGAAAATTAATAGAAATTATAGCTATTGCGACCTATTAAAAATGAATGCAACTTGGGATAAAGATGAGCACGAAATGATAGATTTAGAAATATACCATTAGTAAAACTATTAAGCTGATCTTAAATTTTTAGACGACACAATTGGGATGTTTAATACCACTTTAGTACCTATTGGCACCTCATCACTATCGTATAAATCTTCAATAATAATAGAAAACATAGCATCAGAACCCTTATAAAAGTTAGTTAAACGTTCTTTGGTTAAATCTATCCCAACCGATTTGCGTTTAAGTAACTTTTTGTCTTTTATAGCAGCACTGGCTTTGCGACCAATCCCATTATCTGTTATGGTAATTGTAATATAGTTTTCTTTAGAGTCTTCTACATTAAGTACAATGTTTTTATTCCCTTTTTTAGAGGATAAACCATGCCACAATGCGTTTTCTAAAAAAGGTTGAAGTATTAAAGAAGGCACTTTAATAGTGTCTAATTGAATGGAGTCTGAAATTTGCGTGGTATAATTTATCTCGTTAGAAAAACGAATATTTTCAATATTCATATATAAATTCATAGTTTCAATTTCTTCGGCTAAAGAAATATCTTTTTCTGTTGAAGCTACAAGAATTTTACGAATTAGCTTCGAAAATTTATTCAAATAATACACAGCATTTTCCTTTTCATTATTAATAATATAAAGCTTAATAGAATTTAAAGAGTTAAAAATAAAATGCGGATTCATTTGACTGCGCAACATATCCTGCTCCAAGGTTAAAATTTTCTTCTCGTTTTTAAGTTGGCGTTGTCGGCTATAAGCAAACACAATACCTACAAAAAGTAAAAAACCGAGTAAGGCAAAAAGCCATGTTTTTTTATTTTCTTTAAGTTTTAGCTTTACAATTTCATTTTCACTAGCTAAAGCCTGGATTTGACTATTCTTTTTTTCGGCTTCATATTGAAACCTTAGCGTATTAACATATTGTGCAGTTTTTTCGTTTGTAATGGTTTCACTTAAGTTTACAGCTTCTTTAAACTGGTTTAAAGCCAAATTTATGTTGCCTAGTTTTTGGTTAATATCTGATAATTCAAACTTAGCAGAGGCAATACCAGATTTAAAATTATAGCTTTCGGCAACAGCCAACCCTTTTTCTAAATTTAATTTTGCGCTGTCTAGTTTGCCTAAAGCATTTAATGCAGATCCTAAAGTAAGGTAGGCAGAAGAGATATAAAATTGATCCTGAATTTTCTCTGCTAACTCAATGGTAGGTTGTATTATATCTAAAGCTTCTTTAGGCTTATTTTGCTTAAGGTAAATGGCACCAATACTATTTTTACAAATTACTCTACCAACGTCTGAGTTTATAGACTCGTTGTATTCTAACGAGATTTTGTAATTTTCTAAAGCCTTGTCAAGTTTATCTTCAGCCTCATAAATAATCCCAATATTATGGTAATTAATAGCTAATCCTAGTTTGTTATTTGCTTTCTGCTCTATGGTTAGCGATTTTTTAAATTCATCTAAAGCCAAATCATATTGTTTAATACTTAAATAAATATTACCCATACTATTGTGGCAAACAGCAATACTTTTTTGTAAACTTTTAGTGAGTTTAGGTTGAGATTCTGCAAGAGTTAACGCTTCATGATGGTAATTTAATGCAGCTCTAATATTATCTTGCCTGCGATTTATAACACCAAGCATATTTAAACTTACCACTTCAAACTCCACAAGATTGTTGACTTTAGAAATTTCTAATGCTTTATTTAAAAGTGCAGCCGATTGTTTAAAAAGGGATTTATTTCTATATTGATTTCCTAGTACAATATTGGCATAGGCTTCACCTTCAGGATAGTTTGCTTGTATGCTTTTCGCTTCAAAAACACGCATTTTGAGCGTGTCGTACTTTTTTTTATAGATAGCATAATCTATATCTGTATAATTTTTATGTCCAACTTCAATTAGACTGTCTGCAAAAACCACAAAATCGTCTTGAGTTTTTTGAGCATTTGCAGTATAACAAAGCAGTATAGCAACGAATATTACTATTAATTTGTAGTTTGCTATTTTAGCGAGAAGTGTAATCATAAAAAAATTATAGTTTTTCTAAAAAATCGGATTTACGTTGTCTGGCAACAGGTATTTTATGGTTAGATTCCATAATAACATAACCATCGCTTTTTAAAAATTCTTTAATTTTTCTTAAATTAATTACATAAGAATTATGAATTCTAAAAAAACTTGTATCTGGTAATAACTGGCAGATTTCTTTTAGTTTTTTAGTCACCACAATTTTTTGTTGGTTTTCTAAAAATAAGGTGCTGTAGTTCCCATCAGATTCAGCAAAAATAATATCGTCTATATTTAAAAATAACAGTTTACCTTCGGTATTAATAGTTATTTTTTTACTGTTATTGTTAGAGGTAAAGTTTACTAAAATATCTTCAATTTTATCTGCACTAAGCACTCGTTTTTGATGCTTTTTTAATTTGGTAATTGCTAGTTCTAAATCGTCGGAATCTACAGGTTTTAATAAGTAATCTATAGCTTCATTTTTTAATGCTTTTATTGCATACTCATCGTAAGCAGTTGTTATAATTACACCTATAGTATCGGTATTTAATTTTTCTAAAAACTGAAACCCATCCATAGTTGGCATTTGTATATCTAAAAACAAACAGTCTGGTTTATTTTTATGCAAATACTCCAAGGCAAGCTCTGGACTAGAAAAGGTGTTTACAATTTCTATGGCATCACTAAAATTAGAAAGTTCCCAACTTAAACCTTGTATGGCTTTAGGCTCGTCATCTACAATTACTGCTGTAAGCATAATTAAAAATTTAGACTTAAAGATAAAATTATTATTTATTAATTAATAGTAAATATGTATGTGTGGTTCGTTTTTGTGTGTGATTAGATAGGTTTGCCGTTTTTTTTAAAGTAATATTTAGCATAACCAATTATACATAAATTACTACCAAGCATACATTTTTTTAAAATTACTAAAGGTTTTTTTTTAAATTTAAAAATATAAACCATTGTGATCTAGGGAGTCACTTATATTAGGTTTAGCTATTAATCAATTTTTAAAACAGGGAAGCTTGTTTTAGTAATTTCATTTTCATTAGATGAAGTTTAGTTATTTTAAATTAAAGTGAGCGTATTAATACGCTCACTTTTTTTGTTTTTTTACTTTGTGTAGGAAAATAGTTTAGGTTGTAATGCAGGATTATCCGACAACAAAAAAATAGAAAAATTTTCTAAAAAATTGAACATGCAACAACCTCAATAAAATCCGCTTGTAGGTTTACATTTCAACAATCAATGTTAAAAACTTTGGAAAGATTTACACCAAAGCACCTTTAAAAATCCTAGATTTATTTCAATCTTTGTTAGTCCCAAGAGTAAGGAAATTTTCGTTTAAATATTACAATAAAAACCACAACAATATGTCTCAGGCAATCGAACCAATTTTACAAGAAAACAAAGATAGATTTGTAATTTTCCCAATCCAACATCACGATTTATGGGAATGGTATAAAAAGTCTGAAGCAAGTATGTGGACAGCAGAAGAAATTGATTTACACCAAGATCTTACGGACTGGACTCAAAAATTAAATGACGATGAACGTTACTTTATTAAGCACGTCTTAGCCTTTTTTGCAGCAAGTGATGGTATTGTAAACGAAAACCTAGCAGAAAACTTTGTGAACGAAGTACAATATACCGAAGCTAAATTTTTCTATGGTTTCCAAATTATGATGGAAAATATACATAGTGAAACCTATTCGCTTTTAATAGATACTTACGTTAAAGACGAAAAAGAAAAAGCACAATTATTTAATGCTATCGAAACCTTTCCTGCAATTAAAAAGAAAGCAGACTGGGCTCTAAAATGGATAGAATCTCCAAGCTTTGCAGAGCGACTTATAGCCTTTGCAGCAGTAGAAGGTATTTTCTTTTCAGGATCATTTTGCTCTATTTTCTGGTTAAAAAAACGTGGCTTAATGCCAGGTTTAACATTCTCTAACGAGTTGATTTCTCGTGATGAAGGAATGCACTGTGATTTTGCAGTACACTTACACGAGCATCATTTAGTAAATAAAGTGCCAAAAGAACGTATAAGAGAAATTATTGTAGATGCCTTAAATATTGAAAGAGAATTTATTACAGAGTCTCTTCCTGCAAGTTTAATTGGTATGAACTCTAAATTAATGTCGCAATATCTTGAATTTGTAACCGATGGTTTACTACAAGATTTAGGTTGTGAAAAAGAATACGGAACAGCAAATCCATTTGATTTTATGGATATGATTTCGCTTCAAGGAAAAACAAACTTCTTCGAAAAACGCGTTTCAGAATACCAAAAAGCTGGTGTTTTAAACAAAGAAGAAGAAACAAATAAATATGATTTTGGTTCAGACGATTTCTAGAATCAAATAACAAAACAAAAACAATAGTATTTTAATTGATTTTATGTTTTTCAGTAACACTTTGGTGTTTCAGATAAAAACGTATTACCCAATTTTAATAATTAAAAATAAATAACTCGCTATTAATCAGTTAATTACTGATAATAGATAATTAATTAATCCTTTTCTGTAAGTGGTGACTTCAGAAAATTAAAAACACTGTGTAAAGTATGTTTGTATTAAAAAGAGATGGTAGGAAAGAGCCAATAATGTTCGACAAAATTACAGCTAGAGTGCGTAAATTATGTTATGGACTAAATGAACTTGTAGATCCAATTAAAGTCGCAATGCGAGTAATTGATGGATTGTACGATGGAGTAACTACAAGCGAATTGGATAATTTGGCAGCAGAGCAAGCAGCAACAATGACGACTGCACATCCAGATTATGCACGTTTAGCAGCTCGTATTTCAGTCTCTAACTTACACAAAAACACAAAAAAGACCTTTAGCGAAGTGATGACGGATTTATATACGTATGTAAATCCACGTACAGGTAAAAAAGCACCTCTTTTAAGTGATGAGGTGTACAATGTAATTATGGATAATAAAGAGCAATTAGACTCTGCAATTATCTATAATCGCGATTTTGGTTACGATTACTTTGGCTTTAAAACCTTAGAACGCTCGTACCTTTTAAAATTAAACGGACAAATTGCTGAGCGTCCGCAACACATGTTAATGCGAGTATCTATTGGTATTCACAGTAACGATTTAGAAGCCGCTTTAGAGACTTACGAGTTAATGTCTAAAAAGTACTTTACACACGCAACACCTACACTTTTTAACTCTGGCACACCAAAACCACAAATGTCGTCTTGTTTTTTATTAACCATGAAAGACGATAGTATAGATGGTATTTACGATACATTAAAACAAACTGCAAAAATCTCTCAATCTGCAGGAGGAATAGGATTATCTATCCATAATATTCGTGCTACAGGAAGTTATATTGCTGGCACAAACGGAACAAGTAATGGTATTGTACCAATGCTAAAAGTATTTAATGATACTGCACGTTATGTAGATCAAGGAGGCGGAAAACGTAAAGGAAGTTTTGCAATGTACATAGAGCCTTGGCATGCAGATATTTTTCATTTCTTAGATTTAAAGAAAAATCATGGAGCAGAAGAGTTACGTGCTCGCGATTTATTTTATGCCATGTGGATGCCAGATTTATTTATGGAGCGTGTGCAAGCAGATGGCGATTGGACATTAATGTGTCCTAACGAATGTCCTGGATTATGCGATGTACATTCTGAAGAGTTTAATGCATTATATACTAAATACGAAACTGAAGGTAAAGGACGTAAGACCATAAAAGCACGTGAACTTTGGGAGAAGATAACAGAATCTCAAATCGAAACAGGAACACCTTACATGTTGTATAAAGATGCCGCAAACCGTAAATCTAACCAGAAAAATTTAGGAACCATTCGTTCTTCAAATTTATGTACAGAGATTATGGAATACACTTCAGAAGATGAAGTAGCTGTATGTAATCTTGCCTCTATTGCCTTACCAATGTTTGTTAAAAATGGAGAATTTGACCATAAAGAATTGTTCCGCATAACAAAACGTGTAACAAAGAATTTAAATAAAGTAATAGATAGAAATTACTATCCTGTAAAAGAAGCCGAAAACTCTAATTTCCGTCACAGACCAGTTGGTTTAGGCGTACAAGGTTTGGCAGATACGTTTATAAAATTACGTTTACCTTTTACAAGTGATGAAGCCAAACAATTAAACCAAGATATTTTTGAAACTTTATATTATGCAGCAGTAACTGCAAGTATGGAAGAAGCAAAAGTAGATGGACCATACCAAACCTACGAAGGATCTCCAATTAGTAGAGGAGAGTTCCAACACAATTTATGGAACATTCAAGAAGATACCTTAAGTGGACGATGGGATTGGGAAAAACTACGTAAGCAAGTGCTTAAAAATGGCGTACGTAACTCGTTATTAGTTGCACCAATGCCAACAGCATCGACATCTCAAATATTAGGAAACAATGAGTGTTTTGAGCCTTATACGTCTAACATTTATACACGTCGTGTATTATCTGGAGAGTTTATTGTGGTGAACAAACATTTATTAGAAGACTTAGTAGATTTAGGACTTTGGAACGAAGATTTAAAAAACGAAATCATGCGTGCTAATGGGTCTATACAAGGCGTAGAAAATATACCTCAAGAGATAAAAGACCTTTACAAAACAGTTTGGGAACTGTCTATGAAAGATATTATAGACATGTCTCGCCAACGTGGTTACTTTATCGATCAGTCACAATCACTTAACCTATTTATGGAAGGTGCAACCATGGCTAAATTAACATCTATGCATTTCTACGCTTGGAAAAGTGGCTTAAAAACAGGTATGTACTATTTACGTACTAAAAGTGCAGTAGATGCTAAAAAAGTAACTATTTCTAGAGTAGCAAAAGCAAAACCAGTTGCAGAAGTTGTAGCAGATACTGTAGATAACGATGGAGTAGCACAAAAGCAACAACAAGCAGCTAAAACTGCCGAGAAATTTGCAAAGCAAAAATCGGAAAGTGTAGAAGTAGAACCAATGTCTGAAGAAGAAATGAAAGCCTTAATCGCACAAGCAAAAGAAGCAGAAGGCGACGATTGTTTAATGTGTGGTTCTTAAAATTTTAAAGAGCATTAACGAAGACATTCAATGTTTAGTCTTCTAAATTAAACGGAATGGTTTTTAGTTAAATAGGAATCTCAATACGTGTTAATAATAAAAAAAGCATCCTGAAAAGGATGCTTTTTAATTTTCAAATAAGCTGTTATTTTATAGTTAAAAATACAGACTAGTTCTTTTTTTATTAAGTTTGAAATTATAGATAATGAAGATTAAAAAAACCAAAAAATTAAATTGAAGCTATCATCACCAAAAAAATACTCAGATAATAATAAGTGTCATTGCGAGATTAGTACTTTGTTTTTAAAAAACAAAGTAGTACTCGTGGCAATCTGCTTACTATATAGTATAAATAATTACTCTCAAATCCAAGCCGAAGCCGACTGCGTGGATGCCATTCGTTTATGCGATGCAAATATTAGTACATATTTTGTTGTGGATGGTTCTGGAGCAATAGATGATGCTAATGGGTCTTTTACTTTGGCCTGTCAAAACCAGACTAGT